>LFSK01000193.1 GCA_001512555.1 Clostridiaceae bacterium DTU059 | reverse complement strand
TGCAATGGGCTTATAAAGCGCCTGTCAGTCAAAAACCATTCTGACAGATATAAACATGGTATTGCAACCCAATCGAAAATCATATATACTATCAACAGAATTTATTATCTGGTAATAATTATGACAGGTGAGCGATTTGAGTAGAGATTCAAAAGCGAAACAGGAAAGACATGAACGATTGACAGCAACCCTTAGGGAGGATCCTTTTCTGACCGATGAAGAAATAGCCGAGATATTAAATGTCAGTGTTCCCACGGTGAGGCTGGACCGTCTGGAACTGGGTGTTCCCGAACTCAGACAGCGAATTAAGGAAATGGCATCCAGAAACCACAATAAGGTGCGCTCCCTCCAGGCTGATGATATTATTGGAGAGATTGTGGAGTTGAATCTCGGGGAAAGCGCCATCTCTGTTCTGGATACCACCGATCAGATGGTCTTTGCCCATTCCAAAATTGTAAGGGGTCATTATATATACTCAATGGCCGAATCCATTGCCATTTCGGTTATCGATGCTGACGTAGCCCTTGTGGGCGTAGCAAATATTAAATACAAGAAACCGGTCTACTCAGGAAGCAAGCTTGTTGCAAAAGTTACAGTAAAGGAAAAACGTGATAAGGGTAAATTTATTGTTTGGGTGATGATCTATAACAAGCAGGTTGAAGTCTTCCGCGGCAAATTTATTCTGGTGGCAATTTGAAAAAAATCGGGTAATATGGAAACAATGGATTCATAGAAATACAGCATAACCGAGGTAAGGAGTTGACCGTCTTGAGAATTATTGTGGATGCCATGGGTGGGGACAATGCTCCGGAAGAAGTTGTAAAGGGTTGTCTGGAAGCATTGAGCATCAATAAGACAGTCGAAATCGAATTGATAGGAGACAGGAAAAAGATCGAGAAATGTCTGAAGAAGCGTTCATACGACGCCTCCAGGCTTTTTATCACTGATGCCAAGGAAGAGATTACAAATAACGATACGCCTACTGAGGCCATAAAGAAGAAGCAGAATTCATCCATTGTAATCGGCCTTAAAAAGATGAAGGATAAAGAAGGGGATGCCTTTATTTCAGCAGGGAGCACCGGCGCCCTTTTAGCCGGATCACTACTCATCACCGGCCGCATGAAAGGTGTTGTAAGACCTGCACTGGCTCCCGTTGTACCTTCGGAGGGCGGGAAAAACACCATGATCATCGATGCCGGGATGAATACTCAAATAAAGCCCATCAACTATATGCAGTTTGGGATAATGGGCACAGAGTATATGAAGAGGATGTTCGGTGTGGAGAGCCCTAGAGTTGGTCTTGTGAATGTGGGAACCGAGGAGAACAAGGGGAATAATGCTCTCAAACAGGCCTATGATCTTCTTAAGAATTCCAACCTCAATTTTATTGGTAATGTTGAAGGAAGGGATATAACCGAGGGAAAGGTAGACGTTGTGGTATGCGATGGGCTGACGGGTAATGCCATGCTCAAGGTTATGGAGGGCACGGGAAGATTTTTTATGGATTACCTCAAGCGCATCTACTCCATGAGCCTGGCCTCCAAGATCAGCTTTTTAATGATAAGGCACGAATTAAAAAAGCTAAAAAAACAGATAGATCCTGAGGAAGTGGGCGGAACCCCCATCCTGGGAGTCAACGGAATCATCTATAAATGTCACGGCAATTCCAAGGCAAAGGCCTTTAAAAATACTATCATTAAAGCATGTAGTTCGGCATGTGTTACCGTTCTGGAACAAATACGAAACATATTCTCCAAAATGGAAGTCGGAGGTGCTTATGACGAAGCTTTATAAAGCTGGCATCTTGGGTACGGGCAGCTGTCTTCCCGAAAGGAAGCTGACTAATGCTGAACTGGAAAATATTGTTGAAACATCCGATGAATGGATCACAAAGAGAACCGGGATACGCGAACGCAGGATCATTGATGATGATTTGCCCCTTGCAAAGCTTGCTGCCAGAGCTGCTGAAAATGCCATACACGATGCGGGTATTGTCAAAGAAGAGATAGAGCTGATTATAGCAGCCACACTCACACCCGATTATCTGACCCCGAACCTGGCATGCTCTGTTCAGAAAGAACTGCAACTTAGCGGGGTGCCGGCATTTGATATGAATGCAGCTTGTACTGGCTTTGTCTATGCTCTCAATGTTGCCCAACAGTTCATCGAAAATGGAGCCTGCAGATATGTTCTGGTTGTGGCGGCAGAAGCCCTGAGCAGGGTGACCGACTACCAGGACCGGAAGACCTGTGTTCTGTTTGGGGACGGTGCCGGAGCCACTGTTGTAGGAAGGGTTGAAGACAGTGCAGGGATTATTGGGTGTACCGCCGGCGCATATGGTGAGCTGGGGCATAATCTGACCATACCGTGCCTGTACTCCACCGAGGAAGACAGGGAAAAGCGCAACGAGGGCAAGAAACAGGTGATTTGGATGGACGGCAGCGAGGTATTTACCTTTGCCGCCCGGATAATGGCTGAGGCGACCCTCAGGGTGGTATCCGATGCACAACTCTCTGTGGGTGATCTGGATCATATCTTTCCCCACCAGGCCAATGCCAGGATACTTAAGAATGCTGTCAAACGGCTGGAATACCCAATAGAGAAGGTGTATTCCAACCTGGAGCATACAGGCAACATATCCGCCGCCAGTATACCGGTATGTCTTGATGAGGCTTCAAAGGCAGGTAGACTGAAAAAGGGCGACAAAATTGTGCTTGTGGCATTCGGCGGTGGCCTGACCTATGGAGCCATGCTGCTCCAGTGGTCCAAGTGATGCCTGAATACCTGAAGGGAGGATGAGTTTTGGGTAAGATTGCTTTTATATTTCCCGGGCAGGGAGCCCAATATATAGGGATGGCTAAGGAGATCTCAGAACTGTACCCAGCGGCGGCGGATATTTTCGAGCGTGCCAATAATGCCCTGGGCTTTGATATAAGAGAGATGATCTTCCATGGTGATGACGAAACCCTTACCATCACAGAGAATACCCAGCCCGCCATACTTACTGCCAGCATAGCATGCCTTATGCCTCTTCTGGAGGCCGGTATCAAGCCTGATTATACTGCCGGGTTAAGTCTTGGCGAATATGGAGCACATGTTCTGGCAGGAACCTTCTCCTTTGAGGACGCGGTTAGAGTAGTCAGAAAACGTGGGAAATATATGCAGGATGCGGTTCCCGTAGGGCTTGGGGCTATGGCGGCCATATTGGGGCTTAGCCGTGAGGAAGTTATAGATATATGTGAGATGGCCCAGAGTGCTGGCGTCATCGGGCCTGCCAATTTCAATTGTCCGGGACAGATTGTTCTTGCGGGTGAGACTGCAGCTATTGATGAAGCCATCAAAATAGCTACAGAAAGAGGTGCGAAGCGCGCAGTGCTGCTAAATGTCAGCGCCCCCTTCCATTGTGTCATGCTGGAACCGGCCGGCAAAAAATTGAGAACAGTGCTGGAAGACGTTGCTGTTAACCCTATGACCATTCCCGTTGTGGCTAATGTGACAGGAAAGGTCATACCCTCGGAGGATCAGGTGAAGGATCTGTTGGTTCAGCAGGTAAGTAAGTCGGTATTCTGGGAGGACAGCGTCCGCACCATGATTGACGCCGGAGTGGATACATTTGTTGAGATAGGACCAGGCAAGGTTCTGAGCGGTTTTGTCAAAAAGATAGACAGGGGGCTCAGGACATTGAATGTGGAAGACAAGGCATCTCTGGATAAGACCCTGGAGATTCTGAAAGGATAGTGTGTGAGCATGAAATTTTCAGGAAAGACGGTTATTGTCACAGGATCCACCAGAGGGATCGGAAAGGGAATCGCAACAAGGTTCGCTGAACTTGGTGCCAATGTCATGATTTGCGGTACAACCGACAGAGTCCATGATATGGTGAACGATTTAAAAAGCAAGGGTTACAGTGCTTCCGGTTTTGTCGGGAACCTGACTGAGCCGGAGACCGCACAGGCTCTCATTGATCAGACCCTTGCAGCCTTTGGAAGTCTGGAAGTTCTGGTGAATAATGCCGGAATAACCCGCGACAAGCTGCTCATCAAGATGGAGGAAGAGGATTGGGATGATGTGATGAACATCAACTTGAAAAGCGCCTTTTTCCTGACCAAAGCAGCTGTTAAAATCATGATGAAAAAGAAGCGGGGCACCATCATCAATGTATCTTCGGTGGTTGGGCGCACGGGTAATTCCAGTCAGGCCAATTATGCTGCTTCAAAAGCTGGCTTGATAGGCTTTACCAAATCGGTGGCCAAGGAATACGCCCGCAGGGGTATTACCTGTAATGCCATCGCACCCGGCTTCATTGAGACTGAGATGACGGGTTCACTCCCTGAGGAGGTTAAGGAAAACTACATAAGGAGCATTCCCCTCGGAAGGCCTGGGACGACTTCCGATGTGGCTGATCTAGCTGTGTTTCTCGCCTCCGACGGGGCTCAATATATTACGGGGCAGGTAATTAATATTGACGGTGGACTTTATATGTAATATTATTTCTTAAGATAGCGATAATATTTAGGTACAGCCAATTCCTGTCTGGAAGGGGGTGAACAGTGTGGTATTTAACAAGGTGAAGGATATCATTGTTGAACAGCTGGGCGTTGATGAAAGCGAAGTAAAGATGGAAGCTTCTTTTATCGATGATCTCGGAGCAGATTCACTCGATATCGTTGAGCTTATAATGGCTCTCGAAGAGGAGTTTGATTTGGAAATACCAGACAAGGAAGCAGAAAAGATAACAACCGTCGGTGATGCGGTTGAATACATTAAGGCTCATCAATGATCAATGATTCAAAAAAGGAATAAAAAGAGTCCCAACTTGAATTTGGTTGGGACTCTTTTTATACCGGCCTGGCTTCTACTGGTTTTCGTCCCATTCAAAAGCTTAATGACCGGAATTCTCATTCTTCTTGTGCGGTGGCGGCGCGGATCATGGCTAGATCTTTATTAACTCGCCATTGCAGGATTTTCAGGAGGTCAATGTTTATGAAAAAACGAGTAGTCATAACAGGGATGGGCGTAGTCCATTCGCTCGGTAAGGATATAGATACTTTTTGGAATTCTGTTAAGGAAGGCAAAAACGGTATCAGCACTGTAACAAAGTTCGATACTACCGATTTCAGCACCAAGGTTGCAGCCCAGATCGATGATTTTGACCCCAGTGCCTATATTGACAAAAAAGACGCGAAGAGGATGGACTTGTTTTCCCAATACGCCATTGTTGCCGCCCAGCAGGCTATTGACATGGCTGGCCTTGATGCTGCAAAAATGGATCCTTACCGGGCAGGCGTTCTGATCGGGTCGGGTATTGGCGGAATAGAGACCCTGGAAAACAACTGCAGAGTACTGTTCGAAAAGGGACCCAAGCGGGTGAGCCCGTTCTTTGTGCCTATGATGATTGCCAATATGGCATCAGGCCAGGTGGCTATCCGCTATGGATTCAAGGGTTACAACGCCTGTGTTGTAACAGCATGTGCCACTGCTAATCATTCCATTGGAGATGCCATGCGCGTCATTCAGAATGGTTATGCAGATGTGATGATAACGGGCGGAAGCGAGGCTTCCATAACTCCACTGGGATTTGTGGGTTTCTGTGCATCCAGAGCTATGACTGAAAATGAAGATCCTAACACGGCTTGCAGGCCATTTGATAAGGATCGTGATGGTTTTGTCATGGGTGAGGGAGCGGGAATACTGATTCTTGAGGAGTATGAACATGCTAAAAACCGCGGAGCCAATATCCTTGCAGAGTTGGTAGGCTATGGATGCACCTGTGACGCCTACCATATCACGGCCCCATCCCCCGATGGTGATGCGGGTGTCCGCTGTATGCAGATGGCTTTGGAGGATGCCGGAATAGAGCCGGAGCAGCTTGGCTACATTAATGCCCACGGTACCAGTACTCCCCTCAACGATCCCATGGAATCGGCAGTTATCAAGAGGGTGCTGGGAAAACACGCCCAAAACGTATCGGTCAGTTCCACCAAATCCATGACGGGACATCTCTTGGGTGCTGCCGGTGGTATTGAGGCTGTTATCACGGTTATGTCCCTTCGTGATGGTTTCCTTCCTCCAACCATTAATCTGAACAACCAGGATCCGGAATGTGATCTTGACTACATCCCCAATGTGGGGCGAAAAAAGCAGGTTGAGTATGCCCTCTCCAATGCCCTTGGTTTTGGCGGGCATAACGGCGTTCTGATCTTTAAGAGATATGAGGGTTTATCAGGTGGGTAATGATTCTGACATGGTACTGTCAGCATTGGAATCGCTGTAATACTTGTGATAAAATAATGGATACAATACCTGTAGAGGTATTGTGTCCATTTTTATTACAGGCTGTATATGCGCTTTTTCCGTATCCGCAGCAACCGGGTTTTTCAGGAGGTCAAATTGCCAGAACAGGAACAACTCTATAAACAGGTACAGAAGCTTGAGGAGAAAATAGGCTATTGCTACAGGAACAAGGACTATGCACTGAATGCTTTGATCCACAGTTCCTATGTCAACGAAAACCATCTGGATCCCAGGCTTAAGAACAACGAACGCCTTGAGTTTCTGGGGGACGCCATTCTTGACTTTGTGATGGGGATGATGCTGTATAATAACCATCCGGAAATGTCCGAGGGAGAGATGAGTAAGACCAGGGCGCTGATCGTGTGTGAGGCATCCCTGGCAGAGAGCGCCCGTTCTCTTGGTCTGGGGGAGCTCATGTTTCTTGGAAAAGGAGAGGATGCCAATGGCGGGAGAAACAGGCCTTCCATTCTTTCAGACTGTCTTGAAGCTTTAATTGGCAGTATTTATCTCGACGGCGGCATGGACGAAGCTGAAGGCTTTATCATGTTTTTGCTGGGGGATACTTACCAGAAGGCTGTCAGAGGAGAGCTTTTCATGGACTACAAGACCCGCCTTCAGGAAGAGCTTCAGAAATCCGGAGACATGAAGATTCATTACAAACTTATTGAGGCCACCGGTCCGGATCACGACAAATTGTTCAAGATGGCGGCATATGCCGATAATCGTCTTCTGGGAACCGGCTGCGGCAAGTCCAAGAAGGAAGCTGAGCAGGAAGCAGCCAAAAAGGCTCTTGAGCGCATGAAAACGTCATAAAACATGGAGCAAAGGAAAGATATGGATCATGGCGGTGCCCAAGGCAGGCATATCAACATACCAATCTTTATTCCCCACATGGGTTGTCCCAACACCTGCGTATTCTGCGATCAGCGGAGAATCAGCGGCGCATGCGATCCTGTTGCTACCGACAATATAAGAGAGACGATTGAGAAATACCTGACCACATCATCGAGCGAGGATTATCTGGAGATTGCCTTCTTTGGGGGCAGCTTTACAGGAATACCCCGATATCAAATGATGGCTTATCTTGATGTGGCCAGGGAGTATCTGGAGAAGGGTGTTGTGAGCAGTATCAGGCTTTCAACACGCCCCGACTATATAGACCATGAGGTTCTGGACATTTTAGGAAGGTATGGTGTGAAGATCATAGAGCTTGGTGTCCAGAGCATGGATGAGGATGTACTGGCCAGGAGCAAGCGGGGTCATACCGGGGAAGATGTGATTAAGGCCGTTAAACAGATAAGAGACTTTGGATTTGAATACGGCATTCAGATCATGCCGGGGCTTCCCGGAGATACCCTGGAAAAAACACTGGAAACAGCAAATAAAGTTGTGGAAATGGCGCCCAGCCAGGTTCGAATCTATCCGGCCATCGTCCTTAAGGGCACAGAAATGGAGGAAATGTATAAGGCGGGTTCCTACACACCCCTCACCCTTGAAGAGGCTGTAAGATGGTGCGCCGTTATGGTTCCCATATTCAGAAAGGCTGCCATCAGGATCATCCGGATTGGGCTTCATTATTCGGAACTCCTTGAAGATGCTGTTGTGGCAGGGCCATTTCACCCGGCCTTTGGTGAAATGGTGGAGGCACGGGTCATTCTGAACCGGATCATGGGTATTATTGAGGAAGACGGCCTAATGGGCTGTTCGGGCATTGAAATTCATACCTGGAAGGGTGCTCTGTCGAAAACACTGGGACATAAAAAAGTTAATATAAAAGCGCTGAAGGAAAAATATGGATATTCTTATATCAAGGTGAGAGAAGAGGATCTGTTGCCCGGCCAGGTCCGGGTATTCGCTCTCTATGGGGGAGATAGGTTATGAAAGAGGTAAGTACCAGGCGAATCATTGATGTGGTTGAGAGGCTGTGCATAGATTCAAATATCTATCTTAATGATGATATCAGAGAATCCCTGACAGAGGCACAGAGGCTTGAGGAATCTGAAAGCGGGAAAACAGTTCTCAAAAGCCTTGTCAGAAATGCCGAGATTGCTGCCGGGGAGGGTATGGCCATATGCCAGGATACTGGTATGGCCGTTGTATTTGTCAGAATGGGTCAGGATGTAAGAATTACCGGTGGAAGTCTCACAGAGGCTATCAATGAAGGTGTAAGACGTGGTTATCAAAAAGGGTATCTTCGCTGTTCAATAGTTGAGGACCCCATCATCAGGAAGAATACCGGAGACAATACACCGGCGGTCATACACTATGACATAGTGGAAGGAGATCAATTGCAGATCGATGTGGTGCCAAAGGGCTTTGGCAGCGAGAACATGAGTGCATTGAAAATGCTTAAGCCATCGGATGGCGTTGAAGGTATAAGGCGGTTTGTGGTGGAAACAGTCAGCAATGCAGGTCCAAATCCATGCCCCCCGGTCATAGTAGGAGTTGGGATTGGCGGGAGTATGGAAAAGTGTGCCCTTTTGGCCAAAAAAGCTTTATTGAGGAAGGTTGGCTCAAAGAATCCGAAGAAGCATCTTGAGGATCTGGAGAGATTGTTGCTGGAGGAGATCAATATGCTTGGTATAGGCCCGGCTGGCCTGGGTGGCAGAGCCACGGCTCTTGGAGTCATGATTGAGGCTTATCCCACCCATATCGCAGGGCTTCCTGTGGCCGTCAACATCAGCTGTCATGCAACCCGGCACCGCTCGGCCGTACTTTAGATTCTGCATGATTTTCCTGGCACAGGCGACGTCCGGCATCTTCCGGTGCAGTCGCGCTTTTTAAATTACCGTTTATCACAGAGCGGGGATTGGATGAAATATGGACAGGGAACAGGGAACACTTTATCTTGTAGCAACACCAATAGGAAATCTGGAGGATATCACCTACCGGGCTGTGAGGATACTGTCTGAGGTAGATCTGATCGCTGCGGAAGACACCCGCCATTCATTGAAGCTTTTGAATCACCTTCAGATAAAAAAGCCCCTCATCAGTTACCATGATAATAACAGGCTGTCCCGTGCAGGTGAGCTGGTGGCCAGGCTGAAGAAGGGGGAGTGCATAGCCCTTGTCAGCGATGCCGGAATGCCGGCCATCTCCGATCCCGGTGAGGAACTCGTAAGAATGTGTGCTCAGGAGAATATCCGGGTAACGGTTGTCCCTGGCTGTAATGCGGCCCTGGCGGGTCTTGTGGTGTCGGGGCTTTCCACACAAAGATTTGCATTTGAGGGTTTCCTTCCCCATAAACGCAGTGATCGTATCAAACGCCTGAAAGAGCTTTCAAATGAAGAAAGAACCCTGATCTTTTACGAGGGTCCTCATCGTATCCTTAATATGCTGGCTGATATTCTTGAAGTGTTTGGAGAACGGCAATGTGCCCTGGCCAGGGAACTCACCAAGCTCCATGAGGAAGTCATGCGGGGGAATCTGTCGGAGTTGTTGTCCAAGTTTGAAGCCAGGCCGCCAAGGGGTGAGTTCGTCATTATTGTTGAAGGAAACAACGGCGAGGATAAAGAAGAATCCCCCGACCTTTCCCAACTGAGCACTGAGGAACTTGTCCGCCATTATGAGGAGCAGGGTTTAAGCCGCATGGAGGCTATGAAGCAGGCCGCAAGGGATCTTGGGATATCCAAAAGGGATGTCTACCGGTCGCTGTTATGATACCCTGTCGTCAGCAGGATTTTACATGCTCCATGGCTACGACCTGAATGGCTATTTTGCTGTCTCCCAGGAGATTTTGAAGTCTTTGGGCAAATTCGTTGGATTTGCCTTCCGGGGCTTCTCCGATAACAATCAGATCTATCTGGTAATGCTGGGCAAACTGGGCGATGGTTTCCACAACACGATCCGAGTTGAGAACGGTCATATCGGCACCATAGGACTTTGATACCGAGAAAAGATACTCCATTGCTTCTCCATCTTTTGTGTTGTCAAAAAAGTTCCACTTTTGTTTTGATACATGAATCACGTAGAGTGATCCGTCTTCAGATTTTAAGTTTGCTGCTTTATGTATGAGTCTCTCACAGGATTTTTGTTGTGTAACACAGGCCAATACATTGTTATATCTATTCAAGCGCATCAACTCCAGAATTTATCAGAATAGTATTCTCTCCATTACATTATACCAAAACGACAGGTAAAAGTCTTTAAATTTAAGATACTGAATTTCTTTTCCAGCAAGGCAAGAGCATGCTCCATACCAGCATCGGGGCAATTCCGGAAGCATGTTATCCTTTGCATATTTGAGAAATGGCGGGTATAATATCCTCCATAGGATTCATAGTACGAGCCGCAGGTTTTTTCCTTTGAGCTCCATGAATTCTTTTCAGACTGGAGTGTTCCTTCATATTCAGGGAGCCAATTACTTAACAGGAATGGAGAAATATATGAAATATCAACATGTCATATGGGATTGGAATGGTACCCTGCTGAATGATCGCGTTGCCACTGTTAAGGCGCTCGATCTCATGCTGCGGCACCGGAATCTGGGATCTATAACCCCGGAAGAGTACCGGGAGCGCATCACCTATCCGGTTATCCAGCTTTACTATGATGCAGGCTTTGATCTCATCAATGAGAGCTATGAGGATATGTGTGAAGAGTATGCCAGAAACTACCAGGAGTATGCTTCTACCATAACCTTGCATGAAAATGCAGCCAACGCGCTTGCCTGGTTCAAGGAAAGAGGCGTTCGCCAGCATATTGTATCAGCATCGGAATACGGAATCCTTGTTGATCAGATTTCCGAACACCGGATCACGGAGTATTTTGATACCATTTCAGGACAGAAGGATAAAAGAGGCGACAGCAAGGAGCATCTTGCCATGAACCTTATGGCTGAAATAAATGCAGATCCGGCAAAAGTGCTGTTTATAGGCGATACTCTCCACGATTACGAGATTGCAAGAAATATTGGGGCACATTGTTTTCTGGTTTCCAACGGGCATTGCAGTGAGGAGAGACTGCTGAAGACGGGTGCGCCGGTATTTCCCCACCTGGGTGCCATATTGCAGGCGTTGAAGCTGGAGGAATAATTTATGAAATATATCGATCTGAGAAGTGATACCGTCACATGGCCAACTCAGGAAATGCGGCGGGCTATGGCCCAGGCTGAGGTAGGCGATGATGTCTATGGGGACGACCCCACCGTGAAACAGCTGGAAAAAATGGCTGCCGAAAGGCTGGGGAAGGAGGCTGCCCTCTTTGTTCCAAGCGGAACCATGGGCAACCAGTTAGCCATATTCACCCATATTCAAAGGGGTGATGAGGTTATTACCGCGGAAGACAACCACATCGTAATGCATGAAGCAGGAGCGGCTGCCATCATAGCCGGAGCTCAGCTCCGCTGTCTAAGATCCGTGAAAGGCCGTGTAGACCTTCACGATATTGAAAGTACAATACGCAGATCGGAGGAAGCTCCCAAAACCGGATTGATTTGCATGGAAAATGCCCATTCCTCAGGTGTTGTGCATGATCTTGACTATATGCGCCAGGTGAGGGAAATAGCCGACAGGCATCATGTGCCCATTCATCTGGACGGGGCACGAATCTTCAACGCAGCAGCCTGGCTGAAGGTGGATGCGGCAACAATCGCTCAATATGCGGATTCGGTTATGTTCTGCCTTTCCAAAGGGCTTTGTGCTCCTGTGGGCTCCATCCTGGCAGGAACCTCAGATTTCGTCAAAAGGGCAAGGCTAAAAAGAAAGATCATGGGTGGTGGAATGCGTCAGGCGGGTATTTTGGCCGCTGCCGGCATCATCGCTCTGGAAGAGATGAGCCTGAGGGTGCATGAGGATCATGAAACGGCATTACAACTGGCATCCCTGCTGGGACAAATCCCGGGAGTGAGAGTATGGATGGAGGACGTCCATATCAATATGGTTTTCATTCAATTCCAGCGTCCTGTAAATGCTGATGAGCTTATGGGAAAGCTCAGGACCGGCGGTATTCTCGCCAACCCACCCATTAACGGGGTAATGCGTCTGGTCACCCACTACTACATAGATCCGGAGATGGTAACAAAGACGGCGGACGTGTTCAGAAGAGCATTGGCACAGTAAACTAATAAAGGACGGAGTACATCCGTCCTTTTCCGCTCAATTCAATATTCGTTTTTTATATATTACTTATTTGATATCTGTCAATTTATAGCTCTGATCAATTAATGCATTATCAATTCTTTCAGGCTTTCACCTTCTCCGATCGTCAGGACATAAACCTCGTTATCAGATAGCATTGTGTAAACTGGCCTGTAATGGCTTTAAAAACATCCTTCAAGATTCATCCTGTATTTGTTCTCCAATGTAAAAGCTGTGTTTTCAAAAAAATAATATGTGGTATAATAAATAAGAACATATGTTTGTTTATTTGGGGGCAGGATAATGAAACTGCTGGACAAGCTGCAGATACTGGCCGATTCGGCCAAATACGATGTTTCGTGCTCATCAAGCGGTAGCAACAGGAGCAATCGCCCCGGTGGTGTGGGTAATGCCTCCCTGCCAGGGATTTGCCACAGCTGGTCCGACGATGGTCGGTGCATTTCCCTGCTTAAGATCCTTTTTACCAATGTATGCATCTATGATTGCAAATACTGCATAAACCGCAGTTCCAACGATATCAGGAGGGCAAGCTTCACACCCGACGAACTCTGCGAGTTGACCATACAGTTCTACAGGCGTAACTATATTGAAGGGCTTTTCTTGAGCTCTGCAGTTATCAGGAATCCCGATTACACCATGGAACTGATGATAAAGGCTTTGAAAAAACTGCGTCATGAATACCGTTTCAATGGCTACATCCACCTAAAATCCATACCCGGAGCCGATATGAGGCTAATTCATGAAGCAGGATTGCTTGCTGACAGGATGAGCATCAATATTGAGCTGCCATCAACTGCCAGCCTTAAGCTTCTGGCTCCCCAGAAAGACCCGATCTCCATCCTTGAGCCCATGAGCTTTGTAAGGGAGCGGATCATGGAATCCAGGGAGCTTGTTCTGTATAAAAAGCCCCAGTCATTTGTTCCAGCAGGACAGACCACCCAACTGATTGTTGGCGCCACCCAGGACAGCGACCTGAAAATCCTGAACCTCACCGAGCATCTGTACCGTAGGTATCAGCTCAAGAGGGTATATTATTCGGCCTATGTTCCGATCAATGATGATCAGAACCTTCCGTCCATCAATACCAGCCCGCCCCTTCTGAGGGAGCATCGCATCTATCAGGCTGACTGGCTTCTGCGCTTTTATGGCTTCAGGGCTGATGAACTGCTGGATGAAGGCCATCCCAGCTTCGATACTCATCTGGATCCAAAATGCGATTGGGCCTTAAGACATCTGGATCAATTTCCTGTAGAGATCAATAAAGCCCCTATGGAGATGCTGCTCAGGGTTCCCGGGATCGGCTACAGGATGGCAGCCAGGATCATCCGGGCAAGAAGGCTAGGCCCTCTCACCTTTGAAGATCTTAAGCGCATGAGGGTAGTGCTGAAGCGCGCCCGCTATTTTATCACCTGTAACGGCCGGTATAGTGGCGGCGTGGATCTGGATGCGGGGCTGCTCTATCCTCTGCTCTCGGATAAGGCAAACAAAAAGGTGATGGCAGGGCAGATTTCCATGTTTGGCTGACCGATGGATTTGCATTGCGCAGAAGGATGATTCTATGGTTTATGTTACCGATGGAAGCTTTGAAGGAATTCTTACAGCGGTATTCGAAGCCTTCAGAAATAAGGAGGAACCCGAAGAGATAACTCTGGGCGGAGATTTTCAGCTCCCTTTGGGTACAGATGTCAGGGAAATACCTGTCGACGCTGAAAAGTCTGACAGGGTCTGGCGTGGCGTGCAGAGTAAAATCTCACAGCAATCCCTTGAAGACCTGTACAAGGCATATCTCAGCGAACATCCACGGGTTGGGCTGTATATATATCGTTATATCAGGCTGGGCCTCAACCTCGGCCGTAAAGTAGAGGAGTACCTGCAGCATCCCGATGTTCAGGCTATTCATGATCTTAGCCGCAGGGTGGGAAAGGAAGTCCACCTGTTCCTTGGCATCCTGAGGTTCAAAAAGCTGAAGAATGGCGTTTTCTATGCCTGTTATGAGCCCGATAACAATATCACTCAACTAATTACCGATCATTTTGCCAGACGTCTTGCTGACCAGGCATGGATTATTCACGACAGGAAAAGAAATATCTTTGCCCTTTATAACGGCGAAGAAGTAATCTTCACATCAGAGCTTCCAGACCTTGACCATTTGGCATGCGAAGAGGAATATGAGGAACTGTGGAAGAGGTACTTTGCTACGATTGCCATAGAGATCCGGAAGAACCCTAAGCTTCAGAGATCCTTCATGCCCTATAGGTACTGGAAGCACCTTGTGGAGAAGCAGCCCTAAGCGAAAACAGCATCAGAAAAGCATTTCATAGAAATAGTAACGGTTTTTTTAGCATTATTAACATGTTGAGAGCCTTTTTTGGTTATGATATAATGTGTATAGGATCCTGAGGTGTGCGTAATACCTGTAATTTTGAACCTGCTATTATTGACTTGGGAGCTGGAAGTTTAATCATGTAGTACAGGCCGCAAGCTAATTCCGTCACGAAAGTGCCGGCGGCGGAAGTATAAAATGGTTAACAGGCGCCCACCTGGTTGAGAGCCAGGTGTCAACATACAGGGAACGGCACCTTGGGAGCAAAGGCTGTTCGTAATGAACAGCCTTTTGCCGTGTTTAACCTGCTAACATCCAGCATTAAACTCCTCAATTCTTTTTATATGGGATTGCCGCGCTTCACTTAGAGCCGCTCGCAATGACACCTCTTTACGTCATTGCAAATGGCGAAGGGACGAAGCGATCTGGCAGCATATAAGAGGATGGCAGTACAGTTGAAATTAAAAGAGCGGCTTTGAAGCCGCTCTGATGAATTCATAGATCTCACTTTTCTTTAGCTATGGACTTAATCATACTGTTGACATGAGCCGCGATGGTCTTGGGGTCATCTATGTGGACGGGATCAAGGCTGTCCTGCAATTCCACCATCTGGGACCTGGGGGACAGATAGAGGTTGTCCATGGACAGTATCCTGTAAATGCGCCCGGCATTACGTGCCGTATAGTCGGAGGTGCCATTTCTCACCCATTCCCGGATAAGAGCCTCCTCGCTGTAAAACAGAACACTAAGGGGGATGTTGGGGAAACCGTTAGATTCCCTGATTTCATCCATGCTCCTTTCTACCATTGACTGCTCGATTATCGAAGCTGCATACACCGTTGGAGAGTTATAGAATTCTGCTATGAGCTTTCCGTATTTATTGCGCTCGAATTGGCGTTTATAGGGTGACAGAGGACGGAAAAGGCCGGCTTTTGCAAGGGTCATGCGTTTTTCCGCAACCTTTTCAGGACATTTATAGTCTTCCAGTTCCTTGAGAGAGGTGATCCAGTGCCTGTAGTCCACGGGAACGGGATTAACCAATACCACACCGGCAACCTGATGAGGCCTGGTGCAGGAATAGTGGTGGGCGTAGATGGATGCATGGCCGTCAGCAAGAAGGATGACGGGCTTTTTTATACGCTCGAACTTAATTATGGAGTCAAGGATATCGGAAATATCCGAGGCGACTCCGGAAGCCTGGCACCCCGAGCTCCAGCCATAACCTGGTCTTTCAAAACTGATAACCCTGGCATTCTGTATCTCGTTCTGAACTGACCACCACTCCATGGATGAGCTTCCGCTATTATGGAGAATGATTACTGCGGGGTCCCCCTTCCCCCTTGTGCGATAGAAAAGCTTTTTTCCACTGTTGTCCAGAAATTTGCCTTCATCTGGGGGCTGTTTGAGCCACCTGTTATTGATCATTCGACTTATGATCATATAGGCGGCCAAGATAATCAAAATTCCGCCTGAGCATATCAATAAAATCAGTCCCATAAATGCTGCTCCTCTGTCAGAAAAGCTTTTTTCCATCTTTTCTTATTATGCTAACATACTGATCTGATGTCATCAATAGCGCATTGTCAGAAATTGACGACGGATAGGTTAATTTGTCTATGGCCTAAGCATTTCGCGAAGCGTGTTTTCAAGGAATTCAACACGTCCCTCAAGCTCTTTAATGCGGCCTTGGAGCAGATCTTTTTCATCGTTGGATTTTTCAAATTTCCCGCTGGCGTAGGTTCTCCAGTCCAAGGGAAAGCGCAGACCGCTGCCGAATATTATGGGCAGATCAGCACAGGCAAAATTGATATCGTCCTTGTAATTGGATAAATACCCGCATCTCAGGGGAGGATTTGTCGTCGTCAGGTCAAATTTTGTTTCTGCCAGCACCGAGGAGGCATCGGCATTGACCCGGGCCAGCAGCATATGGCTATTACAAGTCCTTACCACCGAGGGATAGTTGTCCACCATAATAAGAGAATCAAATCCCCTTGGGGTGGAAGGATTAAAGACCTCCAGTCCCTTGGAAAACCTGTTGGTTTCGGGGTCAAACCGGTATAGAAGGGTGCTTTCGTCATCCTCCCCGCCAGACAAAAGCACATAGATGGGCTTGCCTTTTCCTGTGACCGACTGCAGCCTTTTTGAAACCTTGTGGGGAAATGGAGCGCTGTTTGGTTTCATGGCCTTTCCTTCCGAGTTGATGCGCCGATGAACTATCAGGTTTACGTCCTGTATCTCGGTCAGGAAAAAAAGATGTGTAGAAGAGCCATCAGAGCATGCCGAAAAGTTCTCACAACCCCTTACAATTACCCCTTCAACCTCGGGCATGGTAAAACTCCCATTTTCTATTCGCTGATAGGTAAGAAGCTGTTTTCGGTTATGGCTGACCACATAAAATACATTGGTGGCGTTTTTTGATTCTGAGAGCACAACACTGTATGGTGCGCTTCCTACAATCCGGCTTTCCAGAAGTACAACGGGTTCCTTCCGTTCCTCGCAGGCCTGAACAAAAAGCAGCCTTCCGGCATAGTCAACGAAGGATGACCGTATAGTGTCATCCTGGCCTATGGAAACAGAAAAATCCGGCGTGGCATTCTCTGAGAGCAAGAATGGCGGCCCCCAGTGATTATCGCTTTCCAGCATGCTCATAAATAGTCCGTTCTTATACCAAATACAGTATGTTACCCCCATGCTGTTTTTTACAACATGGCGCAAACTCTCAAAATACGGCACATTGGACAACCCCTTAAGGATTTAATAAGCTAATTGCCTCATATACTTATATGAATATTTATGTCCCCGGCTGAATATGCCGTGCAGTCACCAAAACAACCCATAGGCATATTATGTCAGTGTGAAGGCTAATATTTCGAATGGAGGACCGATGCAATGAGTTGCAAAGATCAAATCGTTCCCGGACTAATCTGCGGCGAAGACATATGCAAGCTCCGTGAAGCCGTTTGCGTCCACGTGGAAAAAGTATATGACAATTGCCGCGAGAAAGACTGTATTGAGGATGCGGTTGTAGATTTTAATGAAAATGTTCAGGACCTCATCAATAATGCGGTAAAGGTAAAAACTAAAGATGCCGAGGTAGTGGCCGTATTTGCAGATCTGGAACCCGTACCATTCAAAAGAGGTTTTTACACCGTAAATGTACGCTATCAGATCAAGGTCATGGTGGAATTCTGCTACAGGGATATGAATGGAAACCTGGTTTCCTCGTGCCCAAAGGTTGGGTTTGTGGGGTTTGAAAAAACAGTTATCCTCTTCGGATCTGAAGGCAAGATCAAGATCTTCAAGAGTATGGACCCCGCACCTAATGGCCCCCTCTATGGCGATTCCTGCGGTGACAGCTGCGGCGGATCCCTTGTTGAGCAGGATAATCTGCCCAATGTGAAGGTTGAGGTTGCAGAGCCCCTGGTTCTGAATACGAGGATTAAGAGGGTACATCACCACCACCATCACCATAAACATCGCCTTTGCGATGATGAGGAAAAGGGTAATGCCGAAAACATTGTTCTTCCTCAGAGAAGGGTGGTTGTAACACTGGGACTGTTCTCCATCATAAAACTGGTTCGGCTGGTACAGCTCCTTATTCCTGCATTCAATTTCTGCTACCCCAACAAGGAATGCATAGCTTCCACCAACGAGGAGCCTTGCGAGATCTTTGATACCATCGAATTCCCTCTTGACCAGTTCTTCCCGCCGCAGAAATTTGATTTTCCGGCAGATGATGAATTGGGTGAAGATGTAAAGAAGCGATAAGGGGGACTGAAACGTCCTCCTTTTTTTGCTATCTACCGCCGGGGGGTTAAAAAGCAAAATCAATGTATAAATCATCAATGACAGGGTTCTTTTTCTTATGAAAAATAACGATATACATATTAAGGGATTGACTTCACTGCCATACAACAAAGAATAAGCAAATACCAAGGACGAAAATGGAGCTTTCCATAGAGAGGAACGACGGGTGCATGAGAAAGATCATGGCGGGACTGATTCCCTTTGCAGTCATTCTGCTTGCATGGATGACAGCTTCACAGGCTGCGTCTTTTAACGATGCCGTCAATTCAGTCATGCTCGTACTCCCCTTTGTGATTGCTATTCTGTCGATTTTCATGAGCATTTGGTACAAAAACAGCCGCTTCTTCTTTCTTACGGTCTTTATACTGCTTTCCTATATCATATTAAAAATCGCCTCTTCAAAGGAAGCCATGTTGATTGAGGCAGTGACTGAGATAAGTATATTAATTCCTATCAACATGATCTGGCTTGCGTTCATCAATGAAAGAGGTATCATCACCAGTTATGGGGCAAACAAGGCCATTCTGATCGGCCTGCAGTTTGTGTGGGTTTTGATCAACATACTTAGAAAATCTGATGACCTGACCAGCGGTATGTTGAGTCCGGATCATGCCATGGCCATTCCTGCCCCGGCCATCATCCTCTATATCCTTGCCATTGGATTTTTGCTGATCAATTATATTTTGAAAGGCCAATACATCTATGTGGTATTCATCTCAGTACTGATAACTACGTATATATCCCTTCATTTCGCCCATAGGCCCGTGATCCTCGCTGTATTTACCGGCTCAGTCTTTATTGTGGTGGTTTCAGCATTATTTGAGGTCTCCTACTCTTTGGCTTTTTACGACACACTTACTGGAGTGCTCTCCAGGAGAGCCTTTGAGCAGGAATTGGACAGGCTGGGGAAACAATACTGTATAGCCATGGTGGATATAGATCATTTCAAGCGTGTCAATGATACATATGGGCATGATGTGGGGGATGAGGTGCTGAAAATGGTGGCATCAATCCTCAACAAGATTTCATACAGAGCCAGGACGTTTCGATACGGAGGAGAAGAGTTTGCAATTATTTTTCAGGGACAGAGAATGTCTGAAGTCATGGCACTGCTGGAGCGTGTGAGAAAAGCGGTGGAACGGCGTCCTTTCATCATAAGATCGGATAGCCGTCCTGAAAAGAAACCCGAGAAAATTACTGGTTACAGTGGAGGAAAGGGACGGATCAATGTCACTGTGAGTATAGGAGTCGCCCAAAAAACCGAGAGCCTGAAAACCGCCCTGGACGTGGTTAAAAAAGCCGATGAAGCTCTGTACCGGGCAAAAAGTGGCGGCAGAAACCGTGTTTCAAAATAGCTTAATAAGGGTAAATCTTAAAAATAAACATTTGAGGATGTGACCGGCTTGTCTGAAACAATTTTAAACCAAATCATTGAAGCTGAACAGGAAGCGGCGCAAATCGAAGAAAACTCCAAAAAGGAGGCCCGCGAGCTGATTGCCAAAGCCAGGCAGGATGCTGCGGCCATTCTTGAAACGAGCAGAGCCGAAAGTGAAGCCCTGAGGTCTGAAATATTAAAGCGAGCCCGCCAGGATCTGGAGGCGGAGATGAAAGCAAGGGAAGAGGCCGTGGAGGAGACGGCTCTGCAGCTTTCGCGTAGCGCTGAGGAAAAACTGGATGCAGCTATTCAATTTATTCTGGGAAGGATTGTGGACTTAAGTGGCAGTCGTTAGGATGAATAAGATTGCGATACTGGGTATTGAGAAGGAACGGACCCGGTTGATGGAATCACTGATGGAAATGGGCGTGGTCCAGATCAGTGAGAGTACCGTTGATGAGGAAAGCCCGGGGATTACAGTACCCCAAAACCATTCTGAGCTTGCCCGCCTGGATCATATGCTCAGTGAATTATCGGCCTCATTGGAGGTTCTTAGGCGTTATGTTCCGGTAAAGAAACCCCTGTTTTCGGTAAGGAGGGTTATCAGCCGAAAAGTATTTGAATCGGTGCTGGGTTCTTCCCAGACCATTATGGAAACGGCAAGGGAAATTAATGCCTGTGAAGGACATATTGCCGCTATAAATAGCGAAGACAATCGCCAGCATACTCTTTTGACATCCCTGGATATGTGGATGGATCTTGATTTTCCTCTGAATATAAGCAGCACCCGTACCACTGCTATAGTCATGGGCACTCTTCCTCAGAGTGTTGATCTTAATGAGCTGGTGAAGGCACTTGATGATGAGGTCGGAGAGGCATCACTGGTATGTTCTGGCAGTGACAGGGATCATCACTATATCCTGCTGATTGTCCATAAAACCAGGGAGCAGGAAGGATTAGCCCTTTTAAAGGATCAGGGCTTTAACCGTATGGATTTCAAGGATATGGAGGGGACTCCCCGTCAGAACCGGGAAAGGATACTGAAGGCTCGTGAAGAGCTTTTCAGGCAGCGTGAAGAATACATAAACAGGATCAGGCAGCTGTCGGAAGGCAGGGATGAGATTGAAACCCTGTATGACGCCCTTCTGATGGAAAGAGAACGGGCTGAAGCATTTGGAAAGCTGCTTACTACCCGTTCGGTCTTTCTGCTGAAGGGATGGCTCCCCGCTGAGCTCTCCGATAAGCTTAAAAGCTGGCTTGAAGAAAACTTCCTGTGTTCGGTGCAGATTACTGAACCCGAGCCAGACGAAGAAACCCCGGTTTTGATACAAAACGGAACCATCACTGAGTCTATCAAGCCGGTTATAGACATGTACGGTGTGCCGAGCAGCAAGGAGATAGACCCCAGTGGAACCACCATGTTCTTTTTCATATTTTTCTTTGGAATGATTGTGGCTGATGCAGGTTATGGACTGATTCTTGCTTTAGCCGGCGGCCTTGCCCTCAAGCTGTTCAGAATGGAAGAAGGCACAAGGCGGTTTATGAAACTGGTCTTCTTCAGCGGTCTGGCTACCATCTTCTGGGGAACTATGTTTGGTGGCTATTTCGGTATAGAAGCTCTGTCCCAGTATGCCCTATGGTTCAACCCCAGCGAGGAAGGGGGAACCGAAAGGCTTATGGTATACTGCCTGCTCTTCGGTATCATCCATCTTTATGCAGGGCATGCCATGAAGGCGCTGAACCTGATCAGGCGCAGGCAATACCTGGAGACTGTTTTTGATGTCTTGTTTCCCGTAATCATGTATACCGGGTTTGCCATGGCGATTCTGCCAAATGTACCCGGGATAGACCCCCACATGGCAGCTAAAGTCTCATCTTACGGGGTTTATGTTCTGATGGTTGGCATTATCCTTACGGTGTTTACTGCCGGAAGGAATAACCGTAATGTTATTGGAAAGGTTTTTGGGGGATTTCCAAAGCTCTACGACATCATTGGATTTTTAGGTGATGTTCTTTCCTATATGCGCCTTATGGCACTGAGCCTTTCCGGTGGTATACTTTCTGGTCTGATCAATGGCATGGCCGGTGGAGGGAGCATCATATTCAAGCTGACGGGGGGTCTTATGCTGTTGGTTCTCGGACATGGGATAAACTTTGCCATGTCGATTTTGGGAGGTTTTGTTCATTCATGCCGTCTGCAGTATCTTGAATACTTCTCCAAGTTTCTTGAGGGTGGGGGAGAGGCCTTCCATCCTTTAAAAGCAAAAACGCGATACATTTTGGTCAAACAGGAGGATGAAACACTATGGAGACAAATATGACACTATTCTTTTCACCGACTGCATATGCCTTGCTGGGTGCGGCAATCGCCTTTTTTGTTGCCGCCCTTGGCTCTTCCAAAGGGGTGGGGATTGCCGGTCAGGCAGCCTCCGGTGTAGTTGCGGAGGACCCGGGCAAGTTCGTTTATTCCATGATTTTGCAGGCCCTTCCCAGTACGCAGGCTATTTACGGCCTGGTTATTGCTATATTGATACTTGGCAGGGTTACCCCTGATATCACTCTTGAGCAGGCAACCATGCTGTTTATGGCAGGTCTTCCAGTTGGATTCGTTGGCTATCTTTCCGGGGTTTACCAGGGCAAGGTGGCCGCATCGGGCATCAACCTTATAGCTAAACGTCCGGAATCTTTCGGTCATGCCATGATTTTTGCCATCAATGTTGAGTTGTTTGCCATTTTCAGCTTTGCGGCATCCTTCTTCATTCTTGGTAAAGTACCGGTATAAGAGATTGCCATTGGGATGCGCCGGGATAGACGTCCGGCGGATTCAATGAAGCGCCTGGAATACTATAATGAATCAGGCAGTTAACAAAGGGGAATTCAGATGACTGGAATTGACAGAATCAAAGCCAAAATTCTTGATGATGCAAGGGGAATTGCTGATGAGAACCTGAACAGGGCGAGACAGGAAGCTGAAAGAATTATCGCCGAGGCACAGAAACAGGCCCTTCAGGAAACCGAAAATACCAAACAGGCCGCTACGGCGGAAGCCGAAAACATCAGGAAAACAATGGATGCAGTATCCAGCCTTGAGGAAAGAAAGCGCATGCTCAAGGTTCGGCAGGAAATGGTGGAGGCTGCATTTGAGGCTGCCTTTGAGGAAACTCTGAAACTGCCTGTGGATGAGTATGGCAGGTTGATCAAGGGCTTTATCCTTGAATCGGTCCGGGAGGGAGAGGGCGAGATTCTATTCAATGAGGCCGACAGGTCAAGGCTGGGCCTCCAATATGTTGAGGAAATCAACACAAGCCTCAGAGCAGAAGGGAAAACCTCAGTGTTAAGACTCTCCGGTAACACAATCCCCAACAGGGGCGGTTTTGTGTTGAAGTATGGAGATATGGAGATAAACAGCACACTTGAAATCATCTTCAGTATGTTGAGACCTCAGCTGGAGGCAGAGGTTGCTTCGATTCTGTTCAAGGCGTGATACACTGTGATAAGGAGTAGCTATGGCACGGATTTTGGATGAGGATTATGCATATGCCACAGCACGGATACGTGCAATGGAGAACAAACTGATCACTCCTCAGCAATATGAGCGGATGCTGGATGCGTCAAGCGCTGAAGATATTGTAAAGATGCTGGTGGAGCAGGGATATGGGATGGGTGATGTAGATATCTCCCAGCCTGCGGTTTATGTATCGGAGAGGCTTCTTTCCGATGAGATGAAGAAGGCCTATGCCCTGCTAAACGAAATACTGCCCCTTCCTGAGGCTATCACCCTTTTTATGCGCCGCAATGATTACCTCAACGCAAAACTGATACTCAAGGGTAGTTTTCTGGGTAGTGATAATCCCGGGGTATATGCCCATTCAGGCACTGTTGATCCATCCAGGCTCCGCAGCATGATTGTAGACAGAAGCCTGGCTGATCTTCCTGAAGTGTTCAGAAAGGCCATTCTTGAATCTATAGATTACTATGGGCGTTCCGGCGACCCCCAGATGATTGACTTCATCCTTGACAGAGCGATGTATGAAAACATGGAAAGTGACGCCCGTATGATCAAGGTACCCTATATCAGCGAACTGGTGGCACTTCTCCATGACACAGCAAATATCAGGATTTTCATTCGTGCAAAGCTGCTGAATAAGACAAGGGCTTTTATGGAGAGGGCTCTTCTTGAGGGGAGCGGCATAAATAAAAAGTTTTATCTTGATCTTTCCGATAAGCCTTTGGACCAGTTCTTTGAAGCTATTCAGTTCACAGCTCTGTCGGATCTAACTCCAGGGCTGTCTGAGGCTTTCAAAAACAATGAAGGGATCTCGGGCATGGAAAAGATTCTGGATGAATATTTGATGGGCTTTATAAAAAAGAGCAGATATATCGCCATGGGTGTGGAGCCGGTTATTGCCTGGCTGTTTTACAAGGAGGCAGAGATCAGGAATGTAAGGCTGATACTCACCGGGAAAATCAATGGCATTTCCCATAAAATTATTCGTGAGAGGTTGAGGGCATATGCGTAAGGTTGGAGTGATTGGGGAAAGGGACAGCGTTTTGGGATTCAAGGCTGTGGGATTCGATGTGTATCCGGTAATTTCCCGTGAGGAAGCCTCTGAAAGGCTGACCCATCTGGCCGATAGCGGGTATGCAGTGATCTATATAACCGAACAGTTTGCGTCCATGATAACAGAGGATATCGAGCGGTATCGTTTCAGTCGTTTTCCCGCAATTGTGCCCATTCCTGGAAACCAGGGCTCTTTGGGCATCGGCATGAGCTCAGTGAAGAAAAGTGTGGAAAAGGCTGTTGGCGCAGATATCCTATTCAAGGATTAATTGTTGTGGGGTTCGCCGGATAAAGAGAAGGTGGATCACATGTTCCGGCAGGGACGATAGGTATTGAAAGCGAGGGATAGTATTGAACGAGGGCAGAATAGTGAAGGTTTCAGGGCCGCTGGTCATAGCTGAAGGTATGCGTGACAGCAACATGTTCGACGTGGTGCGAGTCGGCAAGGAGAATCTGATCGGCGAGATCCTGGAAATTCATGATGACAGAGCCTCCATTCAGGTTTATGAGGAAACATCGGGTCTTGGACCAGGAGCACCCGTGGTTTCAACCATGGCGCCACTAAGTGTGGAACTAGGTCCGGGTCTGATTGAAAATATCTTTGATGGCATACAAAGGCCTTTGGAAGCGATGCGCCTGAAAACCGGCGGTAATATTACCAGGGGGATTTCCATCCCTGCGTTGGACCGGAGCAAAAAATGGCACTTCATTCCCAGAGCCAAAGTGGGAGACCATGTTCAGTCCGGCGATATAATCGGTGTGGTTCAGGAAAATGAGGTGTTTGAGCATAGGATCATGGTTCCCTATGGAGTAGAAGGAACCCTCATTGATATATTTGAAGGCCAGTACACGATTGAGGATACCATAGCCCGCGTGGAAATCCGGACAGGATCCGGAACCACCAGGGTTCATGATCTCACCATGATGCAAAAGTGGCCTGTGCGCCGGGAGCGTCCATATAAGGAAAAGATGGCGCCGGATGAGCCCCTCATCACCGGGCAGCGCATCATCGATACCCTTTTCCCCATAGCCCTGGGCGGCGTCGCTGCAATACCCGGGCCTTTCGGAAGCGGTAAGACCGTTGTCCAGCACCAGCTGGCAAAGTGGGCCGCAGCGGATCTTGTGGTTTACATAGGATGCGGTGAGCGCGGAAATGAGATGACCGATGTTCTTATGGAGTTTCCGGAGCTTAAGGATCCTCGAACCGGTAAATCCCTCATGAAGAGGACGGTTCTCATAGCCAATACCTCGGACATGCCGGTTGCTGCCCGCGAGGCGTCTATCTACACAGGCATTACCATAGCTGAGTATTTCAGGGATATGGGATATAGTGTTGCTCTTATGGCTGACTCCACTTCCAGGTGGGCAGAGGCTCTTCGTGAGATGTCGGGGCGTCTTGAGGAAATGCCCGGTGAGGAAGGCTACCCGGCTTACCTCTCCTCCCGTCTGGCTCAGTTCTACGAAAGGGCGGGCAAGGTAAAGACTCTCTGTTCCGGGGAACGCATTGGATCATTGAGTGCCATTGGTGCGGTTTCACCTCCGGGCGGCGATATATCTGAGCCCGTAGCCCAGGCAACCCTGAGAATTGTCAAAGTCTTCTGGGGACTGGACTACAACCTGTCTTACAGGAGGCATTTCCCGGCTATCAACTGGCTTATAAGCTACTCTCTCTATGAGGAAAGGCTGAGGGACTGGTACACTGAAAACGTGTCCAGGGATTGGGTCAGGCTTACCGGGGATATGATGCGCATTCTCCAGGAGGAAGCAGAACTGGAGGAAATAGTTCAGCTTGTAGGCGTGGATGCCCTTTCACCAATGGACAGGGTAACCCTTGAGGCTGCCAGATCCATTAGGGAGGACTATTTGCAGCAGGATGCCTTCAATGACGTTGATACCTATTCGACACTGAACAAACAGTTGCGCATGCTCAGGCTGATCATGAACTTCTATTACAAGGCCAGGGATGCGGTCAGTGCCGGAGCGAGAATAAATGAGATATTCAGCCTGCCCATCAGGGAAAGGATTGGCAGAGCCAAATTCGTTCCTGAAGAAAAGGTGAACCAGATCTACGACGATATGGAGAAGGATTTGGAGACCCAGATGGATGCACTGACAGCAAAGGAGGATAGCTGATATGCTTAAGGAATATCGTTCCATCGCAGAGGTTGCCGGCCCTCTGATGCTGGTCAGAGGTGTTGAGGGTGTGACCTTTAACGAGTTGGGAGAGATAGAACTTGCCAACGGTGAGATCCGGCGCTGCAGGGTGCTGGAAGTGGATGGCAGCAATGCTCTTGTTCAGCTTTTTGAAAGCGCCGCAGGCATCAATGTGGCCACTAGTAAGGTACGTTTTCTGGGAAGAAACCTTGAACTTCCCGTATCCCCGGATATACTGGGCCGTGTTTTTGACGGATTGGGCAGTCCCATCGACGGAGGTCCGCCCATCATCCCCGATAAGAGGATGGACATAAATGGCCTGCCCATGAACCCGGCAGCCCGTGACTATCCCAATGAGTTTATCCAAACCGGTGTTTCAGCCATTGACGGTCTGAATACCCTCGTAAGGGGTCAGAAGCTTCCCATATTCTCGGGATCGGGTCTTCCCCATGCCCAGTTGGCTGCCCAGATCGCACGTCAGGCAAAGGTTTTAGGAACAGAAGGCAGGTTTGCCGTAGTCTTCGCCGCCGTGGGTATAACCTATGAGGAGGCTGACTACTTCATCACCGACTTTAAAAAGACGGGGGCAATCGACCGTGCGGTACTGTTTATGAATCTTGCCAATGACCCGGCAGTGGAACGTATAGCAACCCCCAGAATGGCTCTTACAGCCGCTGAGTATCTGGCCTTTGACCAGAATATGCATGTCCTTGTAATCATCACAGATATAACCAACTACGCTGAAGCCCTCCGTGAGGTATCGGCAGCCCGTAAGGAAGTGCCGGGACGCCGTGGTTATCCGGGTTACCTATATACCGACCTGGCAACAATCTATGAGAGAGCAGGCCGGATGCGGGATAAGGATGGCTCCATCACTCTGATACCCATCCTGACCATGCCTGAGGACGATAAAACCCATCCCATCCCCGATCTGACAGGATATATCACTGAGGGTCAGATCATCCTCAGCCGTGAGCTGTACAAAAAGGGGCTGACTCCGCCCATAGATGTTCTTCCTTCCCTGTCCCGTCTGAAGGATAAGGGTATTGGAGCCGGGAAAACCCGTGAGGATCATGCTAACACCATGAATCAGCTGTTTGCTGCTTATGCCCGGGGCAAGGAATGCAAGGAACTGGCCTCAATCCTGGGTGAAGCGGCTCTTACAGATGTTGACAAATTATATGCGAAGTTTGCAGATGAGTTTGAGAAGCGCTATGTTTCACAAGGCTACAATACCGACAGATCCATCATCGAAACCCTGGATCTTGGCTGGGAGCTTCTCGATATCCTTCCTGTATCGGAGCTTAAGCGCATAAAGAGCGAATATATCAAGAAGTATCATCCCAGGAAGGAACAGCTGCAGGATATGGAGTGGTAAGCAAATGGCCAGACTCAATGTAAACCCCACCCGTATGGTGCTTACGGGTTTGAAAAAAAGGCTTAGAACGGCCAGGCGCGGCCATAAGCTGCTTAAAGACAAGCGGGACGAGCTCATGAAGAAGTTCCTGGAGATTGTCCGGGAGAATCGCAGGGAGCGGGAGATCGTGGAACAGCTGCTAATGGATGTGCATTCCCGCTTCATTATGGCTCGTGCCCTCATGAGCAATGAAATGCTGGAAGAGGCGCTCATGTTCCCCAAGCGGAGAGCATCTCTGAACACATCCACCCGGAACATCATGAGCGTGGACGTTCCGGTGCTTGAGTTCACCACTGAGGGAACCGGTGATGAAGATATCTTTCCCTATGGCTTTGCCAATACCTCCGGTGAACTGGACGGGGCCATTCAGGCTCTTTCAGAGGCGCTGCCCCATATGCTCAGGCTGGCAGAGCTGGAAAAGTCCGCACAGCTTCTCTCCGATGAAATAGAGAAGACCAGGCGCCGTGTCAATGCGCTGGAGTATGTACTCATTCCCAATTTGGAAGATACCATCAAGTATATCATCATGAAGCTTGATGAGAATGAGCGGGGCAATCTCACCCGCCTGATGAAGGTGAAGGATATGATGCTGGAACAGGTCAGGCAGCAGCACCTGGAAAGAGATGGGCTAATGCAGGAATAGGCATTATGCCGTATGATAAGGGGAGA
This sequence comes from Clostridiaceae bacterium DTU059, assembly GCA_001512555.1. Taxonomy (GTDB): domain Bacteria; phylum Bacillota; class Clostridia; order DSM-8532; family DSM-8532; genus Thermoclostridium_A. The sequence continues at coordinate 16,030 of LFSK01000193.1, read as the reverse complement.
CCTTTCCTGTAAGTTGTTCGGTCTGTCAGGCCATGATATAATATCCATTAAATAGTATTGCAAGGAGAACCATGCCAAGGGTAGCAAGAAAAAAGAGCGAAAGCGGAATATATCATGTCCTTCTGCGGGGAAAAAACGGGCAGGATATCTTTCGTGACGACGAAGATAATGCCAGATTTCTTGATACTCTTTATCTGTGCAAGGAAAAGAGCGGGATAGACGTCTATGGCTGGTGCCTGATGAGAAATCATGTTCATCTGCTTATTAAAGAAGGAAGCGAGAACCTGTCCAACACCATTAAGCGTCTCACAGTCAGTTATGTATGGTACTATAATTCGAAATATCAAAGTAAGGGTCCTGTTTTCCATGATCGATTCAAAAGTGAGGTTGTGGAGCAGGATTTTTATTTGATGACCCTTATACGCTTCATTCACCAGAACCCTGTAAAGGCCGGGCTGGTAGGATATCCGGGCAAGTGGAAGTGGAGCAGTTGCAGACCATATTATGGTTTTCCCGGCTATCCCGACGGTCTCTTGGATGAGAATATGGTCCTTTCAATGTTTGACGACGATAACGATCTTGCCAAAAGGCTGTTCATCCAGTATAACGAGGAGGAAAGTCAGGACTGGTGCATGGATATAACCCGCCCGGGGCGCTTGTCCGATGAAGATGCTGTGCAGGCTATAAAGCAGGTTGCAGGCGATTATGAGTTCTCTCAGATCAAAGACCTGCCCACATCGGAGCGAAATGCCATTTTAAGAAAGATCAGGGCCATTGACGGAATATCTTTAAGACAGGCGGCACGGATTATTGGTGTTTCCCATGTCCTGATCCACAGGGCATGAGCCGTTCACCATTCGTTTTTTATTCTGCTATTGTCTTGTAAAACCTTTGGAATTCCATATTGTTACCTTACCATTACAGTTTCCTTAAAACACCGGATAAACCGGTAGGAAGCTGTTTTTTTCTGCTAAAATGAAAGGCAGGGAATCCCAAAAACCATACACAGGAGAAATGATATGAAGAACTTGGCGAGGGTTTTTATTGTCGTCTTATTGATCATCTCTATAGCCTGCCCCGCATTTGCGGCAGAGACTGCGTTTTCGCACCCATCTGGCAAAAGCGATTTTCGTGGGCTATGGGTATCAACGGTTGTGAACATTGATTATCCTGTCAAGCCGACCACCGATCCTGAAACGCTGAAAAAGGAAGCCATAAGGATCTTGGATCTGGCACAGGATACTGGTTTTAATGCTGTGTTTCTCCAAGTGAGGCCTACTGCAGATGCATTCTATAAATCCCAGATCTTCCCATGGTCTAAATATCTTACCGGGAAACAGGGCGTTGCACCGGCCGGAGGTTTTGATCCTCTTGAATTCTGGGTCACCGAAGCCCACAAGCGGGGACTGGAGCTTCACGCATGGATCAATCCCTATCGAGTGACCAAGAAAGAGGCAGGCCAGCCCGCCCATGATTTTGCTTCGCTGTCATCCAATAATCCTGCTGTTCTTAACCCCCAGTGGGTGGTTAAGCACTCCGACGGCAACCTCTACTTTGATCCTGGGCTTCCCCAGGTGAGGCAGCTCATCATTGACGGGGTACTTGAAATTATTCGCAACTATGATGTGGATGGCATCCACTTTGATGATTATTTTTATCCTTCAACCACTTTCAATGACCAGACCACTTATAATAAATACAGGCCTTCTGGCCAGAGCCTTGACGACTGGCGCAGGGAAAACGTGAATACCCTGATCCGGGATTGCTACAAGGCAATTAAGGCAGCCCGGAGCAGTGTCAGGTTCGGTATCAGTCCCTTTGGAATATGGGCTAATCGTTCATCCAATCCAAAGGGCAGCGATACCAGCGGATTCCAGTCCTACTCAGGCCACTACGCCGATTCCCTGAAATGGGTGAAGGATGGCATCATAGACTATATCGCACCACAGCTTTACTGGAATATCGGATACTCTGTTGCCGATTACAGCAAGCTGCTTGCCTGGTGGAAGAACGCTGTCTCAGGAACCGGGGTTGATCTCTATATCGGGCAGGCAGCATATAAGGCTGGTGACTCCAACCCGTCAAGCCCATGGTATGGCACACAGGAGATTGTCAGGCAGCTTGAACTGAACTCCACCGTGGAGGAGGTCAAGGGAAGCATCATGTTTACCTACAATTCCCTGGCCAACTACCCGGCTCTGACTGAAGCCATAAAAGAAGTCTATTCAAAGTGGGATCAGATGGCGGCCCAGATCAAGGTCAGTGTATCAAGACCTTCTTCCAACATCTCCACAAGCCTTGATAAGTACTATATCAACGGTGCGTCGGATCCCGACAAACCACTGTTCTTGAATAATATTCCTATCCTTGATCGGTCTGAGCAGGGATATTTTGGGGTTCTTGTGCCGCTGCAGCCGGGTGAGAACAGCTTCACATTCTCCCAGGCAGGATCATCTGTAACTCGTGTGATCACTAGAACTGTTCCTTCCGGATCAGGGAAAATGAGCAAGGCCGAAATCATTCCGGCATCCACATTCCCGAGATCACAATTTTACGGGATGCCGGGTGAGACAATAACACTTTCCTGTCAGGCTCCCGCCGGATCCAGCGTAAAGGTACAGCTGGACGGCAAAAGCTACAATATGAAGCAAACAACCCCCACGCCCGGTGGAACCGGAATTCATACCGCTACCTTTACCTATGAGTATACACTGCCCACTTATACAGGAACCCCAAGAATTGTCGATCTGGGTGTTCCGGTGTATACCATGGATTACAAAGGCGTGGCCAGCACCCAAAACGGAGGGGCACGAATCGGCGTTATAATGAAGGGCACACCCTACTACGCAGAGGTGAAGGCATCCATGGCATATACCTTCAATGAGCCGTCATCAACCAATGGGGGGATACACCAGCTCTATTCCGGAATGGTGGATTCCATCACAGGGATGTCCGGTAGTTATGTCCGCCTGTCTTCCGGGCAGTGGATCGGCAAGAGTGATGTGAATATTTATGAACCGGGATTCAAGCTTGAACCCGTTATCAAAAATATGGAATACAAGACCGGAAACGTCTGGGATACACTGAGGCTTGAGACCACATTATCTCCGGCAGCTTTTGCCTCCTTTGATGGAACTGATTTAACACTCACGGTCTCGGCTTTTTCCTCGGCTTCTGCACCGCAGCTGCCTGCTAACGCCCTCGTATCCTCTTTCGACATCTCCAGGAATGGCGGCAGCGGGACCCAAATTACCCTCAACATAAAGCCGGGTGAGACCTTGGGAGGGTACTATGTTGAAAAAACCGCAACCGGTCTGGAGCTGAAAATCAGGCGTAAGGCAGTGGTGAAAAATCAAAGCCAGCCTCTGGGAGGTATAACCATCATTCTGGATCCTGGGCACGGTGGCACCGACCCGGGTGCAATTGGGCCCCTGGGATGGGCTTATGCTGAAAAGGATATAAACCTCAGCCTGGCTCACAAACTACAGTCCGAACTTGAGTCATTGGGAGCCAGGGTATACCTTACAAGAGATAGTGATATCAACCTATCCCTGGATGACAGGCTCTCGATGTCCAGGCTGATGCTTCCGGATCTGTTCATTTCCCTTCATGCCAACAGCATGCCGGATAATGTTGACATATCCAAGGTGGATGGATTCTCGGTATGGTACAGGGAACAATTGGCCGCACCCCTGGTTGAGCTGCTGTATGATCATGTTACAAGCTCTTTGCACCGCACCGGAAAAGGGATGCATGTTCGTAATTTCTATGTCACGCGGGGGACCTGGGCTCCGTCCATCCTTCTGGAGACCGGATTTGTTCCCAATCCCCAGGAGTTCGAATGGCTAACAGACGAAGAAGAACAGACCCGCCTGGCAAAGAATATCGCCGAGGCCATAACCGCTTATTTTCGAAAATAGGATGCCAGGTTGAAAAGCAGCAGTGGCAGGGATGTTTTCCCTGCCACTCTTTTTAAATCCGGTAAAACAGGCTTTTATATTATTCACGGTTGTAGTATGATTTTAAGAAAACACGAAAGGCTTTGGCATGGATATGGACATGATCAAATTTGTTAAAAATGATAAATTTGCACATTTCATAGGTCTTAAGCTGATAACCGTCGAACCCGGATATGCTGTTGTTCAAATGGAGGTTCAGCCCCATCACCTCAATGGGGTGGGCTTTGTTCAGGGAGGTGCAATTTTCACCCTGGCAGATTATGCATTTGCCGCCGCTTCCAACTCAAAGGGCAGCGCTACTCTTGGCATCAGCGCCAATATTTCATTTTTCAGGACTCCAAAGGGTAGGATCCTGACTGCAAAGGCCAAAGAGATATCCTCCACCAACAGGCTCTGTTCTTATAATGTGGATGTCTTGGATGAAGACAATGAACTCATCGCAAGGCTTACAGCTACCGGCTATATGAAGAAGGATAAGGTCTGACTGGCGAGGGCGTAGCTGGATTTGGAAGCTTTGCCCTGCATGAAAAATCTCTGGAGACGCAGAATATTGGGGAGGCATTCTTTTTGTGGAGTGCTTCCCTTTTTGTTTTGCCGGATGTGGCATGAAAGAAGTCAGGATGTCACGGGTGATGGATTGAAAAGAAACAGCCGCAATCTCGTTTTTATTCTCTTACTCTTGTTTTCTCTCATTATCCGGCTGATTTTGGCCGCCAGCGTACACGGATATGACGGGGATCTTGATTATTACAGGGGATGGGCCGAGGCAGCAGCCGAGGATTTTCTTTTGGTATATGGAAGCGGTAATGTGGATTACCCGCCCCTGTACCTCTATATCCTGCGCTACATCGGCAAGGTGCTGCTGAGACTGAATTGGGCTCCCGACTCAATCTTTGGGATTATCCTGATCAAAATGCCTGCCATACTGGCGGATATACTTTCGGGCATACTGGTCTATATGGTGACCGCCAGGAAGATGTCAAAGAAAACAGCCTTAATCCTCTCAGGGCTGTATCTGTTTAATCCTGCCATACTGGTCAACTCTGCCATGTGGGGGCAGACCGACGGTATAATGACTCTGCTTGTGGTGGTGGGGCTCTTAGGACTCTACCACGACAGGATCATGGTGTCAGCCTTCTTCTTTGCCTGTGCCTGCCTGATGAAACCCCAGGGCTTTATCTTTCTACCGGTACTGTTTTTGGAACTGATCCGTAGAAAGAGCCTGAAGAAGTTTCTCCTTTGCATGGCCACAGGACTTTTTACTGGCTTCTTAATCATTCTGCCTTTTTCTTTGTGGAGGGATGTCTGGTGGATTGTCAGGCTCTTTGCAGGGGATTATTCTAAGTATTCATATGCATCTCTCCATGCCCATAACCTCTTTTCCCTGGTGGGAGGGGATATGGTCAGGGATAACACTATGTTTCTGTTTATGCCCTATAGGACGTGGAGCTATCTTTTAACCCTGGTGGTACTGGGGTTCTTTCTGTACCTTTATATTAAATCCAACACCGAAAACCGCATTTTTACAGCTGCTCTGGTTTTGCAGGCCGGAGTATTCATGTTCACAGGGCGAATGCATGAAAGATACCTGTATCCTGCCGTCATGCTCCTGATCATGGTGTTCATCTATTGCAGGGACAGGAGGATATTCGGTTTCTTTGCACTGCTTAGCCTTACAGTATTCATCAATCAGTTCGCTGTTCTCTTTTATGTCAGTTATAAAGATACCATGCCCTTCGTTACTCCCGCCTTTAACATAACAACCCGGGTCTTTTCGCTGATAAATCTTGTGGCGGTGGTCTGGCTGTTCATGGTATCCCGTGATATTTTGCTGAAGGACAGGGTGATGCTTTGGACTGCCGATGACTGGCAATAGACCTCAGGTCTTTGATGTTATCCCGCTTAATAGTATAATGTGGATGAAATGATTTTTTAGGACGTGTAACAAATGAAAACAATCGTATTGACGGGCGGGGGTACATCGGGGCATGTAACTCCCAATATAGCGTTAATTCCTGAACTTAAGGCGTTGAACTACCATATAGAATATATTGGCTCAAAAAACGGCATGGAAAAACAGCTGATTGAAGCCGAGGGCATTCCCTATCATGGCATCAGCGCAGGTAAACTGAGAAGATACCTGAGCCTCAAAAATCTCAGCGATATGTTCCGGGTGGTGGGGGGACTCAGGCAGTCGGTTTCCCTCTTGCGAAAGATTCAGCCCCATGTGGTGTTCAGTAAGGGCGGATTTGTTTCCTGCCCAGTGGTATGGGCTGCCTGGTTGTGCAGGATTCCGGTTGTCATCCATGAGTCCGATATCACTCCCGGCCTGACCAACAAGCTCTCCATGCCCTTTGCCAAAAGGGTGTGCTATACCTTTCCGGAATCGACAAAACATATCCCACAGAAGAAGGGCGTGCTAACCGGTATCCCAATCAGAAAAGCCCTGCTTGAGGGGAATAGAGCCACGGGTCGCATGATATGCGGTTTTGAAGATGCCAAGCCTGTTTTATTGGTCATAGGCGGAAGCCAGGGAGCTGTGAGGATAAATGAGGCCGTCAGAAAAAGCCTGGGCAGGCTGGTGAAGGATTTTAACATCTGCCATATATGCGGCAAAGGCAATGTGGACGGGCAATATCAAAGCGTCAGGGGATATAAGCAGTTTGAATATATCCGGGATGAACTGCCCCATCTTTTTGCCCTCTCGGACGTCATAATATCGAGAGCAGGCGCCACGACCATCTTTGAGCTTCTTGCCCTGAAAAAGCCAAATCTGCTGATTCCTCTATCAAAGCAGGCCAGCCGGGGCGATCAGATTCTGAATGCGGAGTCCTTCAGAAAACAGGGCTTCAGCATGGTTCTGCCAGAGGAGGACCTGACTCCCGATACCATGGTGGATAGTGTGAAGACCCTATATGAGAACCGGCAGGAATACAAAAAGGCCATGGCAAGATACGGCCAGACCAACGGAACACATGAGATCATAAAGATACTGGAAGAAATCTGACATCTGTAGTTAAACACAGAAGGAGAAGGCATTGAGTATTAAAGCAGTTATTTTTGATCTGGACGGAACTCTGGTGGACTCGATACAGGGAATAGCCTATTCATTGAATATGATGCTGACCGAAAACGGTTTCCCTGTCCACAGCATAGAAGAATGCAAGAGGATGGTAGGCAATGGTTTCATAGAACTGGTGAGGCGTGCTGTACCCGAAGGACACAGGAGTCATGGAGAGATAAGCCTATACCTCTCCAGATTGCGGGCTTTGTATGACCAGCACTGGGGCTATGGCATGCATGTCTACCATGGTATTGAGGAATTGCTTGAATATCTTCAGGCACATCAAATAAGTTTTGCCATCGATACCAACAAGGACGAAGGGGTGGCGAAGAAAATTGCGGCACATTTCTTCCCGCGTTTCACTTTCTTGCGGGTGTTAGGAACCACCCCGCAGATGCCTAAAAAACCCGACCCCGCCAGGGCGCTGAGCATACTTGCCGATCTGAACCTTTCACCTCATCAATGTTTGTACCTAGGCGACAGTGAGGTGGACATCATGACGGCAAAGAACGCAGGGTTTCTTCCTGTCGGTGCATCCTGGGGGTTCCGGGGAGTGGAGGGTCTGACCCGGGCAGGAGCCGAAAACATCATTCATGACCCCATGGATCTTATTAATTACCTGGGGTAGGGAAGATCAGCCCGGGCTATGTCAGTCGTACAGCAGTATAACAGCCATGAGAACCAGGTCTTCGGTGCCCGTGTTCTCTATTGAATGATATGCTCCATTGCCGGTGATAACAGCATCGCCGGGGCGAAGGGTCTGAATATTGCCATTATCGTCCACGGTTCCGCTGCCGCTGATGATATAGTAGATCTCTTCCTCCCGGTCATGGCTGTGGGCTCCGATGGAAGAGCCCGGCTCAAGGGTAACCCGTGCAAATAAACGGCATTTTCCAGTTAGTTCATCCTGGGTGAATATATGCTGGAGCTGTATCGTACCCTTTCCGCCCCTCATTCGTTCCCGTATTTCCTTTGTCATATCTTCCATTCTCTTAAACATAACAATTAACCTCCTCCGGACTTAATGTTTCTTCAGATCTGTTTCCTCCAAATGCTCTCACAAGCTGTGATCTCCAATAGCGGCCCCATAGCCTATGAGGCCGCCGCCAGATGCGTCGAAGCTTTTATAAACCCTTCTTTTCTCCGGGTGCAAACTCATACTGAAGGTTTAAAAGGGAAATACTGATGCCAGATCAGGCAGCTGCGCCTGTGGTAGAGCCAGTATCACAAAACGATCAGGATGGGTCTTCCCTGAAATGAAAGAATCCATATATACCATATATACCGGATGGTATTTTATTTTTTCTTCTATAGTTTCATGAATTGTTCAATGTTCAATGTGAAGACAGTGGCGCCGCCCACATTGACTTCAACGGGCATGGCGAGATTGAATGCGCCAAAGCTCCCTGGCAGTTTCTCCGGAGCGATCATCCTGCGTCTGCTCTTACAGGTTTCCTTGATGATGGCCAGGGCGCGATCCAGCTTATCATCATCAGTGGCTATTAAGAAGGTGGTATTACCGCTTTTCAGGAATCCTCCGCTGGAACACAGCTTGGTTGTGCCAAAGCCTTCCTTGTTGAGGTTGTCAGCGAGTATATTGCTATCCTCATCGCTTACCACCGCAAAGATCAACTTCATAACCATACCTCCCCTATGATATAGCGGGCGGTACCCGCTCTTCGGTTACACTGCTGATTGAAGCCTGTTTTCCACACTTTAATTATATGTGATTCCATGCTGTTATTCAAACAAATTCAAGCTAGATCAGACCGGTATCCCTAATGCCTTCTTCCCACGGGATCATGGGTAGAGTAATCTCCCGGCCGTTGAGATAATCCAGGTGTGAAGCCCCTTTTTGAAACTCAAATCTCAGCTTGTAGGAGAAAAGGGCCTGCTTTTTTAGCCCGAGAGATCGATTTATGTCAGTGATACCGTATTTGGCGTCACCCAGTATGGGATAACCCAGCCAGGCCAGATGGGCGCGTATCTGATGAGTTTTTCCTGTAACCAGTTCAACCTCAAGGAGAGAGTAGGGATTCACGGATCTTAGAAGGCGGAACCGTGTGACTATTCTTACAGAACCGCGAACCTGCCTGTCAAATATCTTAACGCGGCTCTTTTCTGCGTCTTTTCTCAGAAATGCCTCATATTCCGCCTCTTTCTCCCTGGGGACGCCATGGATGCAGGCAAGATAGAATTTTTTGATCTCATGGTTTCTGAATTTATCCTGCATGATCTCCAGAGTTTTATAGTCCTTGGCAAGGATGACAAGCCCTCCGGTGTTTCTGTCAATCCGGTGGCAGAGAGCGGGAAAACCCGGCTTGAGCACCCCGCCATCCTTTCTGTCCGCCGCCATGGCCTGCAGGTATTGGTCCAGTACAACCCCTTCCCGGTTATTGTCCTCATGAACGGGGATGCCCTGGGGTTTGGCTACAACCATGATGTATTCGTCCTCATAGGGAATTTCGATCAGGATTTTTTGATTGTTTCTTTTTTCTGAGTCAAGATACTCATCGGGTATGAAGATCTCCACAAGGTCGCCTGTGTGCAGGCAAAAATCATTCCTGACCCGTTTGCCGTTAACACGGATATTCCTCTTTCGAAAGGCTTTGAAAAAGACAGAGGCCGGCAATCCGACAAACCGGTCAATCAGGAACCTGTCTATGCGTTTTTGATCATCCCTGCTCTCTACAATTATCCTTCGCATATTACTCCGTTTCAGGATATGTGGACTGGGTCAGTCTCATAACACCCCTGCGTACCTTACGCGGCAGCATCTGATAAGTGCTTCGGTGAATCTTGTAGTCCTTGATCAGATCATTCCCGTTATAGACCTGAATATATGTATCCACCACAGCCCCATCCATACCATTTTCCACGACCACTTCCAGACCTTCAGCCAGTTGCGGGTCTTCTATGTACTGGGTTGTTGTTTTTGTAACGCTGATCACACGGGAAACCAGCCTCACCTTCACTTCCGGGTACAGGTTGGTTCCAACAATACTGAAGGTCAGGACATTGCTGTCCGAAACCCGGGCATCGATTCTGATGGGATAATTGGTGGTGTTTTTAAACTTTAAGTCTGCATATCCATAGGATACGGCAGCATCCATTCCCAGCGGGACATATCCTACGGTAAACATATGGTTGTGGCGCTCGGTAACCGTCAGGTTGGCCAACAGAGCCGCATCATAGAGGGTGGTGGACACCTGGCAGATCCCGCCGCCGTAGCCATTCCTCACCTCACCCTCGCTGTAAATATGGGCAATGGTATAGCCCTTTTCAGGTGTTCTTGGTCCCACTATCTGGTTGAAGGAGAACTCCTCCCCGGGAAAGAGAACAGTGCCATCTATGGCTGTGGCAGCAAGCCGTATATTGATGCCCCTGTTTCTGTTGTTGGGGGAGTTGGTGGTGAAGCTGGTGCTTGTAGAGGACAGAACATCCCGAAACAGCAGGGCTTCCAGATCCCTTGTTTTTACCTCCGGCTCGGTTACCTGTACGGGAAGGGGTATTTCTTCATAGATTTTTAGTTCCCTTTCCTCCAGGCGATTCACAATGCTCCTTAATTCAGCCTTATCTATGGATCTGCCGTTTATCTGGGGTTTTACAGCTGCTGATCCGTCATCACATTTGATGATTTCCGCATCGGCAGGATCCTGGATTATGGCATCATACACCGTATCGACGTCTATTTTTGGGGGCGGTATTTCCCTGAGGGGGATATAAATATACGCTGTTTTCATGTCCTGAACCGATTCAAGAATTTTGCACCTGAGAAGCTCCTTATCGATCTCCCAGCCCGATTCACCTGCACAAAGGGTTGCCTGATCCCCCATAATAACAACCTTGGGAACAGTTACATCTGTCTTGAAATAACGGTTAAGATCTTCAATAACCGTATCGAGCTGTGCTTCATCGGTTTCAAGAGCCAGAGGGATTCGCACCGGATTCTTGTTCAGCCTTGAGATCTCAATCAATCTGCTGAGGAAGAAGCCCTCCCTTCCCACGCTCAGAGCCTGTTTCTCCATACTTTCCATATTTATGGAAACTCCAATATCCTTATAGCTGAGCTCCCTTTCAAAGTTCTCTGTGAAAAATACCAGATGGGCTCCATCAAGGCATGTTTCGTAGCGATCTCTGATATAGCTCCGCAAATCAGACGGGCTCATGCCGCCAACATCATAGCCGTTGATGAATACCCCGTTATAAACATTGGGGTTATCAAGGATGGAGTTCATAAGGAAAAAGGCTGCCATAAACAGAACCACCACAAGAAGGGCAGCTACCAGAAGCTTTAACAGCTTTTTAGTTTTTAAATGCGGATCCCTGAAACGCTGCAGTATCAGGTTCAATTTCTTAAATTCCATGGATCACCGACCAATGTTTATCTGACATACTCTATTCTATTAAATCAACTACCACACTAATTCGTCAACTAAACTTCCAATAACGGGGGCAGGACGATGATACTGGTTGTTAAAAAAAACATAGCCGTGTGATATACTTAAAGAAAAAATACAGAGCATAAAACATATGGAAAATGCAATCGTGTATTGATCAGGGGTGTTGTGTCAGGGAGGATTTATTATGGCATTTTTCCGAAAGAGGAAGATTACTGGCAAGAAATTTGAAAAGCCTGAAGAAGAAATGTATCCCTATATAGACAAATCCGTACTGAGGCGGAATAACATTTCACGCCTGACCATCGATGAAAGGTGGACCAAGCTTTTTACTAACCTGCCCATGAGTCCGGCTATTGAAAAACTGCAAAACGAAATGAATGAACTCATCAAAAAAGAGGCTATGCTGAAGCAAGAGCAGGATAATCTGGAACCCAACAAGAAGAGGTTTATGAAAAAGATAATAAGCCTCACAAAGGATGCCTTTGAAGAAAACGATGACGCAGCCAAGTCAGAGCTTAAGAAATGCAGGAAGGATATAGAGAAAATCAACGAGAGGATGGACAAAATCCTCGAGGATATTGAAAAGACCCATGATGAGCTTCGGGAAGCCAATGTGAGACTCCTCAATGAGACAGTGGACTATATCTTTTCCACACTAAAAAGCAACAAGGAAAGAGCTGAGACCATAACCCGGGAGCTTGAGCTGATTAAGCAAAGAGAGGATGCCCTAAAGGAGGAATTGGACTCCATAAATCTGGACTGGACCTCTTTTGCGGTACATTTTACCGAGCTATTGGGGACCGATCTGGTAAAAAGGCTTGAGAGCCAATATGGGCTGGAGGGTTTGAAGAATGAAACTGATAACTCCGGAGCAGATGCGGAAAATTGATCAGGAAGCCATAGAAAAGATAGGTATTCCCGGTGTGGTACTAATGGAAAACGCCGCCTTCCATGTTTCCATGAAGGCAGCGGAAATACTTAACCAGAAAAATGGCCGCCTGGTTCTTGTAGTGGCAGGAGCCGGCAACAATGGAGGCGACGCTTTTGCTGTTTCAAGGCACCTGCTTTCCATGGGCTATTGGGTTTCATTATACATGCTTTCTCCCCTGGAATCCCTAAAAGGTGACGCGGCTATTAATGCCAGTATTCTTAAAAACATGGGCTTTACCATGGAACTTTTAGAACCCGCCAATCTGGATAGATTCTGCGAAAGCTGTATGGAAGCCGACCTGGTCATTGACGGCTTATTTGGGACGGGGCTGAACAGGAATATTGAGGGCATTGCCCTTGAAGTGGTTGATATAATCAACCGGTATTCGGGCTGCACCCTTTCCATAGATATACCCTCGGGCATTGACGGGCTTACGGGAAGGATATGCGGCAGTTGCGTCAAGGCTGATTATACTGTAACGTTTTTCCTGCCCAAGCTGGGTATGGTTCAGTATCCGGGAGCAGCTTATCTTGGGGAGCTTACTGTTGCCGATATCAGCATACCCTATGCCCTGGCCGATGATATGGAAATGATTGACTTAACCGATGGCGGCATGGTTTCTAATATCCTGCCGCCAAGGCCTGAAGACGGGCACAAGGGAACCTTCGGCAAGGTTCTGGTCATTGCCGGATCCTATGCAATGCCCGGTGCAGCCATCCTGTGTGCCCAGTCGGCATACCGTATGGGGTCAGGCCTTGTAAAACTTGCTGTGCCGAGGGAAATTGTTCCAATTCTTACCGCCGGCGTGACCGAGGCGGTCTATGCTCCAATGGAGAGCCGTGACGGGCATATTGCCCGCACTGACAGGGCTCTTCTCAAGGAACTTCTGGATTCTTGCGATTCCGTTCTGGTAGGGCCGGGGTTGTCCTGCAATGAGGATACCCATCAGCTGGTTCATCAGGTGATAGATTTGTGCCGAAAACCGCTGGTTCTGGATGCAGATGCCCTCAATGCAATAGCTTCTGATACCGAAGTTTTAAGCCGGCTAAAGTGCGAAGCCGTAATAACCCCGCATCCGGCTGAAATGGCCAGGCTTCTGGGTACCGACACCGAAAGGGTCCAGTCCGACCGGATAGGTGCAGCAAAGGCCTTTGCAGAAGAATATGGACTAACAGTGGTGCTGAAAGGTGCCGGCACTGTCATAGCCGGACCCGACGGGAGGGTCTCCATCAATCCCACCGGCAACAGCGGAATGGCTACAGCAGGCTCGGGTGATGTTCTGGCAGGAATGATTGTTTCTTTGCTGGGTCAGGATGTAGCGCCTTATGAGGCAGCAGTGGCAGCTGTATTCATCCATGGCCTTGCCGGAGACCGGGCTGCTGCCGAAAAGGGAGCCTGGGGAATGACTGCCTCCGATATTTCGGAAGGAATCGGTGCCGAACTGCAAGCCATTTGGGGAGACAGATGAGGTGATTTGCTGATGAACTATACATTCAACCGTGCATGGGCTGAGATCGACCTGGATAATATAGCACATAATGTGAAAGAAGTCAGAAGACTTGCGGGAAAAAGAACCGAGATCATTGCTGCGGTGAAGGCGGATGCCTATGGCCATGGCACCCTGGAGACGGTGGATACGCTGCTGGAAAACGGTGTCACCCGGCTGGCGGTTTCCATGTTGGATGAGGCTATTCAGCTCAGGAAAATAGGTATAGATGTTCCAATTCTTGTTCTTAACCACACCGCTTTCAGAAGGCTCAGCGAAGTTCTTGAATACGGTATCACCCAGACTGTTTACAGCCATGAAATGGCCGAAGCCCTGTCGGAAGAAGCCATCAGACAGGGAACCAAGGCGAAGGTTCATATAAAGATAGACACCGGCATGACCAGAGTGGGCTTTATGCCCGGTTATAGAGCCGTTAAGGATGTTCTTGCCATCATGAAGCTGGAAGGCATCATCATAGAGGGAATCTTCTCCCATTTTGCCGTTGCCGATGTGAAGGACAGAACATATACCCTCCATCAATTTGAGCTCTTTGAGAGTATCATTGAGGAACTTAACAGGATAGGGGTACTCATACCCATCAGGCATGTGTCCAACAGCGCCGCCATTCTCCAGTATCCGGAGATGACTTTAGAGGCCGTTCGGCCGGGGATCATACTCTATGGTATCTATCCTTCCCATGAGGTGGACAGGAGTGTCATTGACCTTAGGCCTGCCATGTCACTGAAGGCCAATATTGTTTTGGTCAAAGATGTTGAGCCCGGAATATCCATAAGCTACGGCAGAAAGTTCACCACCCGGCGCCCCTCAAGGATCGCAACCGTTCCCATCGGCTATGCAGACGGCTATTCCCGCCTTTTGTCAAACAAGAGCCGCGTCCTGATTAACGGGCAGTATGCGCCGGTTGTGGGCAATATCTGTATGGATCAGTTAATGGTGGACATTACCGATATCTCGGGGGAAGTTAAGGTCGGGGATGAAGTGGTTCTCATCGGCCGCCAGGGCGAGAATGAAATCACCGCCGAGGAAATCGCCGATCTCATCGGGACAATTCCCTATGAGACCATCTGCGTTATCGGCAAACGCATTCCGAGGGTATACATAAGGAATGGTTCGGTTGTCAATGTTTTGAACTATCTTTTGTAACAGCCCCATATAATTTTTGATTCTATAAAAATCCACCGGTTCATGTATATGCCTTGAAAAAATGTGTAACAATATTTTATGAGGGCGTAACTCAATTTTAATTTGCGATCCATAGCCCGAATCTCTATAATATTGGTAAAGGGGTCATGCATTGTAGGTAAATACCTTTTAGGAAGTGATGACCATTGCTGATTAGAAGAGGCGATATCTACTATGCTGACTTAAGCCCGGTTGTAGGGTCGGAGCAGGGAGGAATAAGGCCGGTTCTGGTCATCCAGAACGATATAGGCAACAAATTCAGCCCAACGGTTATTATTTCAGCCATCACCTCACAACTGGACAAGGCAAGACTTCCAACCCACATCCCATTCAGGGGCGAAGTCTATGGACTCAGCAGAAACTCTGTGATCCTGCTTGAGCAGGTGAGAACCATCGATAAGAGAAGGCTTAGAGAGAAAGCAGGACACCTGGATGATTACCTGATGAAAAAAGTAGATCAAGCCCTTCGTACGAGCGTTGGCCTGAGCGTTACATACGTGCAGTAAAAGCCCGTACCGAAGGTCTGGGTAGAGGGGGACAAAAGATGAATAGTGAGAAGAGAAGGATCGCATATCCGCTGTTTGCCATACTGTTTCTTCTGGTTGCCGTCGTTTTTGCACAGGCTGCCGGAGAGCCGGGAAGCAGCAGTGATCCGCTTGTGACCAAGAGCTATGTTGACCAGCAGATAGCCCAGCTGTCCGCAAAAATCAACAGCTCTTCAAAAGGAGGATCCTCAGGCAGCGTCAGTTCGGCCGAAATTGAACAGCTGAAAACCGATGTGGGAGATCTGACCAAATTCATCATCGATGCGTTAGCAGATATTCAGGATTTGGACAAAAGGGTTACTGTCATTGAGAACGGGTTCACGGTCATTTCAATGAAGAAGGGACAGACCCTTGAACTGGGAGGCGGATCAGAGGTCATACTGAGAAGCGGATCGGCAACGGCTATCAGCGGCGAAAGCGGTACGCTGGTAGATGTAAG
>LFSK01000049.1 GCA_001512555.1 Clostridiaceae bacterium DTU059 | reverse complement strand
ATTGCCAAGTTCTTCCTGGAGTTCACCGTGGACGAGTCCTGCGGAAAGTGTCCGCCTTGCCGGATAGGAACCAAGAGGATGTATGAGATCCTTGATAAGATTACCCAGGGTAAGGGTGAGGAATCGGATATAGAGAAGCTGGAGGTTCTGGCCGAGAATATTACTAAATCCGCGCTGTGCGGACTGGGTCAGACTGCACCCAATCCAGTCCTCAGCACACTGCGTTACTTCCGTGATGAGTATATTGCTCACGTCAGGGATAAGAAATGCCCGGCGGGTGTGTGTAAGGCACTGTTGCAGTATGTGGTTATCGCTGAAAAGTGTAAGGGCTGTACCCTGTGCGCAAAGAAATGCCCTGTGGGCGCCATAAGCGGCGAGGTAAGAAAGCCCCATTCCATCGATGTATCCAAATGTATCAAGTGCGGCGTTTGTATGGAAGCATGCAAATTTGACGCCATCATTACCCAATAAGGAAAGGAGAGTGCAGTAAATGTCAGAATTTGTTACTTTGACCATAGACGGTAAAGAAGTCAAAGCCCCGGTTGGATCTACGGTCCTGGAGGCGGCAAAAATCGCGGGCATACATATCCCGACACTTTGCTACCTTAAAGGGATTAATGAGATCGGCGCATGCCGCATGTGTGTAGTAGATGTTGGGGCAAGGAGCCTGCAGGCTGCCTGTATGTATCCTGTTGCCGAAGGACTGAAGGTGGTTACAAACAGTCCTGAGATCAGGGAATCCAGAAGGGTTACATTGGAACTGATTCTTTCCAGCCATGAAAAGAAATGTCTTTCCTGTGTCAGAAGCCGCAACTGC
>LFSK01000148.1:6571-8155 GCA_001512555.1 Clostridiaceae bacterium DTU059 | reverse complement strand
CTCTCATAAACCGTCTTTCTTACATATCTGATAAGATCCAGCACATCCTGGCTGGTGGCATTTCCAAGATTCACAATGAACCCGCAATGCTTGTCTGATACCTGGGCGCCCCCGATGGTATAACCCTTGAGGCCGCACTCCTGTATAAGCTGCCCGGCATAGTGTCCTTCGGGCCTTTTAAAAACGCTTCCGGCGCTGGGCATGTTCAGCGGCTGCTTATCCCGCCGCCTGCCATTGAAATCGGTCATCCTTCTCTTTATCTCGGATTTATCCCCCTGCCGGAGTACCAGTGTTACTTCCAAAGCAATCAGTCCATCGGTCTGGATCCTGCTCTTTCGGTAACCGAAGGCATGCTCATCCCCATTGAGCCGGATCATCTGACCCTGCTCATCTATGCAAATAGTCCCGGTAACCACCTGGCTCATTTCACCGCCGTAGGCTCCGGCATTCATAGTTACAGCACCGCCAATGGTGCCCGGGATTCCCGAAGCAAACTCAAATCCTTCAAGGCCTGCTTCCAGAGCCCTGGCCGAAACCGCTGCCAGGGATGCCCCTGCCTGTGCTGTGATCCTGTTACCTTCAAGGTTGATCCGGGATAATTTGCTACCGATCCTGATTACGACCCCATCGTATCCGTTGTCTGGGATGATCAGATTGGTGCCGTTTCCCATTACAAAAAAGTTTTGATTCTTTTCCTTAAGATATTGAATTATCCTGTGGACTTTTTCAATTGAGTCGGGTTCTGCAAAGAAACGGGCTGTTCCGCCAGTTTTGATGGATGTATACTCTTTCATGGACACATTCTGAGCCACAGAACCCTCGCCCAATATTGAAATCATATCCCTGAAGACTGCATTGTCTCCCAAAATCGTTCAACTCCTGAAAAACGAGTCAAAGGTTATTTTATTAAATACTCCGGTCAACATATCCGCTTACGACCCTGGAACCCGCTTCTGATCCAAGAATTATATATTCATGCCCAGGGATTTATATTTCAGGTTTTTCACAGGTATGGAACTGCCTTGCATCATAAAACCCTTAAAGCTTGGTATCCCGGTTTATATCCTCGGTTATCCTGCGGGTAAATGTCTCCGCGGCATTATACCCCATCTTCCTCTGCCTGTTGTTCATGGCCGCAACTTCAATGATTATGGCCAGGTTTCGTCCGGGTCTCACAGGTATAGTGAGAGAAGGAACCTTAATACCCAGAATATCAGTATGCTGTTCATCAACTCCCAGCCTTTCATAATGCTTCTGGGGATTCCAAAGCTCCATTTTTATAACAAGATTTATGCTTTCGGTCATCTTTACAGACCCTACGCCATACAGGTATTTCACGTCCAGAATTCCGATTCCCCGGATCTCCACAAAATGCCTTATGACCTCAGGCGCAGAACCCACCAATGTTTTGCTGGAAACACGGCGCACCTCCACCAGGTCATCGGCAACCAGCCTGTGTCCCCTTTTCACTAGCTCCAGGGCTGTCTCGCTCTTACCCACACCGCTCTCACCCAGTATCAGAACACCTTCACCATAGACCTCAACCAGTTCGCCGTGCATGGTTTCCATGGGAGCCAGCTCCAC
>LFSK01000148.1:5074-6527 GCA_001512555.1 Clostridiaceae bacterium DTU059 | reverse complement strand
TCCATCCCCCTGGCAAGGACAACACAGGGGATGCCTGTTGAAAAAAGCTCAAACAGGCTGTTATAGCGTTGCTGTGATGACATCCTTTCCAGATAGGTCATTTCTACCTTTCCAATGACCTGAACCCGCTCATTACCAAAGTACTCAAAGAACCCATCCAACTGAAGACCCGGTCTGTTGATGTCTGTGGAGGTTACCATGATGTTGTCAAACTCAGGAGAGTAGACCAGCTTCTCCAGCATGAATTCCTTCACTATTCTTCCAAGCCTGACACTGTGGGATCCGCCTTTCATATACCAAGTGCCTCCATAACAACATTCTTCATCTGTTCCCTCTTGCATACCCTGCCATGGAGAACAGGCTTATTCTCAAGGCCTTTTAGTCCGTCGGGCACGGGCTGGCCTGTTTTTTCTGAAAGCTTTTTAAGCAGCACAAACTCATCATCGGTGCCATCCATGGACAGTGCCTTGCAGACGCTGGCATTGAACTTGAATGGGCTTGCGGTTGAAACCATAACCGTAGGCGTCAGATCCCCCGTAGTAATCACATATTTATCATAAACATCAATCCCCACGGCTGTATGGGTATCGCAGACGTAGCCATAGTCTTCATACACGCATTCTATGGTCTTTAAAGTCTCCTCCTGGGATGACCATCCACCCCAGAAATGCTCATTGAGAAGGCGATGGGCTGTTTGCCCAATATCGTATAACCCTTCAGTTCTGAGCTGATTCATCCAATGGACAACCATCTCGGAATCCCTTCCGGAAAGCTCATATATAAGTCTTTCCAGATTACTGGAAATTAAAATATCCATGGAAGGCGAAATGGTGCGCACAAAATCCCTTCTTCTGTCATAGACACCGGTATGTATGAAATCCGTGAGCACCTTGTTGTCGTTTGAGGCACAAATCATCCTGTTCACAGGAAGACCCATCCTCATGGCGTAATAACCTGCAAGAATGTTTCCAAAATTGCCTGTGGGGACAACGAAGTTGATCTTTTCCCCGAAACTTATACGTCCAAGCCTAACCATGTCGGCATAGGCCGAAAAATAATAGACTATCTGGGGTACAAGTCTTCCCCAGTTGATGGAATTGGCCGAAGAAAATTTAAGGCCCTGCTCCCCCATTTTCAAGAGCAAAGACTGGTCGGTAAAGATTTGCTTTACACCGGTCTGGGTATCATCAAAATTCCCCTCAACGCCAAAAACAAGGACATTTTTCCCTTCCTGGGTCACCATCTGGCGCTTCTGGACCTCACTGACACCACCATCCGGGTAGAAAACAATGATCCGGGTTCCTTCAACATCTGCAAAGCCTTCGAGAGCAGCCTTCCCCGTATCCCCCGAGGTGGCAACCAGAATGACGATCTCATCCTTCTCCCCGGTCTTTCTCATAGCCTTCACAAGAAAATGGGGCAGTATCTGAAGTGCCATATCCTTGAAGGCGCA
>LFSK01000148.1:0-5041 GCA_001512555.1 Clostridiaceae bacterium DTU059 | reverse complement strand
TTGCCCGCTCCTGATAGCTCATGGGAACCATGGATCTGATGTCCTCCAGGGATATAGGGACAAACTCCCTTGGAACATAGAGACCCCCATCGTCGGCTATTCCTTTTTTTATTGCTTCGGCAGAGGAAATGGCCTTCCCCCCACCCCTGGTACTTTCGTATAGCATCATCTCATACACTCCCGAAAGCATAAAATTCAACACTGAAACCAATAGAATTATCATAATATAAAGACCCGGAAAAAGCAATGAATCCCCGGGTCAACCTGTGCAATCCTTTTCATCTGTTGTTAATCAATAAGTAATCTAAAAGTAATATTCAGTGTTATTTTTCCATGGTATAATAAGGATGAAGTTATTTATTCCTCCTTTTATATATTGTATCTTTGATCTAATCTTACTTCAGAAAAGCGCCGGAGATTGCTATTATTTTTATAAGTATATCCTCTACAGGTGCTTTTTTTTTAGCCCATTTTGGTTTAAAATGTAGTTGGCTCAAATCCAGCATCAGGAAACTTCATCCCCGCAATGGTTAATTTGTATGGAACACGGCAGAAAAAATCAGCCGGTTTTTCGTACATTTTTGGTACCTTAGATACTGCCCCTCATTATCGGGGATGTTTAGTATATAAACCCAGTATAAACCCAGATGGATAAAAGGAGGAAAAGGGAAACGGACAGTCAAATGCTAAACCAGAGCAGAAAGAAAGAGGAATCCTATCTGATCCTCATCATCCTGATGGTAATTTTCAGGCTGGTGATTAGCCTTATGGAACCTTATGCCATTGATATGGGCGGATACCTTGCCTGGAGCAGATATCTGGCCAACAATGGACCTTTCGGCCTGTATTCCAGATTTCATATAGTTTATGCACCCTTCTACCAGTATTTTCTTTGGATTAGCGGCCTGATTGCCAGATTCCTTGGTCTCTCAGCCTTTTTTCATACCCTTCTTATCAAGCTGTGGTCTGTGCTCTTCGAAGGCCTTGGCGCCCTCACCATATTCAGGATGGCAGAACGTGCTAACCGCAGGTCTATCGGCTTTTTGGCTGCTTCATGTTATCTGTTGAATCCTGGCATACTTATGAACTCCTCTGTCTGGGGCCAGTTTGACTCTATACCAGCTACCATGCTTTTGGCTGTCATATTCCTATTTGAACTTAAAAAGCGAAATGCGGCGGCTCTCCTTTTTCTGGTGGCCGTCCTCACCAAGCCCCAGAGCGGATTGCTTGTTCCTATGGTGCTATACCTATATTTCAAGGACTTTATGTTTGATTGGAAGAATATAAAGAGGCTGGTTTCCGGGATCATCGCCGGTATCGGGCTATACCTTGCCATAGTGCTGCCCTTTTACGAGCCCACCCGGCTCTGCGGCACCATTGTCCCGGCCTTTCTGGATCCCTTCTGGTGGCTGTTCGACCTGTATTCCAGAAGTATTCTGGATTATCCCTATGCCACAGCCAATGGCTTTAATTTCTGGACCCTGGCAGGAGGACAGATTCAGGATGACTCCCTCCCATTTATGGGCCTTACATACCAGTGGTGGGGAAACATCCTGTTCCTTATTTCAGCAGCCTATGTATTCTTCCTTATCTACAAAGGAAAAGGATCCGGCAGGGCTATTATATACGGCTCATATCTTATGCTGTTCAGCGCCTTTATGTGGATGACCAGGATGCATGAGCGGTATCTTCTTCCTGCCATAATCTTCATAGTCCTGGCGGCGGTTTATGACAGGCTGCACATTCCCGTTGCCGTCCTCACCAGTCTGTGCGTCTTCGCCAACCAACTGGTGATCTATATAATTTCCTTCAGAAAGGTCTATTGGCTGCCAAGATGGGACTTTACCTCTATCTGCATCGCCGCGGCAACCCTGATAACCTACGCCCTCGCCATGGTCAACGGTTATCGCTGGCTTGTGAAAAAAAGACATGTATCAAGGGAATATATATAATTACACAAGGAAGGCTTTTGTACTTATGATGGAAGAACAAATGTTAAAGCGCGCCGGGCTTGAAACCGGGAAGCGGATGAACAAAAGGGATGTGGTCATTGTAACAGCCATGACCCTGATCTACCTTTTCATATCCCTGATCAATCTGGGATCCTTTGATGCGCCCCAAACCGGCTGGGAGCCGGATCGCCCCAACGAAAGCTTTGTGGTGGACTTCGGAAGAGAGGTAGAGATTGATAAAATCCTCCTTTTTGGAGGTCTGGGTCATGCCTGGGGTTGTTTCGGAACCCTTGAGATACGGGCCTGGAACGGCATAGAATATGTACCCTATACCTTTCTCGATATGAAGTTGGTCTTTCGCTGGCATTTTTCCACCGACAAGGTTAAAACCGACAAGCTTTTGATAACCAATCTGTATCTTCGCACAGATGAGGAGAAAGACAAAAACAAGTACTACAAGGCAGAATACCGTGAACTGGCCTTCTTTTCCGGGTCTGAATTAATTGAGGGTTTTACTGTAAAACATGTGCGGTCAGATCAGGATGTGAACCTGCTGTTCGATGAGCAGGGGATAGTTCCAGATCGCCCCACATACCTTAACGGGACCTATTTTGACGAGATATATTTCCCCAGAACTGCTCTGGAGCAGATCGAAAACCGATCCATCCTGTATGAGAACACCCATCCACCCCTGGGTAAAACCCTGCTGGCTCTTGGAATCCGGGTTTTCGGCATGAATCCTTTCGGATGGAGGATCGTGGGAACCCTTTTCGGGGTTATGATGCTGCCATTGATGTATCTTCTAGGAAAGCGCCTTTTCAAGGACAGCTTCTGGGCATCCTTCTGCACCTTCCTTCTCATGTTCGATTTCATGCACTTTACCCAAACCCGGCTTGCCACCATAGACAGCTATACCGTTTTCTTCGTAATGGCCACCTACCTTTTCATGCTGGAATACTATGATTCCTGGGCCTTTGAGAAGGGTTTCTTCAAATCCCTTGTCCCTCTCCTCTTTTCAGGAATCTTTCTGGGACTCGGCGGAGCCGCAAAATGGATAGCACTGTATGGCGCCTTTGGACTGGCAGTCCTTTTCTTTGCGTCACGGGTCCGGGAGTACATTGAATATAACAGGCGGCTGGATTCGGCAGTGGAACAAAACCAGATCCGCCCCGATTCCCGAAAAAGGCTTCGCTGGGCTTATCTTGGCAAGTATTTTTTCTTGACCTGCCTATTCTGTGTCCTGTTCTTCATCATCATTCCGGCTGCAATATATACCCTGTCCTTCATCCCCATCCAGAACCACAATGACGACAGGAGCCTTGTGGAAGAGGTCATCCATTCTGTTAAAGTCATGTATGAGTACCATAAGGGAGTTGTGGCTCCCCATCCCTATTCCTCCCATTGGTACGAATGGCCCCTCATCATAAGGCCCATATATTACTATGCCGGATCATTGCTTCCCGAGGGCATGGGCTCTTCCATAGCCTCCTTTGGAAATCCTTTGGTATGGTGGACTGGCTTGATTGCCTTTTTGGGTCTGCTATGGCTTCTTCCTGCCCGGAGGATTAGCAATGTCATGGGATTTGACGAGTCCAAAAACGCATGGTTTCCCATCATAGGTTATTTATCGCTCTACCTTCCCTGGGCGATCGCCCCAAGGAAGCTGACCTTTATATATCATTATTTTTCCTGTGTACCTTTTTTGATTCTTATGATCGCCATAGTATTGCGTTATCTGGAAAGGGCAAAGCTAATCCAAAGACGTGCGGTATACATTCTGATGGCGCTGGTTCTGATATTGTTCATACTGTATTATCCCGTATTATCCGGGCTTGAGGTGCCCAGATGGTATCTCGACACACTGCGAGTTTTACCCGGCTGGGACTGGTGATAGGAGGAGCATATGTCAATCAAGGAAAAACTTATGAACAGCCGGCTGTTAAAGGATTTTTTAAACCCTGAAACCCTGGGACAGTTCATGCGCTATTTTATCGTTGGGATTGTGGGTTTTGCACTGGAATATACCCTGTTTATTGTTCTTCGAAATAGCTGGAGAATCAATGAGCTTCTGGTAAATATCATGGTCTATACCGTGATCTTCTGGTTCAATTTCCTTCTGAACAAGTTTTATTCGTTTAAGTCCAGAAGCAATTTCAAAAAGCAGCTTTTCTATTACGGTATCCTGTTTGTGTTCAATCTGGTAGTGGGCAATGTGCTTCTGTTTTCAGGCATACGGTATCTCCTGGTACTGGGTTTTGGCGAAGGATCATGGCCGGTACTGTATCTTCCCAAGATCCTCATCATGTTCTTCATCGTTTCCTGGAACTTCATCCTGTACAAGAAGGTTATTTATAAATAGAGAAAGTCATGGTGGTCAAAAATGTCATCTCGTGTAGGTATTATAGGCGGCGGCCTTACCGGGCTCACCGCTGCATACAGGCTTGCGAAGAAGGGGTTTTCAGTTTCTGTGTTTGAAGAAGCAAAGGAGCCCGGCGGTCTTGCATCCTCCATTGATCTTGGCAACGTGAGCCTTGAAAGGTTTTATCATCATATATTTACAAGCGATCAGCATTTATTGGATCTCTGCCGGGAACTGGGGCTGGAAGATCTGGTGGAATGGTTTGAACCCAAAAACGCTATATACATAGACAATCATCTTTTTCCCTTTACCTCCCCCATGGATCTTATACGGTTCACCCCCATAAGCCTGACATCCAGGGTTCGAACAGGCCTATTGACACTGACATCGCGCTTTATCCGGGATTATGTGTCTTTGGAAAGCCAGACCGCCAGGGACTGGCTAATGAAAAGGGCAGGAAGGGATTCCTATCACAAAATATGGGAACCTCTGCTGGCTTCCAAGTTCGACGAGGATGCGGATCTTGTTTCAGCCACCTGGATATGGAACAAATTCAAGCTCCGCGGCGCTTCCAGGGGAAAGAACATCAGCAAGGAAAAACTGGGCTATATGAGGGGCGGCTTTGCCCAACTCATCACGGGGCTCATCCAGGGAATCTCCGAAGCCGGGGGAACCATCCGGCCAGGCTGCAGGATCAGCGGCATACGCAGACTTCAGGATGGACGTCTGT
>LFSK01000057.1:5117-5651 GCA_001512555.1 Clostridiaceae bacterium DTU059 | reverse complement strand
ACAATGGTGTGGCACCGCTCAACGGCAATGTAGTTTATCCCGGGATTTTTCTGAGCCAGTGTAATGATGAACTCTCCCTTACCGGCACCGATCTCCAGCTGAATCTCATTGAAGTTCCCAAAGTAGGATGACCATCGCTCCTTGAACAAGCCAGGCTCTGGTACATAATTACTGAAGGATGGCAACATTTCTTTGGCATTAGGAATACTTCGCAGTCTCATGTGACACCTCGGCAACATCGTAATTCCTTAAATGATTATAAGGCATGGCAGCCGTTAAGTAAACCCGGGTGTATTTGTCAATTATCTTATTTCTCTTCCCGTGTGATCAGTATTCTTGAAATGCTTAGCCATCTGTCCTTCTTGATGGCACGGTACAGGCAAAACGAAGTCAACAGGGAGGCCGACTGGGATAATAAAAGATCGGTCATGGTATCAATAAGGCCGATATCCACCTGACCGTTATCCAAAATTGTGTCGTTCAGATGGTTGGTTCCGAAAAGGGAGTCGCTGAAAAGTTCGAGATACTCCCATA
>LFSK01000057.1:0-4938 GCA_001512555.1 Clostridiaceae bacterium DTU059 | reverse complement strand
CTAAAAGCCTTTCAAGCATCGCCGGCAGAAGGTAGAGCGCTCCCAGTGCAAGGGACATCCATATGACCAAGGTGCCTTTTTCGGCATACTGGGTAATGGATGTAATCACCAGCAATGAGAAGAGGATAACATAGACCAATCCAAGAAATCTGTTTTTCATCCGACACCTCGCAGGCGGCTTGGTGCCGCCCTCATTAGTATGGTTCAGGTCATGGGTTTATATGTTATTCATTGTGAGCGTTTTCCCAGAAGGTGATTGCTTCGTCGGCTGTACTCCTCNNCTCCTCCCAATGACAATACTGGAGGTGAGATGTGAGAACTTCCATCAATCAGATCTTGACAAGGGCGATGCATGGTCATATAATCAAATAGACATGTAAAGTAAAAATGCTTGACAGGATGAAACCCATGAAGGATAATATAAAAATCGAAGCCGCTTTGGCTGAAGGCACACAGTTTTATGAGGTTTCCATGCTACTGGATTTTTACGGGCAGCTTCTCACAGCCCGCCAGTATGAAATCCTGGATTTATATTACAATGATGATTATTCCTTGGGAGAGATTGCCGAGGAGCTTGGAATCAGCAGACAGGGAGTTCACGACAGCATCCGCAAAGGAAGGACAGCTCTGGAAACCTATGAAGCGCGACTGGGTCTGGCAACACGATTCCGGGAGCAGGAAGAAATCATGAAAAAAGCCCTTTCCTGCCTGAACAGGGTGGAGAGGGAGGTTCCCCAGGCTGCGGGGAACAAGTCCTTCCAGGAGGCGGTAAAGGCCCTTGGAAAGGTTATGGATTCATTATAAGCATATTGAGGGATTGATACATGGTATTTGAAGGATTATCTGAAAAGCTTCAGAACCTGATGAAAAAAATAAAGGGTCAGGCACGCATCACCGAAAAAGATGTGAAGGCTATGATGCGTGAGGTAAAGCTGGCGCTGCTTGAGGCGGATGTCAGCTTTAAGGTGGTCAAGGATTTCATAAACAGCATCACCGAACGAGCCGTAGGCAGTGAGGTTCTGGAAAGCCTTACACCGGGGCAGCAGGTTGTTAAGATTGTCCATGAGGAACTGATAAAACTCATGGGAACCACTCCGGCCAGGATCACTTTTTCCCCGGCTCCTCCCACTGTTTTTATGATGGTGGGTCTGCAGGGTTCTGGTAAAACCACCACCAGCGGTAAGCTTGCCAACCTCCTTCGAAAGGAAGGCAAGAAACCACTCCTTGTAGCTTGCGACGTATACCGTCCGGCTGCTGTCAAACAGCTTCAGGTGGTGGGGAGTCAGCTGAACATCCCCGTCTTTGAAATGGGCACCGGAAACGATCCTGTGGATATTGCCAAAAAGGCTGTAGCTCATGCCAAGTCCATGCAGTTTGATGTGGTTATCATTGACACTGCAGGGCGTCTTCATGTGGATTCCGAGCTGATGGATGAGTTAAAACGCATCAAGCAAAACGTTAAACCCCATGAAATACTTCTTGTTGTGGATGCCATGACAGGCCAGGATGCGGTAAATGTCTCCGGCTCATTCAATGAGCAGCTGGGTATAGATGGAATTATCCTGACCAAGCTGGATGGTGATACAAGGGGCGGAGCGGCGCTGTCCACCAGAGCAGTTACCGGAAAACCCATTAAGTTTGCGGGTATGGGTGAAAAACTCAATGATCTGGAGCCCTTCTACCCTGATCGCATGGCTTCCCGTATTCTTGGGATGGGCGATGTTTTAAGCCTTATAGAAAAGGCACAGGAGGCCTTTGACGAGAAAAAGGCGCTGGAGCTCGAGAAAAAAATGCGTTCCCAGCAGTTTACGCTAGACGATTTTCTGGAGCAAATGGAGCAGCTTAAGAAAATGGGGCCCTTAAATCAGATTCTGGGCATGCTGCCCGGAGTTAATGCTAAAGCCCTGAAAGGGATTGATCTGGATGAAAAGCATATGGAAAGAACATTGGCTATCATTCAGTCCATGACCCCACAGGAGAGAAACAATCCCAATGTTTTGAATGCCAGCAGGCGTCAGCGTATTGCCAAGGGCAGCGGTACCTCAGTCACCGATGTGAACAGGCTCTTAAAACAGTTTGAGGATGTCCGGAAGATGATTAAGGCCTTCCAAGGCAAGAAGGGCAACAAAATGATGAAAGGTCTCGGAGGGTTCAGAATGCCCTTCTGATCTGTAATAAATAATTTCTACAGGAATTACATGACAACTTGTTGAACAGATGAAAGGTGGTGAAAATATGGTTAAGATAAGACTGAAAAGGATTGGTGCAAAGAAGAAGCCTTTTTACAGAATTGTAGTTGCTGATTCCAGGTCTCCAAGGGATGGCAAGTTTATTGAGCAGATCGGTACCTATAATCCTCTTACAGATCCATCAGAGATAAAAGTGGATGCTGAAAAGGCTAAGAAGTGGCTTTCTACCGGTGCCCAGCCTACAGAAACCGTTAAGAAGCTGCTTAAGATAGCAGGAGTGACAGAGTAATCCATACTCTTTGCAAGCGGAGGTACTATCAATGAAAGAATTGCTGGAACATATCGCCAGATCGTTGGTCGATAATCCTGAAGAGGTTTCGGTAAACGAAGTGGAGGGAGAGCATTCTCTCATACTGGAGCTGAAGGTATCGGAAGACGATATGGGTAAGGTTATTGGAAAACAGGGGCGGATTGCCAAGGCGATTCGCACTGTTATGAAGGCCTCAGCCATACGCGACAACAAACGGGTTGTGGTTGAGATAATCCAGTAATCCGGCAGTGTGCAATACTCCATGGTATCAGGGCAAACTGTCGAAAATATGAGGTATATTCCCGTGCAAAAAGGCTGTCTTTAACAGGCAGCCTTTAGCTATGCCCGGAAAAGCCTAACCGGATTTTTTTAGGCGTATGGACTCAAACACCTTCTGGCCCGGCAGAACCTTGATGTGGCAGGATTTATACCAGTAGTCACCATCATATTTTGAGCAGATGGTGTAAAAGCCGGGGGGAATATCCTCTATCCTGAAGTTTCCGTTGGCATCCGAATTGGTTTTATGAACCGGGGACTTGCATTCGGAACCGAAATACAAAAGGATTTCCGCATTGGCAACCCGCTCGGCAGAGCCCTCAATTAATGCTACTCCGTTTATTTCTCCTGACAGACTATTGCTATCCCTTATAAAGATGTTAAGGTTCTGGGTATTTTGCTGGCTGGGGTTGACATCAACCCGCTGCTGCTGATCCATGTCCTGGGCGTTGTATTGTATGCTGTCTTTCTCCAGCTTTATAGACTTTTCGTTTTTAATCATGCCATCGGGCAATGCTTTTTGAGGCTCCATATCACCACCCCTTTCTTTATGCCGTATGAATATAGAGGACTTAAAGTGGGGATATAAACCCCACTTGTTTTTTGCTAATAGAGCTTAGGCGGCTTTTTATCATCCGCTGCTCCAGCCTTTGCATCGGCTTCGCTCTTGCTTTCAGCCTTGACCTCATTCTCGGCTTCAGACTCGCTTTCCGCTTTAGCATCATTGTCAGCATCAGCTGTCTGTCCCTGTCCCTGGTACTGCTTCTGGGTCAGAACGTTATAGTTGATCTGTTTGTTGAACTGTCTTTGCTTATTGGTCTGATCCTCGTCATCCCATACAAGATCCAGGTCGGCCTTAAGCTCTGCCTTGATTTCGGTTTTGAGTGTTTTTTTCAGGCTATCAAGTTCGTATTTATCCATTTTTTCGCCTCCTTTTCCCCAGGATAAGTTTGTCCTACTTCATATTATGCAGGAGGGCGATGATTGCTAATGCTTGTTAGTCTGCCCCTTAGGGGATCATACCGGAAAAGGGCAGGAAAAAAGGCCTGTCCGGCTGGACAGGCCCTGTTTTTACAGATCTATGACTGAAAAAACTTCAGTGCTTCGTTTTGTGCGGCTATTATTCTATCGCAAAAAAGGTCAAATTCATCATCGGCAACCTGTAACTCCGGATGGGACAGCAAATAGTCAATACATAACCGAACGCCCTGGTCGAAACGCATGGTGGCGGTAAAACCGGGGACCAGCCGTTTGATCTTGCTGTTATCAAAAACCACTGTATGGGTCTTGTCCCCCAAAAGGCTGCCTGTAAGCCCGGGATCGCAGGCTATGAGAAAATCTGTGGCGACATGAACCTTTTTAACGGTAACCCCCAATGCCCGGCCGATGGAATCATAAATGGCATCCCAGGTAAGGGATTCGTCCGAGGTGATATGAATGGCCTCACCTATGGCCGCAGGGTTTGCCATGATGCCCACAAATGCCTTGGCAAAATCGGTATTGTGGGTGAGGGTCCAAAGGGATGATCCGTCACCATGAATTATGACGGGTTTCCCCTTGATTATCCGATCGATGACCTGCCAGCTTCCCTTTCGCCCATGTACAGCCAGAGGGACACTCCTTTCATCATAGGTATGGCTGGGCCGGACAATGGTTATGGGGAATCCTTTCTGACGGTATTCCTCCATCAGTCTCTCTTCGCAGGCTATTTTGTTTCTGGAATATTCCCAATAAGGGTTGGCAAGGGGTGTACTTTCAGTGATCCTGTAATGGGAAAGCGGCTTTTGATAAGCCGATGCCGAACTTATAAAAATGAACTGTGATGTCTTTCCGGTGAACAGGCGGATATCCCGTTCAATCTGCTGAGGTACGAAGGCAATAAAATCAGCCACTACATCAAAGGTCATGTCTCCAATAAGCCGAGCCACCTCTGATTCCTGATTTATATCGCACTGGATGACTCTGGCGCCATCAGGACCCTTTCTGACAGATTGCCCCTGTTTAAAAGATAAAGTTCCCATCCCAATTCAACCGCAAGTCTGGAAACAGCGGTGCTGATAGTGCCGGTTCCACCAATAAACAGTGCTCTCATCATTCTCCCTCCTCCCATGCTTTCTTCCATTATATAAAACATGGACGAGTTATTCATATCAAATTCTTGCC
>LFSK01000116.1:1727-3898 GCA_001512555.1 Clostridiaceae bacterium DTU059 | reverse complement strand
ACTGCCATAACAAGGGCGAAGAGGTTAGTGGTGATCATAGGAAACCCCGACATACTCCGGCGTATGATTGAAGACAGCAATGAGCGGGAGCGCTATTCCGGATTGAAGGAGAGATTATGTGCTCAAAACCGATTGTCTTAAAGGGCCCGGCTTTCATGAACGCCTGCTGAGGCTGGTATATCCTGAGAAATGCATTTTTTGCGAAGCTATACTTCCTGAAACCGCAAAGATCAGCACCTGTGGATCCTGTTATGCATGTCTTCCCCGATACGGCAGGGGCTTTGAACGAGCGCCCCGGATCCCCTGGATCAATGGCCTGTTCGCCTCGTTCATATATGAAGACTCTGTGGAGCAGGCCATTCAAGCCATGAAATTCTTCGGAAGACCCAGAGCCGCCTGGACTTTCGCCTTCCTGATGTGGGAGGAGCTTAACAAGCATCCCTTAATGCCCGATTTTGATCTCATTGTCCCGGTGCCCATGCACAGGAGGAAGAGGATGAGCAGGGGCTATAATCAATCCGAGAGAGTCGGACAAGCACTGGGGAGGTTTCTGAATATACCTGTGGTGGATGCACTGGCTAAGACCCGTCACACAAAACCCCAAAGCCTGTCATCCAGGGAAGAAAGGCTTAAAAATCTGGAGAATTCAATAAGAGTTCCCGATCCATCGGTTGTCGGCGGGCTCAACATTCTTCTGGTGGATGATGTGGTCACCACCGGTGCCACGCTGAGCACCTGCGCCCAGGCCTTGCATGAGGCAGGGGCGTCATGGATTTTTGCTGCAGTTATAGCAATTGCGGGGAAATGACGATATAATAAATGTACAGCAAACTCTCTTTTGGTTTGATAAAGCTTAATGTCTGCATTCCCGTCCATAGCGGGTATGGACGGTGGTATAATCTTGCATTCATAAAAAGGGGGGCAGGTTAATGCCTGAGCTAAAAAACTGCAAAAGATGCAAGAAAATCTTCATGCACGCTGTAGGACCGCAGTTGTGTGATCTCTGCAAACAGAAAGAGGAGGAAGATTTTGAAAAGGTACGCAAGTTCCTGCGTGACTATCCCGGTGCCACCATACAGGAGGTTTCCAGGGCTACTGAGGTAAGCGCCCAGCTCATCTACAGATTCCTGAGGGACGGACGTATCGAGGTTGCAGCTGACAGTCCCATTGCGCTTCTTTGTGAGAACTGCGGCGTCAGAATAACCAGTGGCAGGTTTTGTGTCAATTGTTCTAAAAAATTGGCTAATGAGATGATGGCCACAGGTAAGTCCCTCCGTGATTCCATGAACCAGAGAAGAAGCAGCATAGGCGATGAAAAAGCACGGGGTCTGAGGTATCTCGATGAATACAGACGAGACAAGAGCCGTTAATTTTTCGAAATGAGGTTAAGACAGGAATAATCGGTGACGATATAGTATTTGACGGGAACCTGTTCCTGTTTCTCTTCTACAAAAGATTAATCTGCTGGATTTAGCAAATGCGGTATGAATAGGAAGAGGGATAGACCATGAAAATTTGGGGCGATATTCCCAAAGTGACCGGTATTTATGGCAATGCCGGAAAAACTGAAAAGCTGTCAGGAAGGAATACTGTAGTATCCCGGAAGGATGAACTCACTCTGTCAGGACCTGCCAAGGATTTTTCTGTTGTCATGAAGGCTCTGAGGGATGTTCCCGATATCCGGAAGGATAAGGTAGAGGCTCTCTCGGAAAAGATCGGGAAGGGTGAATATTCGGTACCCGCTGAGGATGTTGCAGCCAGGATAATGGAGATGATGATCAAAAAGATCTGACAGTCGCTTTTTATTAAGAGAAACGAAAGGAATGAGGAAGCTTCACGTTATCCCATTCTTTTTTTTTGCCGATAAACACTTTGAAGGCTACATTTAGCAAAATG
The DNA here is from genome assembly GCA_001512555.1 of Clostridiaceae bacterium DTU059. Taxonomy (GTDB): domain Bacteria; phylum Bacillota; class Clostridia; order DSM-8532; family DSM-8532; genus Thermoclostridium_A. The sequence goes on along the minus strand of LFSK01000116.1, from coordinate 2,002 downwards.
GAGTGAGAAAAAATGCCGGATGTTAAACTAACCGAAAACCTTATTAAAACGCTTAAATTTGAACGGCGCATCTATGGCGGGCTCCTGAAACTTGCGGAGAAGAAAACAGAATACCTGGTTAGTAATGATACATCCCTGCTGTCGGAGATTAACGAGGAAGAGGGCAAGCTTGTGGAACAGAGCAAACAGCTTGCCCGGGTGCGTGAGCAATATGCCGAAAAACTGAACACGGCCCTTGGCTTGCAAGCCGGCACTCCCCTGGAGGAGGCAGAAAA
>LFSK01000116.1:1200-1617 GCA_001512555.1 Clostridiaceae bacterium DTU059 | reverse complement strand
GATATCAGGTATTAGGGGGTGACATGGATTGTCCATCAGCTTTTTTGGTATGGATACTGCTTTATCCGGCCTCGCTGCCAACCAGAAGGCTCTTGAGGTAACCGGTCATAATGTTTCCAACCTTGGGACTGCTGGTTATTCACGCCAGAGTGCCATCATGGCATCTGCCCATACACGCAGATATGGCAACTGGAAGGTTGAAATGGGTGTGGATATTCAGCAGATCCGGCAAATCCGCCACACCTTTACCGACAATATATACCGGTCTGAGAGCAATGCCCTGGGCTACTGGGAGGCCAGGAGCCAGGCTGTGCGTGATGTGCAATCCATTCTGGGTGAACCCATGACTGCAGGTTTTCAGAATTCACTGAATAATTTCTGGGATGCCTGGCAGGAGCTGTCCAAGGCACCTGAGAG
>LFSK01000116.1:0-1193 GCA_001512555.1 Clostridiaceae bacterium DTU059 | reverse complement strand
CTGCAGAGCGATCTTAACAATGAGATAAGGCTCAGGATTGATGAAGTCAATGATATCACTGAAAAAATAGCCAAACTCAATGTGAAGATCATGAGCGCCGAGGCAGCAGGCAACAGTCCCAATGACTATTACGATGAGAGAAATATGCTGGTGGACAGGCTTTCGACCCTTGTAGCCGCAGAGACATGGGTTGGTCCGGAAGGCAATATGGACATCATTGTTGACGGCTATTTCCTTGTGAGCAGGGGAATCCAGACCCGGATCTATGCTGCGCCCAACCAGGATCTTTCCAGCTTCTATACCCCTAAGCTGGAAGGAATTGATGTTGCCATCGATGTGGGGCAGGGAGTGATCAAAGGCCTGCTGGAAGCCAGGGGAGAGGTTGACGGCGCCAAGGGCAGCTATGATAACGGCACGCCCAATACCTCTGCCGATATAACCATAGTGGTGGATGCCGCCAACACCTCCGAAACTTACAGGACGCAGATTAAGGATCATATCCGGCAGATGGCGGAGGATCTGGAAAAGCGAGGGCTCAACTATCATTTGCGGCTTGTGGTCACAGGAGGTGTCAATCCCTTGGAGAGCGTGAGCTTTGGTCAGGATATCGACGCCCTGGTGGATGCTATCCCGACCGGTAGTTATGGATCCGATGTCTATGATTTCGGCCAGCTCATCGATGAAGTTGCATCTAAGCCGGATCCCGGTGTTAACAAGTATATGCTGATGTTTACTGGTGAAAGCCTGAACGGGGACGGCAGTTTAGCCACAGATCCCATGATCAGCGACTACATCTCCAGGCTCAACCAGCATGGAATCACCCTGTCGGTTGCTACTGACCCAAGTTATTACGATGAAGGCGATGCCGGCGAGCTGGGCTGGTCCTCCATAACCAGTCAGACCAACGGTAAGCTTTATGATATCTCAAGCTCTGACTACGAGAAGTTTATGAAATCCATCAGCAAGGATATAAATGACGATGTCAACAGGAGGATTTCCACCATTCCGGAGGATCTGAACATCATCTCCTCGGTCAAGAAGCAGCTCAATGCTCTTCTTAACATCATGGCCCGTGAGGTCAACTATATCCATCAGTCGGGGAAAACCCTGACCGGTCTGGACGGAGGCAGCTTTTTTGTAGCACTGGATCCCGCCATACCCCTGGAAATGGGGAATCTGGCCATCAGCAGCGA
>LFSK01000060.1 GCA_001512555.1 Clostridiaceae bacterium DTU059 | reverse complement strand
AATATTCAGATTCAGGGCATAAAAGCCCAGGGCATGGATATGACCTTTGATGATGTTGAGGTAATTGACATTGATGGACAGGAGATTGCCAGTGTTTCCGGGGTGCAGACTTTTGCCGGTATCGAGATCCGCCAAACAATGTATGCCTTTATGAAGGATGGCTTTGCGGTGGTATTCACCCTTTCAAGCTTCACCGATGAGGAAGCCCGGCTGCTGGCCGATATGATGAGCAGCTTGTCCTTCAATTGATTCAGATAGAAGTTTTAGTGAATGGCGTCCCGGATGGGGCGCTTTTTCTATAATCCTTCCTAACTGCAGTAACAGTCGTTAGAATGGTTTCCGTCCGCCAATTCAATTTTTTGTGAATCATTGGACAGTCCGGACAGGTGTCAGGCGGATTTCCGGGTGTAATATCGGACAAATTTTCCGCATACAATAATAATTACGGGAGTATACATGGCATTTCCCGGCAATAACCAAACTGATGCCTTCCTTTTATTTTTCCTGTCCCATACCAGGAGTCAAGTTTTTTGGGAATGTGAGCCTATCTGTGAAGCAGGGGTTATGAACCTGTCAGCTAATCTCGAAAGCGTTGAGAGAGGGTGGTCTGTCATGTTACGGAGTGATGGAATGACGAATATTTGCCTGATGGGTTTAGGCAGGACGGGAACCGAGATCGCCCGTGTTATACTTGAACAGCACGACATGAAACTGGTAGCCGCTGTTTGCTCAGATTTCAGCAGTAAATACGCAAAGGATGTAGGAGAAATCCTGGGAATTCCAGAAACGGGAGCCAGGGTATATACTGTCAGCCAGTTGGAGGAAGTCATTCTGGAACATGACCCGGATATCATTGTAGACTTCTCAAATGCCCGGGCTACCATGAAGAACGTAAGGCTGATATCGGAGATGGGAATTGGCCTGGTGGTGGGAACAACGGGGTTTACTGATCATGATATCATGAGGCTTCAATTGCTTGCCTCCAAAAACGGCAGCGGAATACTCTATGCCCCAAATATTACCCTGGGTGTCAACGTCATGATGCTTCTGTCGAACATTGCGGCAAGGATTCTTACCGATTATGATTTCCAGATCAATGAAGCCCATCACAGACATAAGAAGGACTCGCCCTCGGGTACAGCACTGAAAATTGCGGCGGAGGTGGAAAAAGGGCTTGAATCCTCGGGTGTGCCCCTTATCCATGAGATACCTATTCACGCGACCCGGGCCGGCGGAATTGTAGGCCAACACGAGCTGTTGATTGTGGGTGATGACGACAAGATATGTATTTCTCACGAATCTTTCAGCCGAAAGGCTTTTGCGGCGGGAGCCCTGCGGGGCATACGCTTCCTGAAGGGAAAAAGCGGCTTCTTTGAGATGAGAGATGTGCTGGAGCTCGATAAGGTGTTGCTGTCCTATTTTGAAAAGCGCAAAACCGCAGCGGTAAACTGACAAACCGGAGGTTTCCTCCGGTTTATAATTGTAAGCAAAGCGAGACGATCT
>LFSK01000024.1 GCA_001512555.1 Clostridiaceae bacterium DTU059 | reverse complement strand
TGCAGGTGGTGTTCCATGCCCAGATCGCAAAGGAAAACGGCCAATTTGACATGGAGGATGTCATCCACGGTGTCAGTAGCAAGATGGTCAACCGCCATCGTCATGTATTCGGGGAGGAAGAGGCCGAGACTCCTGAAGATGTGATGAGGATCTGGGAGGAGATAAAAAAGGAGGAGAAGGGTCAGGAAACCCAGACAAAGGTTCTCAAGGGCGTGCCGGGTAATCTTCCTGCACTGATGAGAAGCTACAAGGTTCAGGAAAAAGCCTCTCAGGTGGGCTTTGACTGGGACAGACCCGAGGATGCCTTCAAAAAGGTGGAGGAAGAGGTCCAGGAATTGAAAAAGGCCTGTGAGAGTGGAAGTAAAGCCGAAATCGAGGAGGAACTTGGTGATCTTCTATTTGCTGTGGTCAATGTGTCCCGGTTTTACAAGGTTCAGCCTGAACTGGCTCTGACAGCCACAATCAATAAATTCATCAAGAGGTTCGAGTATGTGGAAACCCAGAGCGCACAGCAGGGAAAAAAGCTTGAGGACATGACCCTTGAGGAAATGGATGCCCTGTGGGATGACTGCAAAAGGAAGGAACGAAGCGATGCGGCTTCCACTTGAAGGGTGAAAGGAGCAGCAATGATGCGAATTGATAAGTTTTTAAAGGTAAGCAGGATAATAAAGAGAAGGACACTTGCAAATGAGGCCTGCAGCAGGGAAAAGGTGTCCATAAACGGCCGGACAGTAAAGCCGGGAGCCGAGGTGAAGGTGGGGGACATCGTTGAGATCAGGTTTGGTCAAAATGTCACCAGGCTGAGGGTTCTTAAGGTAACCGAACATGCCAGAAAAGAAGAGAGCATTGAAATGTACGAGCTTCTGTAACCAGCACAGAAGCTTTTTTATTCCGGTCATGAGCGCCCCCAAACTCCATCCCGGTAGCATAAC
>LFSK01000066.1 GCA_001512555.1 Clostridiaceae bacterium DTU059 | reverse complement strand
GAAAACCTCTCTGAAAGCGATCTTTGGAATGGAGATCCCGACGTGGTATCCCTGCGCTCTACTCTCCTTCTCGGAATCCGCGGCATGGCAGCTTATGCGCATCATGCCAGGGTGTTGGGTAAAGAGGATCATGGGGTTAATGAGTGGTTCTTTAAGGGCATGCGCGCCATTGGCGAGGAGCATACCGTTGAAGAATGGCTGGATCTGCTCATGGAGTTCGGACAAATCAACCTAAGATGCATGGAACTTCTTGACGAGGCCAATACATCGGCCTATGGTCATCCTGTACCTGTAAAGGTTTCCACCATAATTGAGAAGGGGCCCTTCATCGTTATAAGCGGGCATGACCTTCTGGATCTGAAAATGCTTCTGGAGCAGACAGAAGGAAAGGGAATAAATATCTACACCCACGGTGAAATGCTTCCTGCCCATGGTTATCCGGAACTCAAAAAGCATCCTCATCTCAAGGGCAACTTCGGAACAGCCTGGCAGAACCAGCAGAAAGAGTTCCTTGATATACCGGCTCCCGTGCTCTTTACCACCAACTGTCTGATGCCGCCCAGACCCAACTACAGCGACAGGATATTTACCACAGACGTTGTGGGCTATCCGGGACTGATCCATATAAAGGCTGATCATACAGGTTACAAGGATTTTACACCTGTCATTGAAAAGGCTCTTGAGCTTGGCGGCTATCCCGAGGATCATGTAATGACCGGCATCAACGGCGGCACAGAACTCATGACGGGCTTTGCCAGAAATGCTGTTCTGGGTGTAGCCGATAAGGTTATCGAGGCCGTGAAAACTGGTGCCATCAGGCATTTCTTCCTGGTTGGAGGCTGCGACGGAGCCAAAGCCGGCAGAAACTACTACACTGATTTTGTAAAGCAAACTCCTGACGATACGGTTATTCTGACACTTGCCTGCGGCAAGTACAGATTCAATGACCTCAATATCGGAGAGATCGGCGGCCTTCCGAGAATCATGGATATGGGGCAGTGCAATGATGCCTATTCGGCCATTCAGGTTGCTCTTGCGCTTACAAAGGCCTTTAACTGTGATATCAATGAATTACCGCTGACCCTGGTTCTCTCCTGGTATGAGCAAAAGGCAGTATGCATTCTCTTGACTCTCCTAGCTCTGGGCATGAAGAATATATATATAGGCCCATCCATTCCTGCCTTCTTCTCCTCCAATGTACTGAATGTACTGGTTGAGAAGTTCGGCATCAAGCCCATCAGCACTCCTGAACAGGATCTGAAGGCCATTCTCGGATGAGGATGTATACTGTTTAATATAAACCCCCGTTGCAGGACAACCAAAACGCCTGCACGGGGCTTTTTTATAACCATTCACCTGTTCCACGGCCTGGCAGATCATGATCCTGACCCTGCCCAATTCAGTTCAGATGACTCTCAACTCCATTCATAAACTTGGTCCAGTTCACGTCTTCCATATAGAACAGGAACACCAACTCCTGAATGCCGTGTTCTTCAATGAATTCGGGTATGGTCATGCCAGTGGTATATTTGCTGTAGAATCTGGCATCCACCACATAGATCTCTTCATAATGGGGCAGAAGGAAGGGAACCCATGCATTGCCGAAAGAATCCTTCATCACCATGATCTTCTTTCCGTTGTGGACATCGGTTTTTATAACAGACCAGGTGGCTCCTCCCGTGCTCATAAAGATCAGGTACTTATCCCCGGAACCTTCAGCATAGCTCATGTCGATGAGTTCAGCGGTTTCTTCCGAATTCCCGTTATACATGATATATTCGTGGTTTGTAAAAGGAAGGTATAAATATATGGTATCCGGATTTTTCTCCAACTCCTTGTTCAGCGTCTTGGTGTAGGAACTCCCCAGATATCCTTCAATCTTTACAGTTTCATAATGGCTAAGGGGCACAGGCTCCCTGCCAGTGGCCTCCATAAAGGCACAGTATCCGTAATAGGCTCCCAGAGCCGTCCAGTGATGGTCTGTCTTAAAGTATATATATTCGTCCTTATGCTGATTGAGAGCATCATAGACATTAACCGTCACAATTCCCGGGTCGAGCCGGCCGTACAGATAGTCCATGGCATCATTCTGGGAGTCAGTGATATCGGCATACTTCTTAAGCTTGATGAATTCACTGGCCGTGGGGGGTATCATGGAATACAGGGTGACATCATCCCCCAGCACATCATGATATTTGTTTAAAACCTCGGCATAGTAGTCCATGCCTTCCCGGTTGAATTTGAAGAGCTGCACAGCCTTTCCGTCAACAATCAGGTAATAGCCCACGGTTTCATCATCGCCGAATTCTCTGGGCGGCGCGGGTGTGGGATCGGGTGTGGCAGATGTCGCTGCTTCATCGGAAATACCCGGGTTTGTGTCTGGCGTAGTGGTTGGTTTGGATGTTGAAGGATTCTCTTGTGGCGGTGTAGTATCAGGAGTTTTTTCATTAATAGGGGCGTTCTGTTCACGGGACACCACCAGGGTTACCCCCGGCTCGTTAAGTGACATTGAATCTTTGATATCACGGCACATTTTAACAACCCTGTCCCGATTGATGAAAGTATCGCTGTAATAATCCTCAAAATCCCTGAAATACTCACCGCTGAAAAGGGATGAAACAGTAAGGGTTGGCCTGCCTTTAAGCATCCTGTTTTCCAGTACGGAGACTGTGGGCTTATTCACATTTAAAAGGTTTGCAAGCCCCAGCCCTCCCAATATTAAAATAAAAGCAATAGCATCCAATCTGAGTTTTTTCATGACGATCTCCAAATTCCTTCTTAAAACCTGAAATACAAAAACGGGTTATAACTCTGGCCTACCAGGAAAGCCAATGACAGGACAAGGATGAATATGTTGATAACAGGCTTAAATACACGATCCATAAAGGCAACCCTTGTACGGTTTCCCTGGAAATATGCCTTAACGGCTTCAAACAGCCTTTTAGCAAGCGGTGTTGATGCGATAACGGCTAATACAAGAAATAGTGCGTTACTCCTGAAGAGAATGGATACCTCGCTGTTGGTAAAGGCATATGCTCTTCCAAACATCACTCCTAAAAACTGTAAACCCTCCCCCATATCAATATGGTAGAAGAACACCCAGCCTATGAGGACTATCAACAACAGGTACAGACGTGAAAAGAAGGCCGGTATCCTGTCCAGCAGTTTTTTGAGGAAGAGCTTCTCTGCAAAAACAAGCACGAAATAATAGAGTCCCCAGATGATAAAGTTCCAGCTGGCACCATGCCACATCCCTGTCAGGAACCATACTATAAAAAGATTTCTGGCGTGGTTTCTTCGATTTCCACCCAGGGGTATGTAAAGGTAATCCCTGAAGAAACTGCCCAGGGAGATATGCCACCTTCTCCAGAACTCGGTGGCGCT
>LFSK01000095.1:2830-4898 GCA_001512555.1 Clostridiaceae bacterium DTU059 | reverse complement strand
GTCATAAGGAATTCCTGCGGCTGCAAGGAGTCGGGCCTTGCCGGTATGGGCAGTTGCTCCGGCTCCATGTTAAAACCGCTCAGATCCCTTGGGCGTTTTCAGTCTCTCGATGAGACCACCTTTTATTCAGCACTGACCGACTGCCTTATAGAATACGGCATGAACTCCTGCTACATTGTCCGTTTTCTGACACCTATACGATTCGATGACTATACAGCTTCAAGGCAAAGCCTGAAGGGAACACTTCTATATGGCTTTTCAGAGGGAAGAAAAGTTCAATATGCCCAATCCATTGACGCTTCGAATATCCTGCCGGATATAATTTTTGAATCACTTGATGGCATAACTCTTGTTAAGCTGATCTTTATAGGCAAAAACCAATTAGGATATATCGTGATGTCTGCCCCCGAAAAAATGACAGCCTTTATGGCAGATTTGTGTGCCGATGTGCAGCAGTATATGGAGAATGCCTTTCTCGCTCATGAAAAGCAGCAAGTGGAGAAGAAGCTTTCCGACACCCTTGAACGGCTCATTAATACTAACCGCAAACTGAACGAACTCACCGTCAGAAATAATCTGGACAAGATGAAGAAAATCCGGTTTCTGGCCAATAATATGCTTCAAAACAGGAAAATAGGCAGCGGCGAGTACTATCTCATCCTGGTAGAAATAGACAATTTCTATAAGATAAATACCCGGTATGGTTTTAAAGAGGGCGAATACGTCATGAACTCGGTCGCACAGATTCTGTCCAGCTCCATCAGGGATGATGATTTTCTGTCACATCAAAGTTGTGAACGCTATGTAATCCTTATCAAGAATGTTCATGGCGAGGCAATCAGGACTATTGAAAACCGATTCCGCACCAAGCTTGAAGAGCTGAACGCCTCCCATGGAAAGCCCTATAACGTATCACTCACATGGGGTTATTTCTATGCCGGCATCGATTCAGACTTCGAGAGGGTCTACCTGGAAGCCGAGGCCGATCTTGCAAGGAAGAAAGACATGAAAAACAAGTCTTGATGCCACTGCCGGACATTTTCCCGGAGCATTTTTCTTTACGACCCTGCCTTTTCAAACATATCCTGCTTCTGTTCCTTCATGAACTGGTTGGTATACAGCCTGTAGTAGTAGCCTTTTCTTCTGATCAGCTGCTTGTGGGTTCCTTCTTCAATGATCCTTCCATTGTCTATAACCAGGATTCTGTCCGCCGAGCGAATGGTGGACAGCCTGTGGGCAATGATAAAGCTGGTTCTTCCTTCCAGGGCTTTATTCAGCGCATCCTGTATCAGATGCTCGGTCTCGGTATCTACCGATGAAGTGGCCTCATCCAGTATAAACATGCCCGGATCAGACAGTATTGCCCGTGCAAAGGAAACCAGCTGTTTCTGACCAGTGGAAAGGCGGCTTCCCCGGTCCAACACCAGAATCTGATCAGCCTCCGATAAAGTGGTGATCCTGTGGGATATGATGATGGTGGTGGTATTCTTTCTCCGTTCCTTTAATGCTTTACGGATCTGGGCATCGGTCTCTGTGTCCACTGCGCTTAAGGAATCATCAAATATGAGGATGGGGACATCCCGGGCAATGGTTCTGGCAATGGCAATACGTTGTCTTTGCCCACCTGAAAGTGTCACACCCCGTTCTCCCACGATGGTGTCATACCCCTTCTCGAATTCTTGTATGTCCTGATCCACACAGGCCGCCCTGGCAGCAGCGAGTATCTGATCCTCCCCCGGCTGCCCGCTGCCCATCCCAATATTCTCCCTGATACTCTTTGAAAAGAGGAAGGGCTCTTGAAGGACTATACCTATGTTTTCCCTGATCCATCTGCGGCTGATTCTTTTAAGCTCCATCCCGTCAATGCGGATACTGCCTTTGCAATAATCATATAGCCTGAGCAGCAGGTGCACCAGCGAACTCTTCCCGGAACCTGTGCCACCCAGTATGGCTACAGTACTCCCCTTTTCTATCCTGAAGGAGATCCCTTCCAGAACAGGTTTTCCTCTTTCATACTCAAAACAGACATCGTCGAATAGGTTTTACCGCTTCCCCTCAGAAATTCCCG
>LFSK01000095.1:0-2609 GCA_001512555.1 Clostridiaceae bacterium DTU059 | reverse complement strand
CAGGTATATAGGAAGACGGCATCCCCTCTCCCTGAGGCATCCACATGATCTGCCCGCCGAGATTGATGTTGAATCTGTTCAGAGCCATTGATGCCAGAAGGCTCAGGCCTATACCAAACACACCCCCGAAGATGCCGATCCATCCCGCCTCCATGAGAAAGATGCGCCTAATATCTTTCAGTCTTGCTCCAATAACCTTGATGATACCGATCTCCCGGGTTCTTTCATATATGGACATATACATGGTGTTGGCAATACCGATGGCCGCAATGATAAAGGCCGTTATGCCTATACCACCCAGTATCTGTCTTAGACCTGCCGACTGCTGTTTCATCTGTTCAAGGATCTGAATAGGACTGTAGGCCTCATAACCCATATTCTTTATCTGATCCATTACATCTGTGACACTGTCAATATCCTTAACCTTCACAATGGCCTGGTAATATCCCTCATTCTCCTGGGATCCCCGGCCGCCGCTACGACCTACAATGACGCCGCCTCCGCCGCCGCTATCCTGCTGATTAAACTTGTCCTGCTCCTTCTTATACTTTTTTACAGTTTCTATGGGCATGACAATGGAATAATCATATTGGCCGCCGCTCTCGGATACGATTCCTACAACTTCAACGGTTACAGGTTTCACCTTTTTCTTGGATCTTTGCTGACCAGGATAAGGCTTCTCGCCATAATTCATATCCCAGCTGATGGTGACCTTTTCCTCCATCAGGTTAAGGTCTTCCGGTGCCGGCTCCCAACGGGAGGATTTGGGATTGTAAAGATTATACTTTATATATTCGCCGACCACCATGTGATCGGTGTCCTCACCGGTAAGGCCACGGCCGTTAGCTATGGGAATATCCAGCATATCAAAAACATCCGGGTCAACACCCATGATATAAGCCCAGCCCACATACTTTCCCACCATCATTTTAAGATTGAGCTCCATGATGGGAGTTGCGCCCTCCACGCCCTTCATCCTGGAGAATTCAGCAATCTTGGCATCGGTCAGGGGCTCAATCTTATTTCCGTCGGGAGTCATGCCGCCATCATTCCAGTTGTATACCTGAATCTGCATTATGTTCCCCATCTGGCTGAGCTGGTCAATGAAGTTCTTGTTCATGGCCAGACCAAGGGAGATCATTACCACAATGGCACAGGTTCCAATCATGACTCCAACAATGGTCAGGATGGTTCTGAGCTTACGGCGCCATAGGTTCTTAATGCTTAAAAAGAGTGTGTCAAGATATTTCATCAGAATTCAAACTCCTTGTTCTTCTTGCGTTTCCTGACCACGATAATGGTAACGACTATGCCCACTACCACAACACCAAGTATGATATAGAACCAAACACTGCTAAAGAAGCTGCCTCCACCTTCTTCTTCCCAATCCATACCGGGTTCCATGGGATATCCCGGACCATCCACGGGGAATCCCGGATCCATGTAAGGCATCTCAATGACATTCAGGGAGAATTCCTTCTCATAGCTCATGAGCTCACCGCTGGTGGTTTCATACTCCACCACAATCTTGCCCTTGCCCATACCCAGTTCCATGGGTATGAGGCTGATCTCGCACCACTCCATATATCCGGGAGTAAAGTTGCCGAAGTAGGTACTCATGGGATCTGCAGCAAAATCGCCCTGAACAGACAGTTTCACGTTATAAAGGTCTGTCTTTCCCAAATTGTAGAGGCTGAAATTGAGATAGACCCTATCTCCCATGTATACTTCAGAAGGCATTGAGATCTCCGAAACTTCAAACCGGGACGGCTGATAAACAGGTATGCCAATGATCTCCTGTGCAGTGTAGGGATTACCCTGTTCATCCTCATAGTCAAAGGAGATGATCACGGTATAGGTCTTGGATAAGGCATCCGGGATGGTGTAAAGGTTCAGTGTCCAGTCATAGATATCCTTGGGTTTGATTTCTTCAATGAAGAAGGTATTGCTGCTGTCGACAGGGGTAAAGACATTACCTGTCTCGTTGGACTTTTCTTCCACATTGAAACTTCCCTTGATGTTTCTGATGGTCTTTGAAGAATGGGTATTCTGGAAGGACATCATCAGGGTAAAACGTTCTCCAGCCTTAACCTGCTGAGGTTCATATGCATAACTCTCAACAATGATTTTGGGTACGTTTTTGCTGGGATCCGAAACACTTGAATCTGCATCCACAAATACCGAAACAGCCTGAGATATCATACCGTTATTTCCCGAGCCGTCCGCGGACTCCACCTTGATGACTATGGGCACACTTCCCCTTTGCGCGTCGGGAGAGGGCTGGAACTTAAAGCTCAGTGTTCTGCTCTCATTGGGAGCCAGCCTTGAAACAATGACAATATTCTGGGTCACCGGAAGAAGTGCGCCGGTTACATCGGCAGACACCTTTATCTGTTCCGCATTAGCGGTTCCTGTATTTTTAACGGTTACTGAAACATCAAATGTATCGGACGTATTGACGGTGGCCTTGGATGTCTTGACCTCAAGGATCTCCAGTGAATTCACGGCACCACCGCTGCCTGTTACAGGGATCCATATCTCCTGCTTCTCACTGATCTTTTCCCCGGCTTCGGTGGTGTATTCCACTTTGAATGCCAGAGGATAGCTTG
>LFSK01000029.1 GCA_001512555.1 Clostridiaceae bacterium DTU059 | reverse complement strand
TTAATCCTGAATCCTCTTCCATTTGATACCCTCCGGGGTATCCATAAGCTCTATGCCCATACTCCTGATTTTATCCCGTATCTCATCGGCCAGCTTCCAGTTCTTCTCCTGGCGTGCCTTTTGCCGCAGAGCTATCAGCTCCTCAATCTCCTCATCCAGTTGAACGGTTTCCTTTTCCAAGGTTGCGTCCTCCAGGCCAAGACCAAAAACACTGTCCATCTTTAACAGAAGCTTGTATAGATCATCTGATTTTTGGGGATGCCTTACCACATTCCATGCTATGCCCAGGGCACGGGGTATGTTTAGATCATCACGTATTGCCTCCTCAAAATCCTTCAGGAAGGTATCGCAAAGAGCTTTATCAACAGGATCACGTCCGTCCTTATGGGCGCGTGCGCCTTCCATGAACCGGTTATAAGCGGTCTGGGATGATGCCATGCCCTCCCAGGTAAAGTTCAGCTTATTGCGATAATGGGCATTGAGGCACATAAAGCGGAAAGCCAGTGGATTGTAACCCCTCTCCCGCAGATCCGAAACCGTATATGCATTATTCAGGCTCTTGGACATCTTTCCGTTGTTGACCATCATGAACTCACCGTGAAGCCAGAAGCGGACTGCAGGTTTTCCCGTAAGGGCTTCAGACTGGGCTATCTCGTTCTCATGATGAACAGGGATATGGTCCACCCCTCCTGTATGGATGTCAAAAATATCACCCAGATATTTTCGCCCCATAGCGGAACACTCAATGTGCCATCCGGGATACCCCATTCCCCATGGGCTTTCCCACTGCATGATGTGCTCCGGAGGAGCCTTTTTCCAGAGAGCAAAATCTGCAGGATGTCTTTTCTCCTCGTTAACCTCCACCCTGGCGCCTGCCATCTGTTCCTCAAGGTTTATTCCCGACAGCTTGCCATAATCGGGGAACCTGGAGATGTCAAAATATATACCGTCGCTGGTCTCGTACGCATATCCCTTCTCAACAAGCCCTTCCACAAAGGCAATCATCTCCGGGATATGATCTGTGGCCTTACAGATGATCTC
>LFSK01000015.1 GCA_001512555.1 Clostridiaceae bacterium DTU059 | reverse complement strand
TGCAATTAAAAATTACAGGATTAGTCTATCCTTCTTTTCCCTACAGTAAATTGACACTATCTGATTAATGTAAAAAGTTGCAATTGATAATATATTATGGCAATGATAGATTTATATGAGATGTATACAACTAGCGTTTATTTAACAGTGTTCTATGCTTAAGTAGAGAATATTACAAAACATATTTTTCCGAGATAATGTTTGGAGAGATTTAATTGAATGAATATGTAGATTTTTTAAGAAATCTAATTGGTAAAGATTGGATTATATCCGAATTTAATAAGATAGAGGAAAAATCACAGCTTAAAGAAGTTGGTAGCGGATTTTCTTCATATCACCCCTTCGTTAAGTATTTATATGAGTTAAGATATATATTAAGAACGGCAGATGCATATGGACAAACACAGGTATTAATGCGTGAAAATCATTATAGGCTGTTTTTAGCAGGTTATTTAATTAAACTAAACATAGATAAAGTTCCAAACGAGGAAGAACTAATTAGTCGTCTCAGAGATGCAGAAAGATTTTATGATGTCATCTGGGAGTTTATGGCCGCAACAATTTTTCTGAAAAACAACATACCGTATTCTTTTAAAAATCCAGTTAGAGGTAATTCAAACGATCTCACATGTATTATTGATGGCAGACCATTAGAAATAGAATGTAAAAACAAGCATGAATATGAGAAAAAATATGCACAAAATATGAGTTTTATTAATCTTTTATCAAATAGGCTATCAAAGCTTGAGGTTTTCCGAAACTGTATATTTGTAATTAGTTTTATTGAAGGATTTCAAGAAGATATTAAACAAATTGTAAAATGTATGGAAAGCAATGTTAACAAAGAGAGTTTTTCTGTTCTAGGAAAATATAATATTGAAAGAATAAAAGTAAAAAGTGCTGTCGATATGCTATTGGAATCACCTGATGTTAGGTCGGTGGTGGTCGTTAAGGAAGTTCCTAAAAAAGATCTATATTCGTATAATGACTCATCAAGTATTACTAAAATGCAACTTATTTTTAAGTATCCTGAGGAGAACTCGCCATTAAGAATAGATAACTTATTAAGGGATGCAAATAAACAGTTACCTAATGGTGGTGTATTATTTTTAAAGGTGCCAAAGTGGTCTTTTGATGATGCTATATTCAATGTTAGTAAGAACCTTAGTATAAAATTTTCTAACATTACAGCAGTAAAAGTTATAGCAATCGAAGATAAATTTACAGAGGAGGTGGGAGTCAAGGTTTCGGCTATGGAAAAGCTTATTGTAAATAGAAATGCAAAACTTGAGTTAAAGAAAAAAGAATATAATTTTTTAGATAGGAAAATTGCATTAAGTATTTTTAAATAAGTAAGTTGGAAAAGAATTACTCAGCATTTGAATAGGAACATACTGATATAACAGGTCGAACTAAAATACACTTTTTGTGCTGAAACTTATATTTGCCTGTACCTCTGCTTATTTGCTTATAGCCGATGAGTTAACCAATAACCTTTGAAGCGGCTAAAAAGAAAAATACTGAGCTTACTGAAATTAATAAAGCAATGGAGAATCATCTGAAAGACGCTCAGGAAAAACAGGCAGAACTTGAGGAAGAAATAAAAAGTCTTGAAGAAGAAATAGAAAACTATTTCGAAGTTTGAATCAATAACTATGACATATTCTTTTGAAATCAAGGATGATATAGTTGGGATAGGCACTTATTTTTTCCCGTCTGTGCTGGCTCAAGCAAGAAAACAAAGATTTAAAGAGTCAACATATAGAGAATGTTAAAATGAAAAAGGAAAGTTACGAGCAAAAGATCAACAACAACATCTGCCCATGGTGTAATGGCACACTGATTCTCAGGCAGGGGAAATATGGTACGTTTAAAGGATGCAGTAACTATCCGAAATGCAAATTTACTATAAAGTGAGGTACGCTATGATTCACGAAACTTTTGATGCTAATACCGAAGCGATCATAAGTCCCGAATCATTCTATGGAATCCATGACAAGATCTGCGATACATGTATCATTACATTTTCAAAAACTGTCTTTGAGAGTATTTCATCCTGGTTTCAATGTACCCGGATTGCCACAATGCGTTGTACAAACGGGGATTTTCCTATATATAAACTGACATATAAGGGAAAAGAAATCGCGTTCTACATGTCAATGGTGACGTCCACAGGAGCCGGAACATGTGTTGAAGAAGCCCGCTGCTTAATTGGGGCAACTAAATATATCATGTTTGGTACGTGCGGGACATTGGATAAGGACATAACGGCTGGAAAGCTTATTGTCCCAACAGAAGCCTATCGCGATGAAGGACTGTCTTATCATTATGCGCCTGCCAGTGATTATATCAAGATAAAGAATGCCGGTATTGTGGCCGATGCATTTGCCAAGCTGGGCCTGCCATATGTTATGGGGAAAACCTGGACAACCGACGGTTTCTTTCGTGAAACCAGAGGAAATATGGAAAAGAGGAAGTCAGAAGGCTGTATAGCGGTGGAAATGGAATGTGCAGGTGTGCAGGCCGTTTGTGATTTCAGGGGACTGGAACTTTACACTTTCTTATTCAGCGGTGATCTGCTGGATGCACCGGAATGGGACAAAAGGCTTCTGGGAGGCGAAGAAGAATTGGATCACCAACTTAAAAAATTCTTTATTGCCTTAGAACTGGCATTAATGATTTGAGTAAAAGATGGCATATCTTTTTCAATAATAACCTGAGAATTGAAAAATTTGGTTTTTAGTATTACATTTGATATAAGACACTTCCAAGGGGGATTGTACATGAAGAATGTTACTGGTCACTGTGTTTGCGGGGCAGTTGAAATAATGATTAAGGAATACGGTAATTTCGTATATACCTGCCATTGCGATACGTGCCGCCGCATGAACTCCGGTCCTGTACTTTCTGTTGATCCCGGCCCAAAAGAAAATATTGAGTTTGTACGTGGAAAAGAAGCAATAACAATATACCAGGACGAAGAAGTAGAGCGCGGATTCTGCTCTGTTTGCGGTACCTATATGTATTGGCACAATCCGGAGCGTAACCATTACTGCATGAATGCTGAGCTGTTTGATGAAATCATTAAGGAAGCTGCTTTTAACCTGGAACTGTTCTATGATATGAAGCCAGCTTACTACTCTTTTGCAGGGGAACGCAAAAAACTGGACAGAAACTTTAATGAAATCAAGAATGATTAGTTGCAACTATGCGGCTTCTTTCGTGTATACGGCATTGTCCTACAACATGTTATCTGTAAAGAAGGCTTATAGATAAATAAAAAATATAAGGGAGAAATGATTATGAGCTATAGCGCTGACACGAAAGAAAACGCTGCGTGGCTTAAACAATTGATTATTGATTTTGTCAATGAGTCTTCTGAAAACTCCCTGGGCGAGGGCTATAATGAGAGGGCATGGGATGAACCATTAGTTGGATTTTCACGGGGCGATGACCCGTATTATACCTGGCTCAAGCAAGATATTGGTGATTTTCATTTGACTCCATATGAGATCTTCAGCAAAGCCTTCCCAACAGTTGAATCAAATCCATCAGGTTTATCGGTAATATGCTGGATTTTACCCCAAACGGAAGCAACAAAGGCGGATATGCGCGCTGTACAGAAATATCCTTCCGAACGGGCTGCATTATCGCGTGTAAACGGTGAAGCATTCAACCAGAAAGTTATGCAGTATGTCGTCGATGTCCTTAGAGAGCATGGTTATGAAGCTGTCGCACCTTCGATATCTGAATATTGGGGCATCAATATGTCAGAAAAGTATGGGATTGCATCAACATGGTCAGATAAACATGTTGCCTTCATTTCAGGGTTGGGTACGTTCAGCCTGACTGACGCATTGATCACAGAATATGGGTCTGCTATAAGAATAGGATCTGTTGTATCAAATATCCCGATAGAAGCTACAGATCGAAAGTATTCAAAATATAATGAGTATTGCCTGCACTTTTCAAAGGGAGGCTGCATGAAGTGTGCCGAAAGATGCCCGGCAGGTGCAATAAGTGAGAACGGGCATGATAAAATAAAATGCAGAAAATATCTGAATAGCGTAGCTTCAAAATACATAGATGAAAACTACAAGGTAGATACAAATTTTTGTGGTCTTTGCCAGTTTGGTGTTCCATGTGAATCGTGTATTCCAGGGTAAATCATGTAGACTGTTAAGCTCCTTATTGTTTTATATGAAGAAGATGGACAATATTTCAAGGGTGGTTTTTATTTTATTAGTCGTCTAAATGGTTAACAAATGTAGATTTTATATTACAAAAACATATTATCCACGTAAGCTACGTTAATAAGCATTTAGAAGAGTTTGATAAGATTGAGTTTTAGATATCGATTTTTGCAATACATCGGAAGATGTTTTCAGGAGATCTTTCATATGCCATATGCGGTAGAAATGTTCTTCGATAAGGAAAGTGACGAGTACATAAGGGGATTATGGCGCACTTTAAGAGAGAGTGGCATCAGTTCATATATGTATGATTCGGAAAATGTTCCGCATATCCGTTATCGGTTTTTAATTAACTGGATATTGCCAAAGTGGATAAGAGACTGATTTCTTTTACGGAAAAGTGTCTAAATTCAAACTTGTTCTGGTAAACCTCGGCGCTTTTCCGACAGATGAAGGGTTTTGTTCCTGACTCCGGTTGTTAATGAGGAATTATTGGGCGTCCATAAGGCTTTCCATGACCTTTTCGATGATTTAATAGAGAATCAGATGCCGTACTATCTTCCCGTCTTATGGATCCCTTACTGCACTTTGTCGCTGAATATAACAAGAGGGAAAGTACATGAGGCTCTTTACGCCGTGATAAGGACATATAAGCCCATGCCCATAATCGCTGAGGTGGACCGGGTTGGATTGGTTGAGTACTATCCGGTGAACGTTTAAAGGTATGCAAATTGAAAGAAGAATGATGTAAAATGGTAGAGTGTAGGACAGTTGCATAGTATATTCATAAGGAGCATTCCTGTAAAGAAAATAAATGAACTTTGAAAAACAAGACACCTCGCAATAA
>LFSK01000031.1 GCA_001512555.1 Clostridiaceae bacterium DTU059 | reverse complement strand
ATAGATTCGGAAAGGTAATTCCGGAAAAAAGGGAACACTAAACAGGAGTCAAATTTAAGGAGGATGAGTATGGAGGCCAAAAAGAAACGGGACCTGGCAGCCCTCGCTTTTATACCCCTGGTCATGACGTTGGGAAACTCCATGCTGATTCCCGTGCTGCCCCAGATTGAAAAATCCATAGGTATCAATGACCTGCAATCCAGTATGATCATAACGGTTTATTCCATATCTTCCATAGTGCTGATACCCGTGGCGGGATTCCTTTCCGATAGATTTGGACGCAAAAAGGTCATGGTTCCAAGCCTTATAATCACCGGAGCCGGCGGCCTGCTGTCGGGCCTTTCATCTTTATTGTTCCAAAATCCCTATGGCTGGATACTGGCGGGAAGAATTCTCCAGGGCATCGGTGCCAGCGGAGCTTTTCCGGTTGTAATTCCCTGCGTGGGGGATATGTTCAAAAATGAATCCGATGTCAGTAAAGGGCTTGGAATCATTGAAACATCCAATACCATCGGGAAGGTGCTAAGTCCGATCCTGGGTGCGGCGCTGGGGCTTATAGCCTGGTATACGCCCTTCCTTGCCATTCCAGTGCTTTCAGCGGTGGCAGTCTTTCTCATCATCATCTGGGTAAAGGTAAAGAAGGGGAAAGAGGATGGGGAAAAGCAGAAGTTCCGGGAATTTATCAAGAAATTAGGGGATGTATTTAAAGAAAAGGGGAGATGGATATATCCCATTTTTGTCATGGGCTTCATCTGCATGTTTGTCCATTTTGGTAATCTTTTTTACTTGTCATCGGTTCTGGAGGACAAATACAATTTTGAAGGCATCATAAAAGGATTGATTATGGCCATTCCACTGCTTTTCCTGAGCGCGGCCTCATTCATTACGGGCAGTAAGATCGGCTCCAATAAGGTTCTGATGAAATGGATCATATTCTCCGGAAGTTTGATAGTGGCTGTTTCAGTTGCCTGGATAGGCTTTGTGGAGAGTCTTGTTCTCATCATAGCCATATTTTCGGTTGCCAGTATTGGCATCGGATGCGCGCTCCCTTGCCTGGATTCCCTTATTACAGAGGGGGTTCAAAAAGAAAACCGGGGAACCATCAGCTCTTTTTTCAGCGGCGCGCGGCTTGTAGGAGTTGCTCTGGGGCCGCCCCTCATTTCCCTGTTGATTGGATGGGATCTGAAGATTGCCTTTTTTGTATTGGCTGGTACCGGCGCTATATCGGCACTGTCTGCATTATTCTTTATAAAACCACAGAATGATAAGGAGAAAAATCGGGGGAACAGCCTTTAAGAGCCTTATCTTTTGCAGATGCAGGTAATTCAGGTGTCATGCTGATTTTCCGATAATTACCGCTTAATAATGGCAGGGTGAAGAACCCTGCCTCCTTATTTCGTATGCTCCGTAACTTATTCACATACGCATACCCTGATTATTCTGCATACCCTGCTGCATTCCCTGTTGCTGCTGCTGGCCACCGCCCTGCAGTTGGGAATACACCTGCTGTATCTGGCTTTGCTGAGCCTGGGCGGCAGGCTGATAATATCCTTTTTGAATTGCGAATTGAGCTAGTTTCTGTTGACGCTGCTCGTCCGCATCCCGCATTTGCTGGAATGTTTTTCTCAGTTCAGGGTTGCTGCTTTCTGATATGGCGCTGGCATAACCGGTCAGGCTGCTTTTTAGCGAGCTCAGATAATCGTTGACCATATCCTTTTCAGTCATCATAAATAATCATCTCCTTACTGTAAAAATGACATAAGTTTTTGCTTATTAGCCTTTGCGTCGTTTGCATCAGCCTGAAGCATTTGCTTGAGCGTCTGATCCTGGCACTGCTGTGCATAGGTCTCAAGCTTTTTTATGCAGGTATCATGAGCCCCGATCATATGACGCAAATTTTGCAGTTCCATTTCATTGATTTGTGACATCTTGCATGCTCCTTTCTTTAAATAGTCGCTATTTAGTCTTTATAAATTAGCAAAGATTATTCAGCCTGCGAAATATCAGAGTGGATCAAACCCTATGAATTCTCAAATCGAAGATTGGAAATATTGAGGTAATTTTTATACTGTTTGCTGCTTAATAATGGTATAATGGAAAAAAAGGATTGTTGCGGAGGTTATCCTATGGAATTAAGCAAAAAAGACAGATTGATGCTGATAAACCAATACAGGATCCTTTCCATACTGAATCCTGACGGAGCCAGCAGTTATAATATCCGCATAAAAATGCTTGAGCAGGGCTATTCCCTGCATTATGACGAAATGGTCAACTGGATTGATGACGGGATGAGCGAAGGGGAGTGTAAGGAGATCATCGATATCCTTGAGATGTACAGATGCCTGTGGCACTCCTATAAAAAACTCAGGGACAAAAAGGGCATCAGCAGGAAGGATGTCAGATTCCCCGGATTTGATGCCAAGGATGAGGAGAGGGAGCTCAACTATGCCGAATACGTGATGTACAGCCTGAAAAGGTATAAGGAGTTCCATCAGAGAAGGAAGCTCCCCAATCATGACAGCTATAAGGTCATGCTTGGCCAGTATAGATCCATGTTAAGCGTTTGGAACAGCCTGGGCAACAGAAGGCTTCTGACAAAGGAGGAGATTATTCAAATCCTCAATGGTGAGATAGCGGCTTCCGAAATCGATGACGACTTCGAGAATATGGAGCGCCCCGTTATAAATGAGACCCGCCCCATCGCCGAAGATTTTTCCGCAGACGGTGAGGAGGATTTCGAAGATTCGGCTGAGGATGATTTCGACGAAGCCGATAAAGAGATAAATATGGGGGAGGAAGAGGCAGCCGGAAGTTATGAGGGTGCCGCCAGTGGTGATGACAATGAGCCTTATGAAGAAGACAAGGATAACCGTTAATGATTGATATATGGTGTAATCAGCGTGATACCGGATGAGTCGGTTGGTTTTTATTACCAATACGGCTCATTTCATTAGCAGAGGTAAAATAGGGATATTTTTTAAAGCAAAAGCGGGTATCAGAATCTCTGAAACCCGCTTTTGTTCTGGTCGGAGTGACTGGACTTGAACCAGCGACCTCTTGCACCCCAAGCAAGCACTCTAATCCACCTGAGCTACACCCCGACAGGCGACAGTGATTATTATAAAACATATTTCAGCAAATCTCAATACCTATTTTATGATATTTCAGTCCCGCCTCATTTTCCTCAATTTGAAAAGTTAACTTCTACCATTTTTAATTGTAGTACAGGGGAATCAGAACAGAACTCTGTTCAGGTCCATATTGGAACTTGCATTCGTCAAATATTGGCGGCATTTTAGCGGGATTATTCCGGTTGGATGTGCCATAGCCCTCCAATGGGCGGCCTCGGCTAAAATCCAGCATCTGGTTTATGTTTTCATCATGTATAACCACGGCGGCATATTCTCCAAAGGGTAAATTGGAGAACACAGTCACAACCTCTCCATTAGAGATATTAAGATTTTGTATGAAGATACCGCCACCACTCATGGGATCCTGATTGTAAAGTATGACCACCGCGTTTCCGGTTTCATTTCTGAAAGGTCCTGCCTTCTACTTAAGTGTATTTGCATCATCCCGGATTGAAGCGGAAGCGGCTATGGCATCAGCGGGGGTAGCCCTGCATAGAGAAAACCCATACCATGATGTAGGAATCTGAAAAAAGGCAAAGGGGATATCAGCCACAAGATCACCGTTGGCAAGCCAGTTATGTACAGAAATATTGTCTCCTGCACAGGAACGCTGCACAAGCCATATCCGTGAGGATCGATTCAGCTCGTCAATGCCATCTATAGTAATACCAACGGGCTTAAAGGCATCATAATTACTGAATGCCTCATAGCCTTCCCTCTGGTAATAATAATGCCTGTAGTCGAGAAAGTAATAGCAGAAAGTGCCAACGGTATGTTCGTTGGTATGTAAGAATACATCCCCCGGCTGGACTTTCTGTGTCAGAGCCGCCCGGGCTTATAAGTTTGATTCAAGTAGCATATATTGCTTATAATAGATGGCAAGGTGTAAGGAAAGCACATAACAACTCATGAAAAAAAAGAAAAACCTGTGAAGGATTATTATCCTTGCATGGCAAAATAAAGTGATTTGCACACTTTATAATGGCGGCGCTTCCATATTTTGCACAAATTATCTGTAAATTTTTAAACTTTTCTATTCACTTTATGACAATTTATGATATAATTCAAGAGTGAATTGATGTTATACAGTTTTATTTGGGAGGATTTAAAAATGAGGACTACTGGATATGTCAGAAAGTTGGATTCCCTTGGAAGAATAGTACTTCCGAAGTCACTTCGCAAGGAACTGAATATTAATGAGGGCGACGATATAGAAATGTATGTGGATGACGATGGGAATGTTGTACTGGACAAATATGTTCCAAGATGTGTTTTTTGTGATCTTGCAAAGGATGATGTCATCAGCTTCAAGGGTAAGACCGTCTGCAAGGATTGCCTTAAGGATATGTGACATATACTCCTGAGTATATGAACAGGCGGCAAAACCGCCTTTTTTTTATCGATACTTGATGGGGCGGATTGACTGTTTAAAAAACTGCAGGATTCCATCCTTGATCGGCACCGGTTACGGCTCGAAGGGCAGCAGTAATATCAAGACATGCTTCTTTGGGTATATATAGTGTGGGGGACATCTTGTCGTACTACCACGAAGGTGTTAAGGGAGGGGTCTCATGTCAATACGCACCTACCTTGAAGAGCTGGAGGAAAAAACATTAAGCCCGTTTGCTCAGCTCAGCAAAAACAGCAGGGGCAGGATGCGAGCTGAAGAAAAATGTGATGTCAGAACCGATTTTCAGCGTGATCGGGATCGCATAATATATTCTAAGGCCTTCAGACGGCTGAAGCACAAAACCCAGGTCTTTATTTCACCTGAGGGCGATCATTACAGGACACGGCTTACCCATACGCTGGAAGTGTCTCAGATAGCCCGTACCATAGCCAGGAGTCTAAAGTTAAATGAAGATTTGACTGAAGCCATTGCCCTGGGTCATGATCTGGGGCACACGCCCTTCGGACACGCCGGTGAACGGGTCCTGGACAGGATGGTTTCAACAGGCTTCAGGCATAATGACCAGAGCGTCCGGGTAGTTTCCTTCCTTGAAAAGGACAGGAGGGGTCTGAACCTGACATGGGAGGTTCTTGACGGGATTCAATGCCATACCGGGCCAAGAATGCCTGCTACACTGGAAGGCCAGATCATACGGTACGCTGATAAGATTGCTTATATCAATCATGATATAGAGGATGCCATAAGAGGAGGAATTCTGAAGGAAGAGGATATTCCGGAGGAAGCCGCCGCCGTACTGGGAAGGAACCCATCACAACGCATCAATAACATGATAATCAATATCATTGAGAACAGCAGGGACGGCAAAGGGATCCGGATGAGTCCGGAATTCCAGGAAGCCGCTGATCTTCTGCGTAATTTCATGTTTGATAGGGTCTATATCGGTTCAGCCGCAAAAAAAGAGGAAACTAAAGCGGAGCTGATGCTCCGGGAGCTTTTTGCCTGGCTGATGAACCATCCCGACCACCTTCCGGCTGATTTCAGGGATAACAGCGAAAAAGTGGGTCTTGAACAAAGCGTTACTGATTATGTGGCGGGCATGACCGATCGCTATGCTGTAAGAAAATTCAAGGAAATCTTTGTTCCCGTATCATGGCTGGAATAAAGGCAAAGACGCCTTTGTATTTATTTTTGGACTCATAGAAGGAAAATTGGGCAATATGTCGAATAATAATGCTATGAGGTTTTAGTATGTTATATCCTGAACAGATAATCGAGGAAGTCAGGTTACGTAATGACATTGTAGAAGTTGTTTCCGGCTATTTGAAGCTTGAGAGGAAGGGCAGGAGTTACTGGGGGCTATGCCCATTTCACAGCGAGAAAACTCCGTCATTCAGCGTAGAGCCCAACAAGCAATTTTTTTACTGCTTCGGCTGTAACAGGGGCGGCAGCGTTATTCAGTTTATAATGAGCATTGAGAACCTGGAATTTGTTGAGGCTCTGAAATTTCTGGCTGACAGAGTTGGGATCACCCTTCCCGAGTCTGAGGACCCTAAAGAACGGGACAGGGCCAAGAGGCGCAAAAGAATACTTGAGCTAAACCGGCAGGCTGCCAGATTCTATTTTAAAACACTTGCCGGGGAGAATGGGCTTGAAGCCCAGAATTATTTAAAAAACAGGGGACTATCGGCAAAGACCATCAAAAAGTTTGGACTGGGGTATTCTCCTACAGGCTGGGACGAGTTAACCAGAGTATTGCTGGAAAACCAGTTCCCTGAGGACTTACTGTTGGAGTCCGGACTCTCCATCAGGGCAAAAAGCGGTGAACTGATAGACCGCTTCAGGGGAAGGATTATGTTCCCAATATTCGATATCCGGGGAAACATCATCGGTTTTGGCGGGCGCGTGACGGATGGTTCAATGCCCAAATATATGAACTCTCCCGATACGCCCGTATACAATAAAAGCCGGGAGCTCTACGGTCTTAATTACGCCAGATCGAGCCCGTCCAAAAGGCTGC
Source organism: Clostridiaceae bacterium DTU059 (assembly GCA_001512555.1). Lineage (GTDB taxonomy): Bacteria > Bacillota > Clostridia > DSM-8532 > DSM-8532 > Thermoclostridium_A. The sequence continues at coordinate 3,605 of LFSK01000031.1, read as the reverse complement.
TCATTGTTGAAGGCTATATGGATGTGATTTCATTGCATCAGGCGGGCATAGATTTTGCGGTGGCATCGCTGGGAACAGCACTGACTAAAATGCAGGCCTGGATTCTGAAAAAATACTCTGAGGAGGTCATCATAGCCTACGACTCGGATTCTGCAGGCCAGGCAGCTACCATGCGGGGACTTGAGATACTGGAGGAAGCCGGGTGCAATGTAAGGGTTTTGATTATGCCTGAAGGCAAGGATCCCGACGAGTATGTCAGAAATAACGGTCCTGAAAAGTTTAAAAACCTTATAGACAGGGCAATATCACTGCTGGACTATAAAATCGGTGTCAAGAGGAATATGCATAATTTGGATACCATTGAAGATAAACTAAAACTGCTTAACGGTATTGCAGATACTCTGGCGGAGCATGATAACCCTATTGAGCGTGAATTATATGCAAAAAACTATGCCCGGGAATATGGAATTTCTTATGAATCCCTGCAGGAAGAGATCAACAAAAGGATAAACCGTAAGAGCAGAGCTGGAGATTATTCCACATCCATGAGGGATGGAAGGGGCAGAAGGCTCGGAGGCCAAAAAAAAGAAGACTTTGACACACGTTATTCCGAACTGGAGTACATGCTTCTTGTCATGCTGTGTCATGAGAACAGGTTTTATAAGTTGATTTCCGAGAACTACAGCCCGGAATCATACAGAGACAGGAAGGCCGGAGAAATAGCCCGGAAACTTTATAAGAAACTGGAGGAAAACAAAAGCTGTGTTTTAGCAGAACTTTTAAGCGACATGGATCCGGGCAGTGCCTCCTATCTTGTGCGGCTGTCCAAAACAAAAGGCGAGATCAGTGAACCTGAAAAGGCGATAAAGCAGATTCTTAACAAGCTTGCGATACTTAAGCTGGAAGATCTGCAGAAACAGACCATAGAAAGGATCAAGAACGAGCAGGACGGCGAAACAAGACAACAGTTGGGCCTGGAATTCAGTATACGGGCTGAAAAAATAGCAGAACTGAAGAAAATGGTCTAGATACGACTTAAATTTTAATGAGGGGTGAATTTACCTGAAATGGCTGATACAAAAAAGAAAAGCACGGAAAAAACAAAAAAAGAAACAGAGAAAGAAAAGGGTCAGGCTTTGAAACAGCAGACGTCTTCCGGCAGCAAACAAAAAGATAATTCGTCAAAACCGGTAGCCGAAACCACTGTCACAAAACCTGAGGATACCGGGACATCTTCAAAGGATGATATGTCTAAGGACGAGATTAAAGACTTGAAGGCTGTTTTGAAGGACTTGACCGATGCAGGCCGTGAAAAAGGTATGCTCACATATCGTGAGATTGAGGATGCCTTTGAAAAGGTGGACATTACACCGGAACAGATTGAAAAGGTTTACGAGACTCTGGAGAAAATAGGAATTGAAGTAGTGGCTGAGAACATAGAGGAAGATCTCGAAGATTTTCAGTTTACTGAGAATGAGGATGAGGAAGAAGAAGACCTGGATATATCGGTACCTGAGGGTATCAGTATTGATGACCCGGTACGGATGTATTTAAAAGAAATAGGCAAGGTTCCCCTGCTGCAGGGAGATGAAGAGATAGAACTGGCTAAACGCATGGAACAAGGTGACGAGGAGGCAAAAAAACGCCTGGCGGAAGCCAATCTGAGGCTGGTGGTCAGCATTGCCAAGCGTTATGTGGGAAGGGGAATGCTGTTCCTCGACTTGATTCAGGAAGGCAATCTGGGTTTGATAAAAGCTGTTGAGAAGTTTGACTACAGAAAGGGCTTCAAGTTCAGTACCTATGCCACATGGTGGATCAGGCAGGCCATTACCAGGGCTATCGCTGATCAGGCCAGAACCATTCGAATACCCGTTCATATGGTGGAGACCATCAACAAGCTGATAAGGGTTTCCAGGCAGCTTCTTCAGGAACTTGGCCGGGATCCCACCCCTGAGGAGATTGCCAAGGAAATGGGCATGTCGGAGGATAAGGTCCGCGACATCATGAAGATCTCCCAGGAACCGGTCTCTTTGGAGACGCCGATTGGTGAGGAAGAAGACAGTCACCTGGGCGATTTCATCCCGGACGATGATGCGCCGGCACCTGCCGAGTCCGCGGCCTTTACCTTGCTGAAGGAACAGCTCATAGATGTTCTGGATACCCTCACGCCCAGGGAAGAGAAGGTGCTTCGCCTTAGATTCGGGCTGGATGATGGCAGGGCGCGCACACTGGAGGAAGTGGGGCGGGAGTTCAATGTCACCCGTGAAAGAATACGGCAGATAGAGGCAAAGGCTTTGAGAAAACTGCGCCATCCCAGCAGGAGCAAGAAGCTGAAGGATTTTCTGGATTAAAAGTGTGATGGTATTTTGCAGGCGGCTGAACAGCCGCCTTTTATCATGCCGTTTTTCGCTATTAATCATGCTTTTGTATCGGCAAACTGTTTCCGTAAAGGAAAAATTACAAGAATAAATAAATAAAATTGTAATTTTACGGAAGTAAAGTATAGACATTACTTCCATGGTATAGTAAAATAATATCACAATACCATAATAAGTAACAATACATAGAAATTAGGAGTATATAAACATGTCTATTCGCCTTGCCCTGGTGGACTCTAACAGCCGATACATAGAAAAACTGGCGGCATGGATTCATAAGAATATGCCCTATCAGTTTTCCATTGAAATTCTTACCCATTCCGAGAGTTTTCAGAAATGGATTAAGAACGGCGGTCAGGCCGACCTGGTTGTTGTCTCCATTGACATGGTGAATAATGCTCTGTCAGAGCTTCCAAAGGAAGGTGTTCTGGTTCTGGATGATGGCACCCATAAGCCTATAAACCAGGATGTACCCCGTGTTGATAAATACAGGCCGGCAGAGGAACTGGCAAAGGATATTCTCTCCCTGTGTGCCGACAGGATGCCTCGGATGCATGTCAGGGAAAAGCATATGCAGAGTATAACCCTGGTCATCTATCTTGATGGCTCTGATGCAATTAATCCGGTCGCTCCTGCCATAGCATATTTTTTCAGCGCAAAAGATAGGAAAACCCTTTATTTTTCCCTGGAACAAGCTCAAACAACTCCACTTTTCTTCAATGGCTTAAACTCAAGAGGACTCAATGAGATGCTCTATTTCATTAAGTCAAACAGAGACAATCTGTTTATGAGACTTGAAACCTGCCTGACCAAAGATATGGAAAGCGGTGTCCATTTCCTTTCTGCACCTGCCGGTTTGCTGTCTTCACAATCCATCGATGCAGCTGATATAAACAGCCTTCTTTCGGCAACAGACAGTGAGGGGGATTTTGACGAGATTGTTATAGCAGCAGAACTTGGCAGGCTTGATCTTATCCGGGGGCTCATTGAAAAGGCAGACCGGATCTTGACAGTCGCCATCAATACCACATCTTCATCGCTCAAGATGGATAGGTTTCTACAGGAGCTTGAAAAGGGGAATAGCAATATGGGTACGTTGAAGGAAAAGCTCAGGCTGATCCTTATAAATATTAGTCCATATGATGGCTTCAATGGTCGTTTTACCGATTTTCACAGGTATATGCTGAAGCCTCATCCTGTTGAAACTGTATCAGGATGGGTTCCGTC
>LFSK01000103.1 GCA_001512555.1 Clostridiaceae bacterium DTU059 | reverse complement strand
TGCTGAGAGGAAGGTATTTACCGACTATCTCAGCCAGGTTGTTGATAATTGGGTACATATCCTTAATTGATGGCCTTATTCTTTGTTTCCGTTCTGTACATCCAACTGTGTGTATCTGTGTATCGCAATGATACCGCGGGACTAAATAATGAAACGTGTAGCCTGACTTCATGCAAAAAACGAGGGGCTTAATTTCAAGATGCGAACTGAGGGCTCATGCTGCTCTTAGCCTTTAAATCAGGTTATACAGGTAGTCCATAATAATCGGCACAATATCAGTTTGCAATATTTGAAAATAAAACTTGCAAACGGGGCATGCTTCCGATAGAATATTACGTAGCTTAGAATTCACTCAGGAGGAATAATAATGGAAGCAGGTGTGGGCATGCCATCAAGTGGGCTGTCTGAACGAAGAAAAGAGCTCTTGAAGGAATATGAAGGATATAAGAGCCAGGGCCTTAAACTAGATATGTCCAGAGGAAAACCGGGGAGTGACCAGCTTGATCTTTCCATGGCTCTTTTTAATAATATTGAAAACCTTATTTCTGAAGATGGAATAGATTGCCGCAATTATGGAGCACTTGACGGAATATGTGAAGCAAAAAGATTCTTTGCCTCGATTTTCAATCTCTCCGAGGATGAGATCTTCATAGGTGGCAATTCCAGCCTGAATCTTATGTACGACCTCATCAGCAAGGCCTTTATTCATGGTCTGAACGGCTTTGAAAAGCCATGGGGTAAGCTTGAAAAAGTAAAGTTTTTATGCCCCAGTCCGGGTTATGATCGCCATTTTGCGATCACAGAGCATTTTGGCGTTGAAATGATAACCATTCCCATGACGGCAGAAGGTCCTGATATGGACATGGTGGAAGAAATGGTCTCTAAGGACTCTGATATCAAGGGAATCTGGTGCATACCCATGTACAGCAATCCCACCGGGATAACCTATTCGGACAATGTGGTCAGACGCCTTGCTGCCATGGAAACCGCTGCAGAAGACTTCATAATCATATGGGACAATGCCTACGCTTTTCATCATCTCTATGACACTCCCGACACGTTGCTGGACTTAATAGGGGAATGCAGGCGAGCGGGACATCCCAACAGAACCTATATGTTCTCATCCACCTCCAAGATAACATTTCCCGGGGCGGGAATATCCATGATGGCATCCAGTCCTGAAAATATTGCCTGCCTTAAGAAACAGATCGCCATCCAAACCATTGGCTTCAACAAGATAAATCAATTGCTCCATGTTCGTTTTCTGAAGGATGCGGAGCAACTGAAGGCTCATATGAAAAAGCACGCCGAGATCCTCAGACCAAAGTTTGAAGCCGTTTTAGATATATTGGACAGAAATCTTGCGGGAAAGAATATTGCCCATTGGCATAAGCCACGGGGAGGATACTTCATCAGCCTTAATGTGATGAAGGGATGTGCCCGTCGGGTCGTGGAACTGGCAAAAGCTGCGGGAGTAATATTGACTCCGGCAGGTGCCACCTTCCCATACCGAAATGACCCTGATGATACCAATATACGGATCGCACCCACCTACCCGCCGCTCCATGAACTAAAAAAGGCAATAGAAATACTATGTGTCTGCGTTGAGCTGGCAGCTCTGGAACGGCTGGTTTAAACTTTCTTCATATTATTGTGTCACATAAATTGTACAGAGTGAATAAACTTTTACATTCACTCTTTTTTTACTGGATTTTTCGATTGTTTAGTTATATAATTACTACTGCACCCGATTACATGAACATGATATATTTATGTAATGACGTAGTGATGTCATGTTGATACACTTACATTTTGCTTGCCCGGAGGTACATGCCTTGTCCAGAAACTCGTACGAAAGCCCATTCAGTTCAAGATACGCCAGTCAAGAGATGCTGGAACTTTTTTCACCCGATACAAAATTCAAAACCTGGCGCATCCTTTGGATAGCTCTTGCAGAAGCCCAGAAGGAGCTTGGGCTTAATATAACCCAGGAACAGATCGATGAATTGAAATCCAATCGTGATAATATCGATTACGAGTTGGCAGAGCAAATCGAAAAAGAAACACGTCATGATGTCATGTCCCATATCCGTGCTTACGGCGCTCAATGTGAAAAGGCAAAAGGTATCATTCATCTTGGCGCCACATCCTGCTATGTATGTGACAATACCGACATCATCATCTTCCATAAAGCTCTTAAACTCATAAGGGAAAAGGTCCTTTCGGTTATTCTGAAACTCAGCCGGTTCGCATCGGCCTATAAGGATATGCCTACCTTGGGCTATACCCATTTTCAGCCTGCCCAACTGGTAACTGTAGGAAAAAGGGCATGCCTTTGGATACAGGATTTACTGTTGGATGTTGAGGAATTAGACTTTGTTATTTCGAATCTCAAGCTCTTGGGAAACAAGGGCACAACAGGAACCCAGGCAAGCTTTTTAGCCCTTTTTGAAGGGGATCATGAGAAGGTCAAAAAGCTGGAACGTCTGGTCGCCGAAAAAATTGGTTACCATGAGGTTATACCTGTTTCAGGCCAGACCTATTCCAGAAAGCAGGATTCGAGGATACTCAATGCCTTGAGCGCAGTTGCTCAAAGCGCCTATAAATTCAGCAATGATATGCGTCTTCTGGCAAACCTGAAGGAGTTGGAGGAACCTTTTGAAAAGAATCAGATAGGCTCTTCAGCCATGGCATATAAGAGAAATCCAATGCGTAGCGAGAGGATTTCATCCCTGGCCAGGTATGTAATCGTGAATGCATTAAATCCTGCCATCACCGCATCCACGCAATGGCTGGAGCGAACCCTGGACGATTCCGCCAACCGACGGATCAGTATTCCTGAGGCTTTTCTGGCTGTGGATTCTATATTAAACATCTACCAGAACATCGCCGACGGTATTGTAGTTTATCCCAAGGTCATTGAAAAGCATGTTATGGAAGAACTCCCCTTTATGGCCACAGAGAACATCCTCATGGAGGCGGTTAAAAGAGGGGGAGACCGGCAGGAACTTCATGAGAGGATCAGACAGCATTCCATGGCCGCAGCCAGCAGAGTGAAGAATGATGGGCTGCCAAATGATCTCATAGAGAGAATTGCTGAAGACCCGGCCTTTGGTTTGTCACTGGAGGATGTCAAAGGGATTTTAAAACCCAGTAATTTTGTGGGGCGTAGCCCCCAGCAGGTGGATGAGTTCCTGGAAGGAATTGTCCATCCCTTGCTCAAGGAAAACCAGGTCAGGGATGTTCATGTGGATCTCAAAACATAAAATAGTTAAATAGTCCTATTGAATATGACATCGATTAATGTTATATTGTCATTACGTCATTATGTTATGTGGTGGAGGGTTTTGGTATGGTAGACATAAACAAGTATAGTAATGTGCCATTGTATTGCCAGCTGAAGAATCTCATCCTGGATAAAATAGAGAAGGGTGAATTCAAGGCAGACTCCAAAATCCCTTCGGAACAGGACTTCTGTGAAAGATATGATATCAGCAGACCAACGGTGCGTCAGGCCATCAATGAACTGACAGCCAGCGGTCATCTATATAAACTCAAGGGTAAGGGGACATTTGTTTCCACCCGAAAGACCCATATACATATCAAGGATTACTCTGGTTTTACTGATTCCATCCTGGACAGTAAGGATCCGGCTGAAAAGAATATTGTATCTATGGAGATTATAAGCAGCGACCAGGACAAGAAGTTGTCTGAATTGTTTGGCTTAAAGCCTGACATGCCTGCCGATTTTGCTGCTATTACATATATCAACAATCATGGGGGCGAAGTAATCTCACTGAATACCTCATATATTCCTCTGTATCATTTTCCAGATATCTGCGAGGATATCAAATTAAAGAAGCCCTCCCATGACATATTGAGGGGGAAATACCCCTTGATTCCCAATACTTCTAAAAGCGTGCTTGAAGTGATCTATACTGATCAAAGGGACGCGGCCTATTTGAAGGTTCAGCCCGGTCAGCCCCTCATCCGGGTGAACAATATACTTTTTGCAAAAAACGGTCAGCCCGTGGAGTATATCGTTACTAAATACAGGGCCGACAAATGCCTGCTGTCATTTGAGAACCATAAATAACAATTCTCATATCTTTGGCATGTCATTGAGATCGAGTGAAGCGCGGCTAAACAGCCGCTCTTTTATTTTTACTCATATATCCATAAAGAAGATAAATTAAAAATAAAATTGATCATATCTCACCCACACGGCCAATATACTATTACTGACCCATGGGCCATGCTTTTGGTGCATGTGCCTCAGGCTTTAACAGAGGGGGATTGGCCGTGGAAGCTTTGTACAGCATATACAGTGATATTGCTGAAAGGACAAATGGCGATATATACATAGGAGTGGTAGGTCCTGTCAGGACCGGAAAATCAACATTTATAAAGCGTTTTATGGATTCCCTGGTCTTGCCCAATATCAAAAACTCCTATGATCGGGAAAGAGCAGTAGATGAAACACCCCAGAGCGCATCAGGGCGGATGATCATGACTACAGAGCCAAAATTCGTCCCCAACGAGGCTGTTACCGTGACCATGGACGACAATGTGAGTATGCGGGTCAGGCTTGTGGATTGTGTCGGCTACATGGTTAAGAGCGCTGTAGGCCATATGGAGGGCGAAATGCCAAGAATGGTGAAGACGCCCTGGTATGATTATGACATACCATTTGAAGAGGCGGCTGCCATTGGTACAAGGAAGGTTATCAACGACCACTCCACCATTGGTGTGTTGATTACTGCTGACGGCTCCTTCACCCATATTCCCAGAGAAGAATATGAAGAAGCTGAAGAACAGGTAGTCAATGAACTCAAGGCATCCGGTAAGCCCTTTGTGATCCTGCTCAATTCAACTACCCCCGAAAGCACAGACACCAAGACAATGGCCGATGAATTGAGCAATAAATACCATAAACCTGTTATTCCTGTTGACTGTCTCAATCTGGGGATACAGTCCATTAACAGGATTATTAATGGTATTCTTCTAGACTTCCCGGTACGTGAAATCTGCTTCAACCTTCCAGGCTGGATTCTTTCTTTGGATAACAATCACTGGCTCAAGAAGGACTTGATCACTGCCATAAGGGATTCCTTCCAGGACAGGTCAACGGTGCAAAATGTATATGATGCCGCGGATAAATTCAGCGTATATGAATTTTTGAGCAAGACATCCATTCAGGACGTCAAGATGGGTACGGGTGAGGTCAGCCTTGAAATGAAACCGTCGGACGGACTTTTCTTCAAGGTTGTCAAGGAGGAAACCGGTCTTGAGATTGATGGAGACCAGCGCCTGTTCTCAGTTCTGAAAGAATTATCTGCTATAAGGTCGGAGTACACCAAGGTTGCAAATGCTCTTGCTGAGGTCAGAGACAAGGGCTATGGAGTGGTTACGCCCAGCATTGATGAATTGACACTGGAGCCCCCGGAAATAATAAGACAGGGAAGCCGTTTCGGAATTAAGCTCAGAGGAAGCGCTCCTTCCATCCATATGATCAGGGCAGATATTGAAACAGAGATAGCTCCCCTGGTTGGTTCCGAAAAACAATCCGAGGAGTTGGTCAATTATCTTCTGAAGGAATTTGAGGGAGCTCCGGAGAAACTCTGGGAATCCAATATATTCGGAAAGTCACTCCATGAGCTGATTTCTGAAGGACTTCAGAACAAGCTTTTCAGGATGCCTGAGGATGCCCAGCTTAAGCTTCAGGAGACCTTGCAGAAGATCATAAATGACGGCAGCGGCGGTTTGATCTGTATAATCCTCTAGCCTGCCTGATACTCAAGATATAAAAAGCCTTTCGCATTTCTGATCCTGGGCGCGTCACAGTTTTGCTGTGACCGCTTCTTTATTATCTTATTTTATTGGTAATATTAACATTGATAAAAAGTGGTATAATAAAAGGTGTAAATTTTGATCCGATTATACCATTGTCTTGAGGATACATGGATTCCAGAGTATAGAAAGGAGAACCCATATATGGCTGAAGAGAAAAGAAAACGCGGAAGACCGAGAAAGAATCCAGAGCCCGTAGTTGAAGCTGCCGAAAAACCCGTTAGAAGAAGAGGAAGACCTCCAAAGAATAGGGTTCAGGAAACAGCGATTACTCCGGAAAAGCTGGTTTATAAAACAGAGAACGCCTGGGATAATAAATCCATGAGCGAACGACAGATAGAAAAATTCTGCAAAGGCTATAAAGCCTTTTTGGACAAGGCCAAGACCGAAAGGGAATTTGTGCGGGAAGCCGAGGAACTGGCCATAGCCAATGGCTTTATCGATCTTGACAAAAGTTTAAGCGAAAATGCATCCTTAAACCCCGGCGATAAGGTCTATCGCATTGTAAAAAAGAAGCTGATCATGCTGGCTGTTATAGGCAAGAAACCTTGTGAAGAAGGAACAAAAATGGTCGGCGCCCACATTGACGCTCCGAGGGTGGATATCAAGCAGAACCCTCTCTATGAATCGACCGATATGGTGTTCTTTAAGACCCATTATTATGGTGGAATCAAGAAATACCAGTGGCTTACAATCCCCCTGGCTCTTCATGGTACAATCATGAAAGCAGATGGTTCTGTTATAGACATCAGCATCGGCGAAGATCCGGGCGATCCTGTGTTTACTATGACCGACCTGTTGCCCCATCTTGCAAAGGATCAGATGGAAAAGAAATTGAGCGAGGCCTTTAAGGGCGAGGCCATGAACGTACTGGTAGGATCCCGTCCGGATCCTGACAAGAACGCCAAGGACAGGTTCAAGCTCAATATCCTGAAGATTCTCAACGAGAAATATGGAATTACCGAAGAGGATTTCATATCCTCTGAACTTGAGATGGTTCCTGCCTTCAAGGCTCAGGATCTGGGATTTGATCGGAGCATGATTGGTGCCTACGGGCATGATGACAGGGTATGCGCTTATCCGGCTCTGATGGCCATTCTTGACACCAAAAAACCCGAATACACAGCGGTATGCGTCCTTACTGACAAGGAGGAAATCGGCAGTGTTGGAAACACCGGCGCTCAGTCGAGAGCTTTGGAGAACTTCCTGGCCGATCTCTGCGCGCTCACAACCCAGGGCGACTACAGCGACCGTCTGCTACGCTCCTGTCTTGACAGATCGAAGATGCTGTCGGCAGATGTGAATGCAGCTCTGGATCCTAATTTTGAGGGTACCCACGATAAGCTGAACGCTGCATATCTTGGAAAAGGACTTGCTATTTTAAAATTCAGCGGATCAAGGGGTAAATCAGGCGCCAGCGATGCCCATGCCGAGTTTGTAGGAGAGATACGCAGACTGTTCAATGAAAATCAGATACCCTGGCATACCACAGAGCTGGGAGCAGTAGACAAGGGCGGCGGCGGCACCATCGCCATGATGATTGCCAATCTGGGTGTGGATGTGCTCGACGTGGGCGTGCCGGTATTATCCATGCATTCACCCTTCGAGGTGGTCAGCAAGGCGGATGTATATGCGGCATACAAAGGCTATTACGTCTTTATAAAATAAGGCTATGGAATGCAGGCCAGGCTGCGGCGCATGCTGCGTCGTTATCTCCATATCATCTCCAATCCCCGGGATGCCTGAGGGGAAGAGGGCAGGGGAAAGGTGTGTTAACCTAACAGAGGACAATAGATGCAGGTTGTTTGGAAAACCCGAACGACCTGCTGTCTGCATTGCCCTTGAACCTAATCCCGAAATGTGCGGAGACAATGACACCCATGCCTGGAGTTATCTGAGCATGCTGGAAGAAGCCACAAAGCCCGAATAAGTATATTCTGAATTGCCGAGTACTCTATCTCCGTGCCTGCAATGACAACCTATCAATATGTCATTACGAGGAACTTTATTTCTGTCATTGCGAGAAGGCGAAGCCGACGAAGCAATCTCGTAGATCGCCGCGCTTAGCTATCGCTACGCTCGCGATGACATATAAATCTCATTATTTTTTCTTCTTTTGTGATGAGCCGGAATAGCGTGATAGGGGATTGCTTTCAACAGCCCTGCGAAGCTGTTGGTCATCCAAATGGGTGTAGATTTCAGTGGTAGATATGCTTTCATGGCCCAGAATTGACTGCAGGGCGCGGATATCCACATTTCCATGCTTGTACATGAGGGTGGCTGCCGTGTGTCTAAGTTTGTGGGTCGAATACTTTCGAGTGTCAAGACCGGCTGCGGCTATGTATTTTTTAACAAGGTACTGAACGGTTTTCGGGCTTATTCTTTGCTTTCTTTCGCTGAGAAAGAGCGCATCTTTATCCTTAACACCTTCAACAGGCCTGATGCGCCTATAAGCATCTATTGCTTCCAAACAGGCCTGGTTCAGGTATATGGTACGTTCTTTTTTTCCTTTTCCCATGACTGTAAGGGTGTCACCGCGTATGTCTGACAGGTTTATTCCCACAAGTTCAGACAATCTGAGGCCGCAGTTTAAGAAAAGAACCAGGATAGCATAATCCCTTACCTTATTCTTACCTTCAACACTTTCCAATAATTGGATACTTTCGTCCACATTGAGATATCTGGGCAGGCGATGAACTACCTTTGGAGAATCAAGCTCTGCGGCAGGATTATATTCAATAAGTTTCGCCTTAGAAAACAGATATTTATAGAAGGATCTGAGGGAAGCGACCTTTCTGGCACGAGTTACAGCCGTGTTTTCACGGATCCGGCTGGTGAATGACATAAAGCTGTATAGATCGGCCAGATCGATTTTCTTTATATCATCTAAAGTAATATCACGAACATCAATGGAATCGAAATCTGTATCCTTGAATCCAGGGCGAGTAGTCAGTTTGATATAGCGAAAAAAGGTGCGAAGATCATAATAGTATTCCTGAATAGTTCTCTCAGATTTGCCTTTGATGATGAGCATATAATTGAGAAACTCAATGGCAATTTCGGGCATATCATCATAAGAAACAACCGACATAAAAACATCCTTTCAGCGTGAGATTGGTAATAATTTCGTAAGTAATCATTTGTCACTGATATTTTATTACCACATACCCTTCCACATTAAACAAAATTTTTATTTTGTATAATGTGAACTTTAGTTTTCAGCAATACTCATTTTTTCATCAGGACCTTACCCCTGCTCTTCGGACACAGCTAGATCTTCCGGAATCCATAAACAGCTCTTCATATCGATACGTCCATTATCTTTGAACAGTATACCTTCATCAATAAGCATTCCACGCTGGATATGTTCCCCGCCAAAGGCATAAGCCGGCGCGAGGCTGCCGTTTTTATTTACAACCCTGTGACAAGGAAGATCCAAAAATGCAGGAGCATTGCGCATAGCCCAACCCACTGCGCGGGCTGCAAGTGGATTTCCGCAAAGCGAAGCTATCTGGCCATAGGTTGCTACCCTTCCCCTGGGTAACAGCGACACTGTATGATAAACCTTTTTTCTGAACGAATTCATGGTTGTTTCTCCCTTTTTCAAGATTGCTTCGTCGGCTTCGCCTGTATTTGGTGTCATTGCGAGCGGAACGGCAGTGGAGCGTGGCAATCAAAGGATATCCCTAATATGAGATTGCGGCAAGAGGATTACTTCGTCCCGTATATTAAGGATGTACGAGGTTGTTTCGTCGCATAGCTCCTCACAATGACAATTTTTGTACACCACAAATACAGTTAATACGTAATTACATCACTACATCATCAACACTATAGTCGGTGTTATACATATGCAGGTATTTAGATGCTCTTGTTATAATGTAATGACAACTTCATATGGCTATTCAGCTCGTGATGGCAGCAAAAGCCCTTCCTTTGCCGGCACCATCAGCTTCCTGACAGCATCGGAACGATGATCTTCATAAAGCCATATCCCCTTGTTTTCCTTATCTATCACTACGGGCATCCTATCGTGAAGGGGACTTATATCCTCATTGGCTCTTGTGGTGATAATGGTAAAGCTGGGAATCAGCTTCCCCTCCCCATCCTTAAAGAACCAGTAAATACCGGCCAGGTAGATCAGGCTTGAATCGGGAGGCGCAATGTAGAATTTTATTTTTTTCCTGTCGGTTTCGTTGTCCTTCCACTCAAAAAACCCCCTTGCAGGTACCAGGCATCTGCGTGTGGCGAAGGGTCTTTTGAACATGGGCTTCTCCGCTATGGTTTCGGAACGGGCATTGATGATGAGTCTTCCCCGGCTTGTGGGAAAACCCCATTTTAAAGCGTGGACCTGATCTTCCCTTCCAACGGTTTCCGATTCCGAACCACCTGCTTCAGGGTCTCCTGGAGTGATCACCGGAGCATAATCACCGGGAAAGATCTCCCCTGCCTTTTTTAGCAAATGCTTTTCCACTCTGTTGACTAATGCAGCGAAGTCATCGAGGTCCTTCTCAGCTACATAAAACCTTCCGCACATTCCCATCACCTGTAATAATATAAATCAATCTTAATTTTCCGAGATTGCTTCGTCGGCTTCGCCTTCTCGCAATGACATACATTAAGGATATCCGTGATTGAGTCGTTACTTCGTTATCTTCTCTCGCAATAACATGTATAAAATCTCACATCCAGACCATAAACGCAACATAACACTGTTATATTCACTGCTCGTTAATATTTCGTTTTGATATATGTTGTGGTTTTTTGGTTAGGCAAATGAGCTCATATCATATTACTTTCTTATTAAAATGACTAAGTGGAGCTATAAGCATCCACTTAGTCATCAATTATCTGCTATGTAGTCTGACTCCCGTCAGACTTCCATGATCTCATCTATTTTGGCATCAACTATCTTATCCACTTTCTCAATGTATTGATCGGTTAACTTCTGGATGTCCTTTTCAGCATTCTTAAGATCATCCTCGGTGATCTCATTGTTTTTCTCCATCTTTCTGAAGTCATCCAGGGCATCTCTTCTGATCTGGCGAATGGCCACCTTATCCTTTTCCCCAAGCTTCTTGACTTCCTTTGTAAGCTCACGTCTTCTCTCCTCGGTAAGGGGCGGGAAAATCAGACGTATGACCTTACCGTCATTATTGGGGTTCAGACCAAGATCCGATGTCTGTATTGCCTTGATCACATCGTTGATGATTTTCTCATCCCAAGGCTGGATGGTGATCTGTCTGGCTTCAGGTACCGCAATATTGGCCAGCTGAGTGATGGGTGTCGGTGTTCCGTAATAGTCCACAGTCACCTTGTCGAGCAGGCGCGGGTTGGCTCTCCCGGCACGAATGCCTGCAAGTTCTTCTCTTAAGACCTGCAGACTCTTTTCCATTTTTACCTCATATTCTTTGTAACTGTCTTTTGTCATAACTAGACCTCCCTTGCTACAAATGTACCAACATTAACACCATTCAAAACCTTGATGATGTTTTCTGGCTCCCTTATACTGAACACTACTAAGGGAATGTTATTGTCCATACACAATGATGTAGCGGTTGAGTCCATAACGCCCAATTGTTTGCTAAGCACATCCATAAAGCTGATCCTGTCATACTTGAGCGCATTCGGGTTTAGTTTCGGGTCGCTGTCATATACAGCATCAACATTTTTGGCCAATAGAATGACTTCGGCTTCGATCTCCGCTGCACGCAAAACAGCGGCAGTATCTGTTGAGAAATAAGGATTTCCTGTGCCGCAGGCAAATATGACAACCCGCTTTTTCTCGATGTGACGGATGGCTCTTCTTCTGATATAGGTTTCTGCCACCCTGGGCATTTCCAGAGCTGTCTGAACTCTTGTAGGCACTCCCCTCTCCTCCAGGGCATCCTGAAGGGCAAGCGCGTTGATAACGGTTGCCAGCATTCCCATGTGGTCGGCAGTTGTACGATCCATTCCCGTACTGCTTCTGCCCCGCCAGAAGTTGCCGCCTCCTACCACTATGCCGATATCAACACCCATATCATGGGCTTCCTTAATTTTGGAGCTGATATTATTGAGTATGGTCTGGTCAATCCCAAAACCCTTTTCTCCAGAAAGGGCTTCTCCGCTGATCTTTAGCATTATACGCCTGTACTTTAGATCCATAACTGCCTCCAAAACATATTAAATGTAAATGGTATTGATGACGGCTTTAGATGTATACCAAAAGGGTATTTTGAATTTTCAAAATACCCTTTAAGCCAATTATTTCATCTGCTTGGCAACCTCTTCAGCGAAGTTCTCGTTCTTCTTTTCCAAGCCTTCGCCCATCTCAAAACGGGCGAATCTGCGAACACTGATATTCTCACCGATGAGAGCGATTTTCTCCTTGAGTACCTCCTCAACGGTCTTGTCACCGTCCTTAATGAAGGGTTGCTCCATAAGGCAGACATCATTATAGTACTTCTCGATTCTGCCGCTCACCATTTTCTCTGCGATATGCTCAGGCTTGCCTTCATTGATGGCCTGAGCCTTGAGGATTTCCTTCTCTCTCTCGATTACCTCGGCAGGAACATCCTCTCTTCTGACATAAAGAGGATTCATAGCTGCAATCTGCATAGCGATATCCTTAACAAAGGCTCTGAAATCCTCGTTCTTGGCAGCAAAATCGGTTTCAATATTGACTTCAACCAGAACCCCGATACGTCCTCCTCCGTGGATGTAGGCATCTACAATACCCTCGGAAGCAAGCCTTCCGGCCTTCTTTGCGGCCTTGGCGAGTCCTCTCTCCCTCAATATCTCAATGGCCTTTTCAATATCGCCCTGCGTATCAACCAGAGCCCTTTTACAATCCATCATACCTGCACCGGTACGGTCACGCAAATCCTTTACCATTGCTGCACTAATTTCCATTTGATCATCCTCCTGAATCTGTTATTCCCGTCTTAAGCTTCCTCTTTTACAGTATCTTCTGCAATATTTTTGTTTTCATCAGCGTTTTCTCCGGATCCTTCATCGGAGACAGGTGCCTCTTCCACAGGGACTTCATCAATATCAGCTTCCTGGGCGGCAGAGCCCATCTCTCCCTGCTTTGCCTCGACGACTGCATCGGCAATCTTTCCGGAAATCAGCTTGACAGCTCTTATAGCATCATCGTTTCCGGGAATCACATAGTCTACTTCATCAGGATCGCAGTTGGTATCAACTATGGCAACAATGGGGATACCCAGTTTCCTTGCTTCAAGGATGGCGTTCCTTTCCTTCTTGGGGTCTACGATGAACAGAGCTGCGGGCAGCCTTTTCATCTCAACGATACCGCCAAGGTTCTTCTCAAGCTTTTCCATTTCAAGCTTAAGCTTGATAACCTCTTTTTTGGGAAGCACTTCAAAAACGCCTTCCTCTTCAAACTTTTTCAGTTCGTTCAAGCGATCTATGCTCTTCCTGATAGTTTTGAAGTTGGTCAGCATACCACCGAGCCATCTGTTGTTGACATAGAATTGTCCACAGCGCTCAGCCTCTTCCTTTATCGCATCCTGAGCCTGTTTCTTTGTGCCGACAAAGAGAATACTACCGCCTTCCATAACTACGTCGCGGACGAAATAATAAGCCTCTTCGATTTTCTTGACTGTTTTCTGAAGGTCGATAATATAGATCCCGTTTCTCTCGGTGAAGATGTATTCAGCCATCTTCGGGTTCCATCTTCTGGTCTGGTGACCGAAATGCACACCTGCTTCAAGCAGCTGCTTCATAGAAATTACTGACATGCTAATGTCCTCCTTCTTGTTTTTCCTCCGTTGTCTTCCTCTTTACAGTACACTTAAAAAAGCACAAACTGTAAATCGAACAACGTGTGTACTAAAAACACCCGTAACATTATAACACAGGGTTTATGCTGTGACAATAAGGAATATCTATAATCCACAATCCACTGAATATGGTTCTTCCACGCAGCTAAAATCTACTGCACAGCCGGATCATCATGCATGGGATTTCTTTTAACCAGAATGGCTGCTTTGGTTATAGCCGCGATGACATCCACTTCAAACTGAGACTTCAGGTTCTTGATCTTAGAATAGATCTCACCTTTCTCGGTCACTATGTACTGAGGAGGTAAATCGTTCAGGGCCTTTGCAGCGATGTCCAGCTTGCATTTTTCGCATTTGCACATATTGATGTCCTTAAGGATATCGTCCATGGCACTCATGACTATAACTTCCATATAATTTTTCATTGACAGCATGGGCTTCCCCTCCGCACTGTTTTCATCTGGATTATAGCACAACCTAAACAACAAATCACTAATATTTATCACGATAGTTCTTGCCCACAAGAAAAGGCTTTTCAAAAAAACGTTTTATCTTGATGGGAAAGGGCTCGTTGCGGTCAATGGGCTTTATGAGAAGGGTTTTCATTCCCAGAAGGTTTCCTCCTAGAATATCTGTAAACAGCTGATCTCCTGCAATGGCAACATCACGGGGTTCCAGCCCCATGCTCTCAACAGCCTTCAGATATCCTTTCTTAAATGGTTTTAAAGCCTTGTAGAAATAATCAATATCGAGATGGCGGCAAAACTGCTCCACCCTCTCCTGTTTTGCATTTGAGACAATGGCTGCCTTGATGCCGTTTTTCTTAAGGTTTTCCACAAAGGTTTTAACCTTTATATCTGCATCCCTGGTATAGGTGGGCACAAGGGTATTGTCAATATCCAGAATCAGTCCTTTGATACCCTCTTTTTTCAGGCCTTCCGGGCTTATAGAAAAAATGGATTTAATATAGGCATCAGGGGTCAATAATCGTCCCATTTACAAACTCTCCATAAAAATACTTATTATTTCTGGCACTTTATAAGCTTACCATTCCCCGGCCTACTGCGCAACACCAGCTAAAGATATTGAAATTCAGGGAATTTTCATGGATCTCTGCCATAAATTAAAGTATTTGACCTGCCGATAAGGGAATTCTGTTAAATTGTACTAATTTCTTTGTTGTGCTGTATTTAATAATATGATATAGTATTGCAAAATAATGTATTAAGGAGGACTCTTCATGAAACCATCTGCTATTGTGAGGAAAACAATACCTTTCATGTTGATCCGTCTTGCCGCCTATGTCATATTCTTTATTGGTATGTGCATCTATGCTTTCATCGTCCTTAAGATACTTGGCGCTATCGAGCCGGAGGGATTCATGGCAATAATCTTAGTTGCTCTTTTCGGCGGTGGGGGCTGGTACATCTACAGGCTTCTTCGCGAGTACATCGCATACATGATCAAAGCCGCACATGTTGCCGTTGTCGCGGATATGGCAGTTCATGGCGGGGTTCCTGAAGATTTCAGCATGTATCAGTATGGTGTATCAAAGGTTAAAAAATTCTTCGTGGCTTCCAATGCCCTCTTCGTTCTGGACAGGTTGATGGCAGGGGCCGTCAGGCAGATTCAAAGGGCAATCGGCGGAATAGGCTCATTGTTAAGCTTCATCCCGGGTGTCAAAGGTATTGTAAATATACTTAATAAATTCGTTGACATCATACTCAACTATGTTGACGAATGTATAATGGCCTACATATTCCTTCATGAAGGGCAGAATGTTTGGAAGAGCGCATGCGATGGTGTAGTCCTCTATGTACAGAACTGGAAGACTGTTTTAAAGACAGGTGCCAAGATCCTTGTCTTCCTTGTACTTTTCTATATTGTATCCTTCTTTGTTTTCAATGGCATCTTCCTGGGAATCGTAGCAGGTGCCGGAGCTGCCGGAAGAATCATCGCCTACATACTTACTATCCTGTTTATCACCGTGATCAAATGGGGTGTTATAGATCCCATCATCATGATCAATATGATGTGTGGTTATCTGAAAGTCGCTCATGGCGCAGAGCCCAGCTATGACCTCTATGGAAAGCTTGAGGGCATGAGCAAGAAGTTCAAGGAAATGGTGGGCAAGTCAAAAGAGATTCCGACAACCGGAACAGGAGCAAATCCTGCTTAAACTTCAATACTGAGCAAATCATTCAGGCAGTACAATCCATGTACTGCCTTTTAATTTGTAAACAGAAAGTTTCCACTGAACGTCATTTCGGGAGGTGAAAACTGACGGAGCAACTTTGGAGCCCGGGATTTTTCGCGCTCTACTTCTCTGGGCTCTCAATGACATTATGGTTGTGTTGTGAGTAGATTAAAGCAAGATATGAGAAGCAAGATGTGAAAACTAGTCAACCCTTGCAGTATCAGCAATCTTAATACAACAAAAAAGTGGATTTTTTATGAATAAAGGTGTAAGATATTTTTCGAAGGAGAGTGACAGATATGGAAATAAAGATTGAATTAACCAAGAATCCAAAGGAAAAACCATCGTCAGAAAACCTTGGATTTGGACAGGTTTTTTCAGACCACATGTTCATGATGGAGTACACCGAAGGCAAGGGATGGCATGATCCGAGAATCATCCCCTATGGTCCAATAGCCTATGATCCTTCCATCATGGTGGTTCATTATGGACAGACCATATTTGAAGGCCTGAAGGCATACAGAACCAAGGACAACAGGGTTGTTATGTTCCGTCCTGATGAAAATATGAAGCGTCTTAATCAATCATGCGACAGGCTCTGCATACCCAGGATCGATGAAGAACTGGCCCTTGAAGCCTTGAAAAAGCTGGTTGATATTGACAGGAACTGGGTACCGGATGCACCGGGCACATCGCTGTATATAAGGCCTTTTATTTATGCCACCGATCCATACCTGGGGGTCCGCCCGTCCAGCACATATCATTTCCTGATCATAACCGGACCCGTTGGCGCCTATTATAAGGAAGGTCTCAACCCGGTTAAGATATATGTGGAATCCAACTATGTTCGTGCTGTAGCCGGGGGCATAGGCGCAGCAAAGACTGCAGGCAATTATGCCGCCAGCCTGAAGGCACAGCAGGAGGCCATAGAACTTGGTTACACCCAGGTGCTGTGGCTTGATGGTGTTGAGA
Organism: Clostridiaceae bacterium DTU059; assembly: GCA_001512555.1. Lineage (GTDB taxonomy): Bacteria > Bacillota > Clostridia > DSM-8532 > DSM-8532 > Thermoclostridium_A. The sequence continues at coordinate 8,546 of LFSK01000103.1, read as the reverse complement.
GAAAATATGTTGAAGAAGTCGGTACCATGAATGTATTCTTTGTTATTGGTGATGAGATCGTCACTCCCGAATTAAATGGCAGCATTCTTCCCGGCATCACAAGAAAATCCTGCATTGAGCTGTTAAGATCCTGGGGACTTAAGGTTTCTGAAAGAAAGATTTCCATTCAGGAAATCTGCGATGCCAATGAAAAGGGCTTGTTGAAGGAAGCCTTTGGTACTGGCACAGCTGCAGTTATCTCGCCCATTGGGGAACTCTTCTGGAAGGATCAGCGCATGACATTGAGCGGCGGAAGGATAGGTGAGCTATCACAAAGGCTCTATGACGAGTTGACAGGCATTCAGTACTGCGAAAAGCCTGACCCATTTGGATGGATCTTCCCGGTATGATGGAAAAAAGATAGAAAATCACGGGGCGGAACTTATTTCCGCCCCACCCTGTTCCAAAAATTTTCGAATTTAATACTTGAAAAGCTCACATAATCATATTATAATAGTTTTCGTCATGTTAAATATGTTGCGGATTGGTGTAATGGTAGCACGACTGACTCTGGATCAGTTTGTCAGGGTTCAAATCCTTGATCCGCAGCCATATAAATGATTAGCCGGTTTCCAGAGAACCGGCTGTTTTATTACCTTTTAAAGATTTGTTACGCAGGCTTCGCCTTCTTGCAATGACAGGTAACAACAACAATCTTCCTGCATAGAACAGAGAAGTGCCATTTTGGATATTGGATCTAACACTGTCTGATCCTGAGCCTGTTGCCCATCCCGCTGCAATGGGCATGGCATATGGCAACAGCCAGGGCATCGGCCGCATCATCGGGCTTGGGTATGCTGTCCAGTGATAAAATAATCTTAACCATATACTGTACCTGTTCCTTTTTTGCTCTCCCATACCCCACTACCGCTTGTTTAACCTGTAAAGGCGTATATTCGAAGACGGGTATCCCGGCCTTTGCCGCTGTCAGAAGCGCCACACCCCTGCCATGCCCCACCGCTATGGCAGTTTTTATATTGGTATTGAAAAACAATTCCTCAACCGACATGACATCGGGTTTGTAATGCTCCAAAAGCGCCTGAAGTTTGTCGTTAATGACACAAAGCCTTTGGGGCAAATCGGTTTTTGGATCGGTCGTAATAACGCCATAATCGATGGTTTTAAATCTATTGTTCTTGTATTCTATTACACCATATCCAGTGATAGCAAATCCCGGATCAACTCCGATAATGATCATATTCGTATCCTTTCATCCTGCTGCGGATAAAAAACAACAATTTTATGGTTGAATATTTATTCATAACAATGTATAATTATAATATCTTAAGGTATTAAGCATTTTATCATGTTATATTAATTATAACTCGACCTTATTAATAAACCTTTTTCATTAATATTAGCACAGATTGGAGAGATTTTCATGAGTAGCAGGGAAAAAGTTGTACTCGCTTATTCAGGAGGATTGGATACATCCATAATCATCCCCTGGCTTAAGGAAAACTATAATTATGAAGTGATCGCCATGGCGGCAGATGTGGGACAGGGCGAGGAACTGGAACCCTTGCAGGAGAAGGCTATAAAAACCGGTGCCTCAAAGATCTACATAGAGGATCTGACCGAGGAGTTCATAACCGATTATGTCTACCCCACCCTGAAGGCAGGCGCCGTATATGAGGGGAAATATCTTCTGGGAACCTCCTTTGCACGCCCCATTATCGCCAAACGCCTTGTGGAGATTGCAAAGAAGGAAGGCGCCGTTGCAATTGCCCATGGTGCCACCGGAAAGGGTAACGATCAGGTTCGGTTTGAGCTGACCATTAAGGCACTTGCACCCGAGCTCAAGATTATCGCTCCCTGGAGGATCTGGGATATCCGTTCAAGGGAGGATGCCATAGACTATGCTGCTGCAAGAAATATTCCCATCCCCGTTACAAAGGAATCCAATTACAGCCGCGACAGGAATATCTGGCATCTGAGCCATGAAGGACAGGAGCTTGAAAACCCTGCCAACGAACCCTTGTATGACAGACTGCTGCAACTTTCAGTAACCCCTGAAAAGGCTCCCGATGAACCAACATATATCGAACTGGGCTTTGAACAGGGTATCCCTGTCAGCCTTAATGGTGAAAAACTCAGCCCCATAAGGATGATGGAGGAACTCAACAGCATTGGTGGAAAGAACGGGATCGGTATCATTGATATCGTGGAAAACCGTCTGGTGGGTATGAAATCCCGGGGTGTTTATGAAACACCGGGAGGAACCATTCTTTATGCAGCGCACAGGGAACTGGAGCTCATCTGTATTGATCGTGACACACTGCATTATAAGGATATTGTCGCTCAGAGGTTTGCCGAGCTTGTTTACTATGGCCAGTGGTTTACGCCATTGAGGGAAGCCCTTTCCGCCTTTGTTGATGTTACTCAGAAGTATGTAACCGGTAAGGTCAAGCTGAAATTGTATAAAGGCAATATCATCCCTGCAGGTGTGGAATCCCCCTATTCTCTTTTCAATGAAGATCTCTGCACCTTCGGTGAAGATGAAATATACAACCAGAAAGACGCAGAAGGCTTTATCAATCTGTTTGGACTTCCCATGAAGGTTCAGGCCACTATGAAAAAAGCCAATAATATCTTAGATTAAGCCTATGTTGCCGGAAGCAGCCCCTGTATGGATTCTCCCCCCATCAAACTGGTTGTCTTCCGGCAACGACAAGGCGTTTTGCAAGCGAAAAAGCATTGGAGAGGAAAAACATGAAGCTTTGGGCCGGAAGGTTTAAAAAAGAAACAGACTCATTGATGGATGATTTTAATGCATCCATAAGGTTTGACAGCAGGATGTATCGTCAGGATATCCTGGGAAGCGCAGCCCATGTAAGAATGCTTGGGGAGTGCGGTATCATATCTTCGGCTGATGCTCAGTTAATTAGGAAAACTCTGTTTGAGATCCTTGATGATATTGAGAAGGGCAAAATCGAATTTGATGTGGCTGCCGAGGATATTCATATGAATATTGAGAACATCCTGATTGACAGGATCGGCCAGGTGGGAAAAAAGCTGCATACCGGCAGAAGCCGCAATGACCAGGTGGCTCTTGATTTTCGTATGTATCTCCGGGATGAGATCAAAGCTATTAAAAACCTGTTGATTGACCTTGGGAGCATACTCTTAAAACTATCTGAAAAAAATATTGACACCATTATGCCCGGCTATACCCACCTCCAGAGGGCTCAGCCCATCACCCTTGCACACCATCTCATAGCATACTTCCAGATGTTCAGACGTGACATGGAAAGGCTTGATGATTGCTACAAAAGAGTGAACATAATGCCCCTGGGTTCCGGCGCCCTTGCTTCCACCACCCATCCCATCAATCGGATGATGGTGGCTGAGGAATTGGGTTTTGACCGGATTACCGAAAACAGTCTGGACGGTGTCAGTGACCGGGATTTTGCCATTGAGCTTGCCTCCTGCCTGTCCATTATCATGGTTCATCTGAGCCGTTTCAGTGAGGAGATCATCCTTTGGAGTACTCTTGAATTCGGCTTTATTGAACTTGATGATGCCTACAGCACCGGTTCCAGCATCATGCCCCAGAAAAAAAACCCGGATGCGGCAGAATTGGTGCGTGGCAAGAGCGGAAGGGTCTTTGGAAGCCTCATGTCCCTCCTCACCGTTATGAAGGGTCTTCCCCTGGCCTACAACAAGGACATGCAGGAGGATAAGGAAGCCCTGTTCGATGCGGTGGATACAGTGAAGGGCTGCCTCATGGTTTTCACCAGGATGCTTGATACCATGAAAATAAACAAGTGCTGTATGCTAAGGGCCGCCAAAGGAGGCTTTACAAATGCCACAGATCTGGCAGATTATCTTGTGAAAAAGGGTGTTCCCTTCCGCGACTGTCATGAGATTGTGGGCAAGATGGTAGCCTATTGCATTGAGAAAAAAATAGCTTTGGAGGATCTCACTTTGGAAGAGATGCAAAGTTTCTCCGGGCACATCTCAAAGGATGTATATGATGAGATCAGTCTTGATGCCTGCGTCAATGGAAGAAAGGTTCCCGGCGGGCCTGCCGCGGAAAGTGTACTGGCTTCCATTGAGAGCGGAAAAGCCTTTCTTGATGAACAGAAACAGTGATATACAAGTCTATATATATTTGCTTCTCCCTCCACGATGACATCGGAATTTATGATGCATCGTAACCAAATTAAAAACCCCGATTATAACAATCGGGGTTTTTAATAAGGCCCTGCTTTCTTCTCCAGGGCTCTTCCGAAACTATACCATGAATTTCTGAGCTTGGTTCGCATCTCTTCGTCCAGAGTGCTTTCTATAACACTGTTCAGTTGTCTTCTCATGCGATGGTATTCCTTGATATCAAAATCCTCTGCCTTAAGTAATTCATCCATTTCCTCCAGCCATGCAACCAGGTATTCGATTCCCATATATTCCTTAGATACCTTTCTCTTAAGGTGAGCAATTACCAGTTTGATAGCCTTCTTTTTTACTTCGTTGTCTTCCATTTGTTTTTCCAGGTTTTTGGATTCCCTAAGTGACATTTATAAAGACCTCCTTCAAAAAAGCATGATAAAAAGACTCTGGACATACAGAGCGACAGAGTGCATCAAGAAAGATAAAAATACCATCCTTATATCATATTGTACATCAATTATTAAAAATAATCAATGTTTCCCAGTTGATGCAGATCCGCTCTAGTACTGTATGAGAGTTTTTCCGTTGAGCTTGGATTCATCCACCCTGTCCTTCCTGCTTTCAGGAACCACTATGGTATTGGGGTCGCCGTCGCTGACAAACATCCTTTCGGGTGTCATCTTCGGAAGCCACCAGGTCAGATCCTGGATAACCGGCTCCATCCCCTGCATCCTGATCCTTGGAACATAGCCCGGATTATAATCTGGAGAAATGGTTGGCTTTGATGGGTTTGATCCAACCGCCATGATACTTTTATGTTCATAGCTAATATCTTTGTACGTTCCTTCCCTCAAAAGTGCCTTGAGTTCATCAGATCCTGGAATACTGCCGTAGGGCAGCGCCAATGAATAAAACTCAAGATCGGGGATTACGGAATATGCGGCCTCCTGGTTTTTGCCAAGACTCTCTATAACCTGTTCCGCAGTTTTTACCTGTGTTTTATAGTTCACATGTCCCCAGGTGTGTGTTCCCAGCTCAAGCCCATTATCCAGTAAGAACCGGAAACGATCCTCCAGGGTGCCGGCACCTTTGAAGGTATTGTCGCCAATATCCATATTGACATAGAAGATGCCTTTCAGCCCGAAATCAGGATGCTTTTCGTTAAATGCCATCATGATGCCTACCGCGGATTTGGGGTTAACCTTGAGGATCCCATCCTCTTCAATCAGGTTGAACTGTCCCGGTGTGCCGTCGTCAAAGGTAAACACCATGGGCATTGTGCCCGCGGGCACGTCTATATTGCATTCGATGAAATCACGCATGCTGATCAACCGAAAGCCCTGGTTGTACAAGGTCTCCAATATAGCCTCAAATTCACTGAAGGTGGTGGTATACTCCTTGTCCGACCCATCATACTCTTCCACAAACCGATGAAACATGATGATGGGGATTTCTCCCGATTCATTGGGCAGGAAGTCTTCATAATCGGTCCGGATCAGTTGGCCAGGTCTTTCATCCTGTGGCTCAGGCGTAACCTCTGGAGTTGTCTCAGGTGTTTCTATGGGCGTTTCTGTTGGTGTTTCCACAGGTTCCTGAGATGGCTCTGGAATATCCGTTGGTGATGCCTCAGGGGTGGGTGTGTTTTGAGACATATCGGGTCCCGGCTGTGTTCTGAATGCCAGATATAGGATGCCGGAAATCAGCAATAATATAACAAATACTGCCAAAATAGCCTTATACCTTTTATCCATTGCAGTGTTCCTTTCGATACAGAAGTGAGAAGCTTGTTCCCGTAATCACATAAGGGATTTACTGACATACCCAGGCTTTCAGGCAGAAGATCAATACTCAATCCCTTGTCTTGCCTTGAGTCCTTTTTGAAAAGGATGTCTGACAGGTTCCATCCGGGTAATATAATCGGCCTGGTTCATAAGGGTTTCAGATGCTGTTCTCCCGGTAAGAACCCATTCGGATGGGTTTTGGTAAATCAAACTGCATATATGGCTCTCAGGAATGAGGCCTGTATGCAGTACATCTAAAAGCTCATCCATCACAATCATGTCGAAGGACTGGTTCTCAACCATCTCCATGATTTGGTTCAAACCCTGCTTAAGATCGGCTCTGGTTTCCTCCAGTTGCTGAGGAGTCTGATTCCATAAAAAACCTTTATGCCTCATGGCGGGACGGAACAGCGTGATCCTGTCCTTCAGTCCCTTCATGATCATCAGTTCTCCGGTATCAGCAGATTTCAGGAATTGGCAAAACAAAACCGACCAGTTCCATCCTGCAGCTCTTATCGCCATGCCTACGGCAGACGTGGTCTTCCCTTTTCCCTCACCTATATAAAGATGTAAGAAATTCTGTCTGCTTCTCATATCTTACCCGGCTCTTGATGTCCAAATGCACACAGCAAGCGCCTTTTCAATATAAAAACGACAAGAGACAATCATCCCCTGTCATCCTTATTATAACTTATCCCCTGTTCAAATTCAATGACATAATATGGCTGAGGGCGTCCATAAGACGGGTTAACTGCTCTTTCCCAATTTGTACCCTGTACTTCCCTTTTTAAACCGTTGAGGAAGCATCCCTGAACCGCCCTTGTACTTGCTGGTGGGCTTTTTCGTCCTGCCAGCCAGAATTCCTCCGATAGCCGCCGTAATCAGTACAATTGCTGCAAAGAGCGCTGTATTGCTGCTGATCATGATTTTTCCCTGAACAAGGCATCCGATGAAATAGGCCATGATTGCATATATCACAGCCAGTATCAATGCCGATAAAATGCGCCTGTCCTGATTCCTTCTGGCAGCCTTGTAGCTGCCGGCCAGAACTCCCAGCACCGTGGCTGCGATAGCCGATGGAAGAGTGTATTTCTCAGGAAAATCGGTAAAACAAAGAAGAAGAGCTGCAATTACGAGGATCGCAAAGGTGAGGATGAATGAAACGGCAACGCATTTAAGCAGGCTTTTGAAATAATCCCCTGTGTTGCTGTTTGAAGTGTATGACCCATCTTTCACAAACAATTCCCCCATTATGTCCAATCCACAGTCTTATCCTATTCATGATTACTGAAACATAGAACACAAAGCGCTGGGGTTGTTCCAGGATTTTAAGTACGGTATATGGGATGGCACCTGCCCATTATTTAAAAATCAAACATGGCTAGTTTTATTGATAAGGCAGGTCCAAAAGACGCTTCCTATTGCTTGTTCGAAATCCCATGACCTGTCTTGTAACCCATTTGTATGGATTGGAATAGAATGTATTGAGTTCAAAATGGCATGGGAGGTTATTATATGGGATTCTTTAAAGGTTTGGGTGACAATTGCGAAGTTCTTATGTTCATCATCCTTTTCCTGCTGCTTTTCTGGGATAGGGGCGGCTGCTCCAACATATCACCCTGTTGACAAGGTTGGTGAATTGACTTTTCCCGGAAGGAGGTGCCGTTATGGATAATGTCTTAGGAGCAAGAACCGGTTTTGGAAGCGATTGCACCGTATTATTCTTTATTCTTATATTCCTTTGTCTGTTCTGGGACAGGGGTCTTCTTGGCGGCGGATGCTGCAATTAAAATGCTAAAAGCGGGATTAAATCCCGCTTTTTTTGATGAACCCAATATCTCCAGAAACCTTAAGACATCGTCTTATTCTCAATTTGCTTTTTCTCCACCTGCTTAAAGTAATTCCTGATATACATGATGGATGCGAACACAGCCATGCCCACGCATATCCACAGCATCACATCGGTAATACTCCTGGAAACTCCGAGAAAAGCCATCATGATGGCAACAAAGAATAGGACCGACGTAAGCTTCCCGAACCATTTGGATGACATATCAATATTTTTTCTGATCAGATAGAGTCCTGAAATCAGGAGGAACAGCTCCTTGAACAGAACCAGATAAGGAATGACATGGGGAATCATATCCTTTCCGCCCAATACAAACAACGCTGTCAGCTGCATCATCTTGTCGGCAACCGGATCGGCTATTTTGCCAAAGGGTGTTACCAGGTTGAATTTTCTTGCAATTATTCCGTCAAGCACATCGGTAAACTCGGCTAGCAGAAATACCCATACCGCGGCAGTTATTCTGTCGTCCCTCATCAACACATAGAAAACCGGAACTGCTGCCACCCTCAATATTGTAAGCAAGTTAGGAATGTGTTTGAATATCATACTCATCTTTCGGGTTTTACTCCTGTTGCTTCATTAAACATTGGGATCAACCGTTCATAGACATCTGGTCTGTATTTTGAAAGATTAACAGGCTTCAGATCCGAAGAAGTCCAGGCATGCTCTGTAAACCCCCTGGCTCTGAGCTGAGGATCTCCATCCACATATACGTCGTAGGAGACAATAAGTCTGACCTTTGTTGCTTCGGTGATGTATGTGCGGAT
>LFSK01000186.1 GCA_001512555.1 Clostridiaceae bacterium DTU059 | reverse complement strand
AAGGATGCTCAGGTAATCCCCAACCTTATGAAGGGATTTAATATCGACAAGGATCAGGCTGAATTCATAGCTGAGATCAAATTGAGAAACCTCAACAGGGAGTACATCCTCAGGCAGACCTCAGATATTGAAAAATTAAAAAAGGAGATTGAGGACTTAAAGAATATCGTTGCCCGTGATGAACGGGTTCTTGCGATTATCTGCGAGGAGCTGAGCGATATCTCAAAGACCTACGGTGTGGACAGGAGAAGCAAAATCATAGATGAGGATGAAGTTGAGCACATTGCCGAAGAAAAGCTCATTGAAGACTATAATGTACGGCTATTCTTAACCAGGGAAGGTTATATTAAGAAAATACCACTGGTGTCCCTGCGTTCCTCCGGCGAACAAAAGCTGAAGGAAGAGGATGCCATCATGATGGAATTTGAGACCCGCAACAAGGCTGAACTGCTTCTGTTCTCAAACAAGGCTGTAGTGTATAAGATGAAGGTTCATGAACTTCCGGACAGCAAAGCAAGTATGCTGGGCGATTATCTGCCCAATATATTAGATATGGAATCAGATGAAAGAATCATCTACATGCATGCCACCGATGATTTTGCCGGCCATATGCTCTTCGCTTTTGAGAACGGAAAGGTGGCCAAAATACCACTGGCAAGCTATGCTACCAAACTGAACCGTAAAAAACTGACCAAGGCCTACAGCCAGATCTCAATGCTGGTGTCCATGCATTATATAGCCGAGGATCAGGATTTTGCAGCCCTGAGCAGTATTGATAAGCTCCTTGTATTCAATACATCCGGGATCAACCCTAAGGCCACAAGGGATTCCCAGGGAGTGCAGGTTCTCAGATCCAAAAAAGGCAGCACTCTCGTGGGGTTCAAGCCGCTGAGTGAGCTGGATCTTAAAGATCCTGAGTATTACAGAGCCAAGGTGCCTGCCATCGGATACTACCTGCGGGATGAGGATAAGGAGAATGAACAGGTCAGCCTGTTTGGTATTTGAGCCGATCCATCAGACTTTTACATCTGATTCCTGTATAGGATAGATGTAACGGGAGGTTCAACATGGACGATATTGTCCTGATACGTAAATGTCTGGCGGGTGAGAGAGAGGCATTCGAACCTCTTGTAGCCAGGTATAAGAACCTTGTTTATGGTATCGCACTGAGTATTTTACATAACAAGGATGAGGCGGCCGATGTTACCCAGGAGGTCTTTCTGAAGGTCTGGGCAAACCTTGGGCGCTATAATCCGGAATACAGCTTTAAGACATGGGTTGCCAGAATTACCGTCAATCACAGCATCAATGTAAATCAAAAACATATGCGTTCGGCACCTGTGGCATGGGATGAGGAAGCCGTCCAACGCATACCAACAGGCAGCGGGCTTCCCGAGGAAGAGATCCTTATGAAGGAAGAACAGGACAGGGTAAGAAGTGCCGTTGAATCCCTGCCGGAGATGTACAGACTGGTGGTTACCCTGTTTCATCAGCAGTCCCTGTCCTATGATGAAATATGTCAGATAACTGGATATCCGCTAAGCATTGTTAAAAATCGGCTGTACCGGGCAAGAAAAATGCTGTGTGAAAAACTTAGAGCATATTATGGAAATGGGGTCGGAGAGGAGGAGGCTTCGTGGGCTGTGAAAAAGCATGGGAGCTGATGATGAGCCGGATGGACGGCGAGATTCAGGGACGGGATTCGATGATCTTGGAGAATCATCTGAGGATATGCCCTGAATGCCGAAGACAGGAAGCTTCCCTTCACACCGTTGTGCAGGAACTGGAGCGATCAAGGCCTGTTGCACCCGAATCCACTGAACGAAAAGTGATGGAGAGGATCTGTGATGCCCGGCGAAAAGAGACAGCCGCTATCCTTCCTTACGTTGTTCTGCCCGCAGCACTGCTTGCAGGATTACTGGCTTATCTCCTGTACAAACTCTATATGTCCGGTCCCGTGATCCTTATTGACAAAGCCGCCCGCACACTGACGGTTTTCTACAAGGTATGCCAGTCCGTGGCAGCTGTTTCCAATGTTCTCTTCAACACTCAGTATCTGGGTGGAATCCTGATGATGGTGGGGTTTTCACTGTTTGCAGGTATCATCGTATTAATCTCAAGGCAATTGAGGAAAAAGGGTATTAGCCAAGCATATTGGAGGACGATAAAATGAAGAGAAAGCATTCTCGTATGGTGGTCGTATTTCTTATAATCCTTCTGCTGACAGGGTCGGTTATCGTCCTGGCTGCAGACGACAATCCTGCAGTCAATACCGGAGAAATCCATGAAAATGATTTTATTGTAGAAGGTTATTCGGTTACCAATGACGGAACGATTAAAGGGGATCTCCTGTCGGTATCGCAACGGCTGACCGTGAGAGGTTCGGTTGAAGGTGATATCATAGCCTTTGCCCCCGATATCTATATTGGCGGTGAAGTAGGTGGCAGCATCAGACTTGCGGGCACCAACATAAGCGTATCCTCCCGTATTTCCAGAAATGCAATGCTGATGGGCTCCAGCTGCATACTGGATAATACCTCTTCTGTGATCAGAAATGCCTACTTGTTCGGAAATACAGTAAAAAGTCTTGGGACTGTGGAAGGGGATACACATATCTATGGCACCGATATTACCCTTGCTGGTGTCTACAATGGTGATGTGAATATTCACGACTTAGCCGAGCAGGGAAGTTTCAACATCCTTCCCGGGACAGTGATAAACGGAAAGCTGACCTATAAGGGTAAAAGCGAATTCCATCTGCCAAGTTATGCTCAGGTGCAGGACTATGAGTTTATAAAAACCAGCCCGGCTCCTGAACAGGGTCGAAGGTTCGACGTGATGAGCATCATTAAGAGGATCATAACACTGGTGGTCTACTACTTGTTTGCACTTCTTCTGTTCAAGCTTTTCCCCAGATTCTTCGTCCAGTCGGGAAAATTCATATCTCAAAAACCTGTTGCAGCCGCCGGGATTGGCATTGCCACATTGGGAACCTTTGTTGGCGGCTTGCTTTTGCTGTTGATTATTGTTCTTCTGGTTATGACAATCCTTGATTTATCAATTCTTGGATTCACCAGTCTTGTTTTCATTTTCTTCGGTCTGGTAACTGTTGTGTTCGCAGACATCCCTGTCTCGTTATGGCTGGGCGATATGATTGCAGGCAGAACCGACAGCATTCCGGCAAAGCTTGCATCAGGTCTGATAGTCATCAATGCTGCCAAGCTTGTTTTTAGTTTGCTTGGAGGCATTCCTGGGGTTAATGCCTTAGGTTTTCTTTTGAATGCAGCTATCTGGCTTTTAGGCACAGGAGCCATCCTGAAAACACTGTTTTCCATGCTGAAGGCGGCCAACCAGCAGGCTGAAGCTGAAGATCTGGGTATAACCGAAGAATAGCATCAGGTGTTCTGATTAAGCCTGATGCTCTGTACAAATGGAGTATCTTCTGACATGTTTGTTCTGGGAACATATCCATATAAATATACGAGAGGCGAGAGATGGATAATAAGTTTTCTTCAATTGTAAAAAGGTCACTNNAAGGTAACAGCCAGCTATATTACGGCATTCATTCTTATCTGTGTGTTTTCTGCGAGCGTTTTTGGATTGGCACGGGAAAATACTCCGAAAGCTATGCCCTGGCTTTCCTTTTTCACATTTCTGATACTTTTTTATGGGGTCTATAACGAGATGCGCAGCTTGGGTGTAAAAGAAAGCAGGCCTCAGTATAATATCAATCCCTCTAAATTCAAGGGGCTGCTCTATGGCACCATCGGGGTTATTCCCATACTGATCATACAGCTGATCGCTCTTGCCATCAGGATCGATGAGCCCTTTGAGATCCTTAAAAGGCGCATATTCCAGTTGGTGTCCGGGCCGCTGTACTGGCTGGCCAGACTCCTTGGGAATGAGATCTATCACTATTTTGCATCCCTTGTCACCATCATCGTCATGGCCTTTTTAGGGTATTTTGCGGGATATAATAAGTTTTACCTTACCACCTGGCTGAAAAAGACCCTGGGCACAAAAAGGGATAAAAAAGCATAGGACGAACATACACATTTTTGTGATATGGCCAACCTGTCCCTGAATATGTTAAATACGAATAACAAGACAGGGACGGGATATGGATGATATTACTGATCAAGCGAAGAAATGCAGTGCTGATACTGCTCATACTGTTCCTTTCCATAGCTGTATTCAGTCTGGATGGATCAAGTGACCCGATGGTACTGGCGGCAAATAGACAATACAAGGCCACAGTGATTCTTGATCCGGGGCATGGGGGCGAGGATCCGGGTGCGGTCAGTAATTATTCCGGAATTGCCGAAAAGGACATCAACTTGAGGATAGCTCAACTACTTAGAGAACTCCTTGAAGAGGATGATTACCGCGTCATTATGACACGTCAGGAGGATGTCCTCAACTACAAGCCTGGAACAAAGAACATCACAGAAAAAAGAAGGCAGGATCTGACAGGCAGAAGAAAACTCATAGACAGCTCAGGTGCTGATATTGTTGTCAGCATTCACCTCAACAAGTTTGAAGATCCGAAATACTACGGTGCGCAAGCATTTTATCCGCCCGGATCGGCAGAAAGCGAACGCCTGGCAGTGTGCGTGCAGGATGCTCTCAGAGAGAATGTGGATCCTTCCAATAACAGAAAGGCACTTGTACAGCAGAAACGTATCGTCATCCTCAGGGATTTGGTGGTACCCACAACTCTTGTGGAATGCGGCTTCTTATCAAATTCTCAGGAGGAGGCGCTCCTCAGGACAGTTGATCATCAGGAAAAAATCGCGAAGGCCCTCAAGAAGGGGATAGATGATTATTTCGCAGAATAGGCCTGTCACCTGAGTTTTTGGCTGTTTACTTGCCCATCAGCAGTTAATATTACGGTTTAATAAACCGATATAAATAGAAGTGGTGCTGTTGTACGGGCATTATTCTACAAAAGATGGAGTGTGTTGATATGTATTTGGAATACAGCTTCTATGCTGTACCTGCCATACTGATTACAGGATTGGTGGCCTGGCTCTTCCTCAAATGGAAGGGTCAAACAGATAGAACCACCATCCGGGCTCTATTATACGGCACAGCCACTGCCATCCTTATCTCATTGCTGGTGCCTGTCGCGGCAAGGCTGTTTTACCACCGTGCCGGACTCTCAGTTACGGTTTCATTGGTGACAGCCTTCGCATCTCTTGCATTTGCGGCAGCTGTTGTTCTGTATCTGGCCCATATCATCGTAACAAATAAGACGAAAGAAGAGGAAAAAGCCTCAGGATACCTGGGATCCGCCGAGGATGCCAGTGCAGAGTCGGCAGCATCCCATGAGGGGATGGAAGAGCTGTCTGAATTGCCTTGTGCGGATCAGCAAATGGTGGCTGAAACACCTCAGGAGGAGCCGCTGGTTCAGTCTGAAACGCTCTATGAGAGCCAGCAGATGCAGCCCGTAGTGCCCTATGAGAGCCAGTGGACGCAGCCTGAGCCCTCTTATGAGGATCAACAAATACTGTCTGAAGCAGCTGAAATCGTAGCGAAAAAGGTTGACACGGTGCAAAATATTGATAAAATTGGAGATGATGAATACCTCATCGTGCAGGATAATGTCAATGATTTGCTGAATGCCGCTCTGGACTATAAGATTCGCGGCGATTATCCCGAAGCGGTTTCTTGCTACCGCAGAGCCCTGGAACATATACAGGAAAAGGAACTTTTGACCTGGGTTGTTATAGATTTATGCGGTTTGGCGAAGATTATGAAAAATACTCGCATCATTCAGGAAGTTCTGGATTCAAAGCAGGGGGAAATGCTGGATTCTGGAATTAAAACCGAAATCTTGAACAATATTTGATAAATATA
>LFSK01000092.1 GCA_001512555.1 Clostridiaceae bacterium DTU059 | reverse complement strand
GGATAGTATATGGTTGCATAGGCAACGGGACCTCTGGTAATTACTGATACCGGGCAGGGTTCAGATTCATCCTCCACAAACCCCTCGTGGTCCTCATCGAATTCCTCTCCCATGAATTCAATCATATCAACAGTAAGATTGAATATGCCTTTCCCGACAAAATCCTTCAGGTTCAGCCGTATCAGGCCGCTCTCTTCCTCTTCTTTTGAAAAGACAGGGTACAAAGTTAATCCGGCATTCATGTCGCTTTCGCGATAAGCGAATACCAAAGGCACTTCCATACCCTCAACAAATGCCCCGGTATTGGTTTCGACACCCCCGTAGAGAAACATTGCCTCACCCTTGTAAGGGCCTTGCATGGTCAGTACAGAAGGGGCCGATCTGTTCACCATGAGTATCTGACACCCGATGAACAGTTCCGATCCCTCGGGAGTTAATACTTTGTACTGGTCCTCCACTTCCAATACCCAGTCGAATCCATATCTTTCATGCCAGTTTGCGGCATGCTCAATATCAGCCTTTGTCACCTTTTTCACACCGTAAGCTGAAAAACTGTTTACAAAGGCTATCAACCCGCTTGACCC
>LFSK01000209.1 GCA_001512555.1 Clostridiaceae bacterium DTU059 | reverse complement strand
TCATTCACACAGGTGTTTTAACGCCTTTATCGCAATGTGCCCTTGTTTTACGGGATCCTTTCATGCATGCCGTATGTTTAACTACCGTGGAGAATATATCCAGAGATCCCGTAAAGCCCGGTCGCTGTGCTGCACGTCTACGAAACATAAGTATGTCATCGCGAGCGAACGAAGTGGAGCGCGGCGATCTACGAGATTGCTTCGTCGGCTTTGCCTCCTCGCAATGACGTACCGAATTGTCGTTGCGAACGGAGCTACAGCGAAATGCCGCAATCTCAGACCTCAAAGCTCTTCTTGCATCTCACATCTCACTTCCCGCATCCCACATCCAGACTGTCATTGCGAGCGAAGCGCGGCTGAGCGCGGCGATCTACGAGATTGCTTCGTCGGCTTTGCCTCCTCGCAATGACATACTACTGTTCCCTGCATTATTTAATGCGTACGCCGAATATCTTCTGAGCGTAGGAACCCACCACGGCCATATTGCCGTAAACAGCCGGCGAGGATTCGATATTTGCTCCCAGTGATACCACATCAAGATCCTCTCCGGTTTTCGGGTCAATGAGATGCATATCACCGTTGGCATCACAGAACAGGACATAGGTCTTGCCGTCAGAACTCATAAAGTCAACCGGCGAGCTCCAGCTATAGACCGACAGATCCCGAACCCATACCTCTTCACCGGTCTTCTTGTCCAGGGCCACCAGCTTACCGTCCATTGATGATCCGGTAAAGCATATGGGGTATATGACCAGATTGTCTATATCGTTCTTTCCAATAATGGGCGTTGACAGTACGCCGCCGTTAATATAATAACGGTAGTAACAGGTGTAATCCTTCTGCCAGACCAGTTCCCCTGTCAGGGCGTTGAACTTTCTTATACTGGCAGGGGCAGTAGTCCTGTTGGTATTGGCACAGCGCTTATCCACCTCATTGGCGGTGTAGATGAACACACCATCTTCCTCTTCCTCAATGACCATGGTGCTGTCGGTGTCATCCTCGGCATCGAAGATCCATACCGGTTCCAGAGAATTGATGTCCAGGCACTGGATGGTTCCGCCGTTATCGGAGACATACATAAGGTTCCGATAAAATGCCGCTGAGCTTTCAATCCCCTGATCCGAACTGTTGGGACCGTATGAGGACTTATATCGGTACTGGGTTATCTCCGGGTTTACAGAAATGGTGCCGGAGGCAGGGTTGAAGCTGGTATTCATTCTAATCTTATTGATCATTCCATTTTCCATGGGCTGGATAAGGGTATCGGTCTGCCAGTTCAGCATGGGCGATGAATCCATGGCTCCCCAGTTACGGTATGCATTGGGATCGTTGCCCGGAAAGGTAAAGATTTCGGTCTGGTCTATGAGGTTGATAACCCGGAACTTGAACTGGGTGAACTGACCGTTGTTTTCCCGTATACCCATACCGGTGTAGAGCAAAGGATACCCTCTGGGGTCAATCATACCGGTACCTTTTATAGGGTAGCCGATTCTTATCTTTTCACGGGTGGGTTGGCCTGTTTCAAGATCCAAGAAATAGATATTGCCGTCCATGATCGGGTAGATCACTTCCACCAAATCCTTGTTCTTCATCTCAGGATATATGTTCATGAGGTTTTTGACATCCTCGGGCCAATGAACCAAAAGTGGCTGCCCCGTCCAGCCTGAACCTGGCCAGAAGCTGTTGGCGGCTACTATTGCGCCTGTATCCTGGCTCCATACGATTTCAAGCTTCTTCTCCACCACATCGGCTGTCCCGTAGGAGGCGGAATTCCTGTAGTTATTACCACGAAAAGCTGTAATGCCTTCCACCTGAGAATAGGCCCTGTCCGATGCGAAGGCAAGGGTATAGTCCGGAACATATGCCACGGGCTTCCCGTTTTGGAGAACCTGGTACTGGATGGTGGCACCATCGGCATATTTCTTGATGACAGCATGGTTGTTGCCCTCGGTTCTGCTCACAAAGGAGGGGGGATCCTGCCAATCCAGAAGCAGAGCCTCCGGGTCTGTCACCTCGGGTGTGGGTGTGGGCTCAGGAGTAGGGGTTGGCGTAGGGGTTGGTGCCGGTGTCTGCGGGATTTTAGAAGGCGCCTCCGGTGTGGGCGAAACGCTGGCATTACCGTTTTCTACCCAAGGCAGCCTGTCCTGGAAAACCAATAGAGCAATAAGCACCACCAGGCTCACCACGAGCACTGTAACCAAAATTTTATAGTTTCCGCTTCTGCGTTCTCTTCGATTCATTATAAACCCTCCTGAACTGTCAAGGCGATGGGGGCTTGACAACTTCTTTACTTTATTCGGACTCCGTATATTTTCGGTGTGTATGAGCCAACAACGATCATATCATTGTAAACTGCCGGAGAGGATTCTATATTCCTCCCAAGGCTTATGACATCCAGATCCTTTCCGGTTCTCGGATCAAAAAGATGCAGGTCGCCGTTATAGTCGCAGAACACAGCGTAGGTCTTACCGTCATTTGCCTGAAAGGCCACAGGGGAGCTCCAGCTGTAGGCCGCAAGATTTCTCGCCCATACCTCTTCGCCAGTCTTCTTGTCCAGTGCTACCAGTTTGCCGTCCATTGTTGATCCGGTAAAGCATATGGGGAAAATGATCAGGTCGGAGATGTCGTTCTTTCCCATGATGGGTGTTCCAAGGGAACCGCCGTTGATATAAAACTGATAGTAGCATTCATAGTCCTTCTGCCAGATCAGTTCCCCAGTCAGCGCGTTGAACTTGCGTATATTGCAGGGCGCTGTAGGGCTGCTGTTGTTCTGGCTTCTCTTGTCGATCTCATTTGCCGTGTACAGGAATACGCCTTCGGGTGTTTCCTCGATCACCGTGGTGGTATCGGTGTCATCACCCACATCATAGATCCAGACTGGCTTTAAGGTGTTGATGTCAAGGCACATGAAGGTTCCGCCGTTATCGCAGAAATACATGTAGTTCTTATAGAAAGCGGGGGAGTTTTCGATACCCTGCTCGGGGTTTTTTGTATCCTCATAACGGAACTTGGTAAGCTGCGGTGAAATGTCAATGGTCCCCGCTTCACGGTCATACCGTGTATTGAGTTTCACCTTGTATATCAGACCGTTTTCGGCTACTTCCAAGAACGTATCGGTCTTTCCGTCCACCAGGGCAGATGCATCAAAAGCACCCCACTCCCTGAAGGCCATGGGATCACGTCCGAAAATGGAATACATGGGCTTCTGGTCGATCAGGCTGAAGATATTGTATTTAAACTCAGTAAATTTACCATTGTTCTCATTGATCCCCATTCCCGTATAGAGTATGGGATAGCCTCTGGGATCCACCATACCGGTTCCTTTCATGGGGAAGCCTACCTCAATCTTGTCCCTGGTGGGCTTGCCGGTTTCCAGATCCAGAAAATAGATGTTGCCGTCCATGGCCGGATAGATGACCTCCACCAGATCCTTTTCCTTCATCTCGGGCTTGATGTTCATGAGGTTTCTTTCTGTTTCAGGCCAATGGACGATGAGGGGCTGCCCTGTCCAGCCCGTTCCAGGCCAGTAGCTGCCGTGAGCCGTGATGGCTCCCATATCATGAGTCCATACGATTTCCAGTTTCTTTTCCCTCACATCCCGGGTTCCCCAGGAGGCTGTATCGCGGTAATGGTTACCCCTGAAAGCGGTGATACCTTCCAGAGCAGCGTACTGATCGGGAGTGCCGAAGGAAATCTCGTAGTCAGGCTTATACCCGGTTACTGGCTTGTTATTCTGGAACACCCAATACTTTATCCTTCCATCGGGTGTCACAGAGGCCGATTCGGGAAAGGCGTTGGGTCCGTCGAAAACCGCCGGTGTTTGCCAGGAAACCTTAAGGATCGCAGTGTCGGTGCTCTCCTCGGGCATGGGCTCCGGGGTAGGCCAGGGCGTTGGTTCAGGGGTTGGGGTGGGTTGTTCGGAACTGCTCCCCGGTTGATAGACCTGACCGGAAGGGGTTGGACTTATATTATCCGTGGACCCGTCCCTGTTCCAGGGAAGACCGCCCTTGAATAAATATATGACTGCAGCCGCGATAAGGGTCAGCAGCAATATAAACATGGTAAACCTTGTCTTGTTAAGCCTGCGTCTTCTTCTGCGATACATGGTATTCCTCCTGACTATTATTCGGCTGGGGCTGCAGCGTATTCTTCAACGAAGTCATAGATCATCTTTGACAGTTCGGCTATCTTTTTGCAGGCTGTTCCAACGTCCACGTTATCGGTCATCACCGAAAGGACATACGGATGGGACGCAAATACGATTCCCGCATCATTGACGGTACGTGTCTGGGTGCCGATCTTGTGCGCCACAGGAACATGGTCGGGCAGAAGAGCATCGATACGGTCACGCCAGTCGGTGTTCTCCAGGTCCTCGATCAGCTTCTCATAGGCCTCAGGATTATTTAAATACCGCCTGTAGAGTTCCTGTGATGCGAGGGCAATATCATAGGGGCATGAACGATGCCGCCTGTCATAGTATACCACGCCGCCAAGGTCGACCATGTACTGGCGGATGTTCTCTATGTCCAAAAGCTCGATGATCATATTTATGCCGCAATTGTCGCTCTTTCTTATGGCAAGTTCCGCCGTTTTGAGGACTGTGTATTCTGTCCCGTAAGGGGAGTTCTGGATTATGCCCGTCCCATATTCAAGATGTTCAGGTTTGTACTCAAGGAGCATGTCAGGGTTCACTTCTCCCTCCTCCATCCTGATATACAGGAGCAGAACCATCGGCAGCTTGGTTGAGCTGGCCGCGATATACTCTTCCTTATCCTGAACCCCAAAGGACTCTCCGGTGGCAAGGTCTATGAAGGTCACGCCGTACCGTCCGGATTGCTGGCTGACAAAATCCTCTACCATCTTTTTGAGCTCATCCATCCTGCCGCTGGGCGGAAGTGACCCGATGGCTGGAAGGAAGCCATGGGATTCTGTATATGTGCCTTCAGGCTCGGGTGTAGGGGTTGGTGTAGGCTCCGGTGTGGATGTGGGTGAGGGAGATTCAGTCGCCACGGGAGGTGTGGATGTGGGAGTGGGTGTAACAAGGGCGCTGTTACTGTTATCATCACCCCTGAAGAAAACAAAGAACACTGCACACGCAATCAATGCCACAAGAATCGAAATAACCCATGCTCTTCTTCTACGGTAAACTCTTTCATTCCTGAATCGGTAGGATCTCATGCCAATTCCTCTTTCATCCTTTGATCAGCCCATGATAATAATCAATATCAATAGGACATTCGATGTGTTGTAGCACAAAAACCATCCTCATTATATCCTTTGGTGCCTGTTTTAAGACTGATTCCAGCCCATTTGCAAAAAGACAAAGCACATGGCGATGGATGTTTTTGCGCGATATTATTATTATAATAATGACAACTGCCATTGTCCACTGTATACCCGTACCTTGATAGTGTCAATTTACTGTAGGGAAAAGAAGGATAGACTAATCCTGTAATTTTTAATTGCATTATTGCACGATTCACTTAACAATGAGTCTCATAGACCATGTTTTCGGGCATCAGGGCTGTCAACATCGTGCCGCCCTGTATATAAACCTAACATGCCTTAAACTCATTATCAAGAGGTTTTCGAGGTATAAAAG
>LFSK01000069.1:23931-24757 GCA_001512555.1 Clostridiaceae bacterium DTU059 | reverse complement strand
CGGCAGAAAAAAAGGTGCGCAACCACGATTTCAGACGCCCCAGCAAGTTTGCCAAGGATCATATCAGAACCCTCAATATCATCAACGAGAACTATGCCCGGCTGTTGACCAATTTCTTGTCCGGATATTTACGGACATTGGTTCAGGTGGATGTTCAAACCGTACAGCCCCTGCAATATTCGGAGTTCACAAATTCCATAGCAAACCCTGCAGTACTGGGGATTGTTAATTTTGACCCATTGCCCGGATCTATCATCTTCGAAATCAACCCTTCCATTGCATATTCCCTCATCGACAGGATCCTGGGAGGCAAGGGAATAGGGATTGACAGGGTCAGGGGGTTTACCGAGATTGAACTTGCCATACTTATGAGGCTTATGACGCAGATGTTGTCCCTCATGCGCGAGCCCTGGGAGAATGTCACAGAGATAAGGCCTATGCTGGACAGAATCGAGACCAACGCCCAGTTTGCTCAGCTGATGTCTCCCAATGAGATGGTGGCTCTGGTTACTTTCACCGCAAAGATTGGTGATGTCGAGGGATTTTTCAACATCTGTATCCCGCATATGGTGGTGGAACCGATTATGCCAAAACTCTCCACCAAGCTATGGTTCTCCCTTATCGAGAAGGGATCAACCCAGGAGTCAAGGGAGTCCATCGAAAAGAAGGTCAGGGAAACAGCTATCCCCATAATTGCAGTTTTGGGGAAGACCAAGCTCTCAGTTCGTGAGTTCCTGATGCTCCAGGTGGGGGATGTTCTCCCGCTGAACACCAGCATTGACGGCAAGCTGGAGGTATATGCCGGTGACATTTTGAAATTCTGTGG
>LFSK01000069.1:0-23881 GCA_001512555.1 Clostridiaceae bacterium DTU059 | reverse complement strand
ATTGATGCCCTTCTTAACGGAGTCAGTTCTGAAGATGAGACCACAACTGAAGAAAAGACCGATTTCACCGGTACGGAGGATATAGTATTGACGCCTGAGGAGATCGACATCCTGGGTGAAATCGGAAATATCAGCATGGGCACATCGGCAACAACCCTATATGCCCTGCTTGGTCAAAAGGTCAAAATTACTACGCCCAGAGTTGAGATAACCACCTGGGATGAGATTGCCAAGCTTTTTGTCAAGCCTTTTGTAGCTGTTAAGGTACAGTATGTCAATGGACTTGAAGGCCTGAACATGCTGATTGTGAAAGAGGAAGATGTTAAGATCATTACCGATCTCATGATGGGTGGCGATGGTCTTGGGAATGTTTCAGGCGAGCTCAATGAGCTTCATCTGAGCGCCATTTCGGAGGCCATGAATCAGATGATAGGTTCTGCTTCCACCTCCCTTTCATCCATGTTTGACAAAAGGGTCGATATATCCCCCCCTGAATCCACATTGGTTGACGGGGCGTCCAATATTGACAGGATCAAGATTGACAATGAATCATCCATTGTCATGGTTATGTTCAGACTCCAGGTAGGCGATCTTATAGACAGCGAGATCATGCAGCTTCTGCCCATCCAGTTTGCCAAAGAGATGGTAGAAAAGCTGATGGACAAAAACAAACTGTCACAGCAGGTCACTGAAGCCGATACGATGCCGCAACCACCCGTGCAGATGCAGGAGCCCCAGGCACCACAGATGCAACCCCAGTACGCTCAGCCGGCACCGGGTTTTGGCATGCAAATGCCGTCCATGGGGCAACCGCAGCAGCCAGCAAGTCCTGTAAACGTACAGCCGGTGCAGTTCCAGTCTTTTGAAAACGAGGAGTTTGGCTATGATTCCAATAATATTGGACTCCTCATGGATGTTCCTCTTCAGATTTCAGTGGAGTTGGGCCGTACCACCAAGAAGATAAGAGAAATACTTGATTTTGGGCAGGGGTCCATCATTGAGCTGGATAAGCTGGCCGGAGAGCCTGTGGATATCCTCGTAAACGGCAGGATTATTGCTAAGGGAGAAGTGGTTGTGATTGACGAAAGCTTCGGTGTACGTATAACAGATATCCTTCATCCTTCAAAAAGACTTTAATTTTGACAATATATCGTATATAATCGTATATAATTGATAATCCATGCTGTATAGTGGTATAGTTTTATGTGTACAGACTATGAAGGAGAGGATATGACCTATGGCAAGTATTCTGATCGTTGATGATGCTGCTTTCATGCGCATGATGATCAAAGACATCCTTTCAAAAAACGGATACACGGTTGTTGGCGAAGCCGAGAATGGTATCAAAGCGGTGGAAAAATACAAGGAACTCAATCCCGATCTTGTCATTATGGATATCACAATGCCTGAGATGGACGGAATTCAGGCAGTCAAACAAATAAAGTCCCTTAATGCCGCTGCAAAGATTATCATGTGTTCTGCTATGGGCCAGCAAGCCATGGTCATTGAATCCATACAGGCGGGGGCGCGTGATTTCATCGTGAAGCCTTTCCAGGCCGAGCGTGTTATTGAAGCGGTTAAGAAGGTCGTAGGCTAAGGCCCCGGAAGGAATGTATACCAATGGATGACATCCTTTTTTTTCTGGGCATGCTGATCATATTCTCAGCGGTTTTATTCATTGCCTGGCTGACCACAAAGCTCCTGGGAAGGAAGATGGCCGGAGCATCAAAGAATAAGCTCATGAGTGTTGTGGAGACATTGCAGTTGGGACTGGATCGATGTCTCTATCTTGTAAAAGCAGGTGATCGCTTTTTTCTTTTTTATGCTAACCGTAAGAACATGGAGCTGGTATCCGAGATAGAGGTTGACGAAGAAGCGCTGGCTGCCCGGCAAGATACTGAAGGAAACAGCAATGGATTCGAATTCAAGCGGATCTTTGATTTCTATTCGGGTTTATCAAGAAAAGGTAAACGCGCTGATACAAAGGATATCGATTTGGACCGGCAGGGGGAGGCTGATGGGCGGCACGTGGCCGGAAGCCTTCAAGAGAGCATTCAAAAGCTCCGGAAGCTCAACCAAAACGAGGAGCAGTACAGAGGTTGAATTCAGGCGGTGGAAGCCATGCGAAAGAAAAAATTCTGGATCATAATCATTCTTACAATTCTGTGCATGAACCTGCTCAGCTCGGAAGCCTTTGCCGCTCCGGGCATTTCACTATCCGACAACGGCATAACAATTCAATCCACTGATGACCCTCAAGAGATTTCCAACAGCATAAAGTTACTATTACTCCTAACGGTATTATCGGTATTACCGTCCATTCTCATTATGATGACTTCCTTCACCAGGATTGTCATCGTGTTTTCTTTTTTACGAAACTCCATGGGAACACAGCAGATCCCCCCAAACCAGGTTGTTATCGGTCTGTCCCTCTTTCTGACTTTTTTCATCATGACACCGGTTATATCAGATCTGAACCAGAATGCCCTTCAGCCTTTCACCAATAATGAGATAACACTGGAAGAGGCCATGGACAGGTCTTCCGATACCATTAAGGATTTTATGCTGGATTTCACCCGGGAGAAGGACCTTGCCCTCTTTGCGGGGATTGCCAAGGTGAAGCCTGCCGAGGATCTTACAGACCTTCCCTTGAGCGTTGTCATGCCGGCTTTTATGATCAGTGAACTGAATACGGCTTTTCGAATAGGCTTCATGCTGTACATACCTTTTCTGGTCATCGATATGGTGGTGGCCAGCACCCTTATGGCCATGGGTATGATGATGCTTCCGCCCTCCATGATCTCAATGCCCTTCAAGATCCTGCTGTTCCTGCTGGTGGACGGGTGGAACCTTTTGACCGAGACCATTATCAAATCATTTGTACGATAGGCAGGACGATTGTTTATATAACAAGAAGGAGAAAAGTTCCCGGAAAGGAGCGTTTATGGAGCAATTTTTACTGGATATGTCACGGGATGCCATGATGACCATCCTTAAGGTATCGGTGCCGGTACTGCTCACCGGATTAATAGTAGGGCTTGCGGTAAGCATATTTCAGGCTACCACGCAAATTCAGGAGCAATCACTCCATTTTGTGCCCAAGATCATTGCAATGCTTGTAGCTCTGTTGATTCTGGGATCCTGGATGCTGACTGTGATGAAGGAGTTTACCTTGCGTATGTTTGACGGCATGCTGAAGTTCATCGGCATGTAGCTGTTATGGATGTGATGGGGAATGACCATACCCTTGGATGGGATCTTTAACTTATGGAACATCTTTCTGATAGTGCTTGTCCGTATTTCGGGCATGTTCTTTTTATCGCCCATCTTTGGCAGGAGGAATATACCTAATTATTTCAAAGTAGGTTTTTGCTTCATCCTGACCATCATCACAGCAAACTCCATTACGGTTCCCGATATTTCCTCATACACATCTTTGGCATCCTACGTGATCCTTATAGGAAAAGAACTTCTTTTAGGGCTTACCCTGGGCTTTATTTCATACCTGTTGTTCTCTGCCATATATATAGCCGGTCAGCTGATTGATACTCAGATAGGGTTTGGTATGGTTAATGTGATCGATCCGTTTACCAACATACAGATTCCCATTACGGCTGATTTTTATGTTGTACTGGCCACTCTTTTCATGCTGGTAACCGATTCTCATCACCTGCTGATAAATGCGATTGTCGAAAGCTACACCATACTCCCGCCGGGAGGCGCTGATTTTGGAGGGGGCGTTGTGCGCCAGCTGGTGGACATGTTCTACCATACGCTGGTAATTGGGTTTAAAATAGCGGCGCCCGTTACGGCAGCCATTATGATCACCAATGTGGCTCTTGGCATCATTTCAAAGGCCATGCCCCAGATGAACGTGTTCATACTGGGAATGCCCATGAAGATCATTGTGGGTCTTATCATCATTCTTATCACCATAGCCTCCTTCAAGGGAGTGGTAAACTACATTCTGGAGGGCACTTACAGAAATATTTACGATTTCTTGCGAAATGCAGGGGGCGTAAGTCGATGAGGTGGGTAATCTTGAGGATATTCTGTTTCCGGCTCAATAAGAAGACAGAACCAAGGGGTTTGACCTCCATAAACCTCCAGCTTTTTGCGGACACCAGCGGAAAGACTGAAAAGGCGACCCCAAAAAAGAGGCAGGATCTGAGAAAGAAAGGTCAGGTCATGCAGAGCAGGGAAGTGACCTCAAACCTGATCCTCCTGATGATCTTCGTTTCCTTCAGACTTGTGGGCAATTATCTTTATAAAGAATTCAAGATACTTTTCAACCTGTTTTTAACCGAAACAGCCTCGTATAATCTGACCGATCCCACTGAGATCATGCGGATTGCTACCTTTGCGGCTGTTCAGATCGCCAAGATGGCTGCCCCGTTCTTTCTGATCGCCATACTGGTGGGAGTATTGGGGTCTTATTTTCAGATAGGCTTCCTGTTTACCTTAGAACCAATAAAACCCAAGTTTTCTCACATCAATCCCATGAATGGTCTTAAAAGGGTTTTTTCTGCCCGGTCGCTGTTTGAGCTTGCCAAATCCATTGCCAAGGTGGTGGTCATCGGATGGGTGGCATGGTCATCCATAGAGACCGAACTACTGAACCTCACAAAACTGATGACGCTGGAACTGGGGCAGACCATTGTGTACATTCTGGATTCAGCAGTTAGCATTGGAATAAAGATCTGTTTTGCCCTTCTGGCCGTTTCAGCAGTGGACTATTTCTTTCAGTGGCGGAAGTACGAGAAGGATATCCGCATGACTAAGCAGGAGGTAAAGGAGGAATACAAGCAGCTGGAAGGAAATCCGGAAATACGATCCAGGATAAAACAGAAACAGCGTGAGATATCCATGAGGCGAATGCTCAGCGAGGTTCCGAAGGCCGACGTGGTTATAACCAACCCGACCCATTTTGCTGTAGCCATCAGGTACGAGCCCGAAAAGAGGCCCGCGCCCTATGTGGTAGCCAAAGGCGCCGACTATATGGCACAGCGGATCAAGGATATTGCAAAGGAAAACAGGGTCGAAATTGTGGAAAACAAACCTCTTGCCCAGGCTCTATACAGCTCGGTGGAAATAGGCGATGCCATACCGCCCGACCTGTATAGGGCTGTTGCCGAAGTGCTGGCCTTTGTCTACAATTTGCAGGGCAAAAATCCCCAGGCAGCCCATTGAGTGGCGGGTTTAAGTATTGTATTAAGCACTCAGTTCATATAAAATACTAATATGGGATAAAAGCATATAAATTTCGACATAAAGTCATCGCCGCATCCTGTCACACGGACAGGCGTTCTACAAAAGATTGAAAGGTACTGGAGGGAAAGCAGGATGAAGAATAATAATATGCTGGTGGCAATATTTGTTGTCTTCATAGTGCTTTTTATCATTGTTCCCATGCCTCCGGTTCTTTTGGACGTCCTGCTAGTTATAAACATCACCCTTTCCCTTCTGATTCTGATCAACGCCATTTATGCCACAGATGCACTTTCCATGTCCTCTTTCCCGACAATGCTGCTGTTTACCACATTATATAGGCTGTCACTGAACATAATCTCCACACGCCTCATTGTGGGCAAGGGGGAGGCAGGCGGTGTAATAAGAAGCTTTGGACGGTTTGTAGGCGGGAATGACCTGATCGTCGGCTTTATCATCTTTCTCATCATCATGATTGTCCAGTTCCTGGTTATCACCAAGGGCGCAGAAAGAGTCTCCGAAGTAGCCGCAAGATTTACCCTGGATGCCATGCCGGGTAAACAAATGGCCATCGATGCCGATTTGAATTCCGGGCTTATCAATGAAATGGAGGCCAAGGAGAGAAGAAAACGGGTGCAGCGGGAGGCCGATTTCTATGGTGCCATGGATGGTGCCACCAAGTTCGTGAAGAATGACGCCATATTCGGTATCATCTCTACGGCCATCAACATCATAGGCGGTATTATCATGGGCCTGGTCAGACAGGGAAGAACTTTTGAGGATGTATTGGAAACCTACACCATCCTCACCATTGGCGATGGCCTTGTCAATCAGATTCCTTCCCTGCTGATTTCAATTGCGACAGGTGTTATAGTTACAAGGGCAGCCGCCGAGACTGATCTTGGCAGCGATCTGATCAGACAGATCTTCAACAGTTCCAGGGTTATGTATATTGCGGCAGGCGCATGTATAATCCTGATGCCAGTACTTTGGCAATGGTCCCTGCTTCTTGTGGCTGGTTTTCTGATCTACCTGGGACTGCAGCTTGATAAGCGCAAGGTTGTGGAGTCCAAGCAGGAAGAGCAAAAGATAGAGGAGCAGGAGGTAGAAGAGATCAGAAAGCCTGAGAATGTTGTTTCGCTTCTTCAGGTTGATCCCATCGAGCTAGAGTTCGGCTATGCCATCATACCTCTGGCAGATAAGAACCAGGGGGGAGACCTGTTGGATCGTGTGGTGATGATCAGGCGTCAGTTGGCCATAGAGTTGGGTGTTATTGTTCCCACCATCCGGCTCAGGGATAATATCCAATTAAACCCCAACCAGTATGTTATCAAGATCAAGGGGGTTGAGGTGGCTTCAGGAGAACTCATGCTGGATCATTTCATGGCCATGAACCCCGGAACCGCTGAAGAAGAGATAGATGGTATTCCCACTTATGAACCGGCCTTCGGTCTTGCAGCCGTATGGATTCATGAAAGCCAGAGAGATCGGGCTGAGATGCTGGGTTATACTGTTGTTGATCCACCTTCCATAGTGGCAACCCATATGACAGAGATTATCAAACGTCATATCCATGAACTGTTAAGCCGCCAGGATGTCCAGACCCTTGTAGACAATGTCAAGTCCACCTGTCCTGCGGTGGTAGAGGAACTAATACCAAAAGTTATGTCGTTGGGCGAAATTCAGAAGGTCTTAAGCAATCTCCTCAGAGAAGGGGTTTCCATTCGGGATATGGTGACCATCCTGGAGACTTTGGCCGATTATGCGCCCATCACAAGGGATACCGACATGCTCACTGAATATGTACGACAGTCTCTTGGGCGGGCTATATCGAGAACATATATCAACCAAAACAATGCAGATGTGATAACCCTTGACCCCAAACTGGAACAGCTCATCATGGATTCTGTCCAAAGAACCGAGGCAGGATCTTATATTGCCATGGATCCTGCAATGAGTAATAAAATTGTGAACAAGGCGGCAGCCATGACCGAGAGGATTGTACAGTCCGGGAAGATGCCCATCATCCTGGCATCTCCCATGGTTCGTCTCTACTTTAAACGGTTGACCGAAAACAGCATACCCGGATTGGTGGTATTGTCCTACAATGAACTTGATCCGGCATTGGAAGTAAACTCAGTTGGTATGGTAAGCGTATAGACAGGTAGTTATAAATTGGTGGAAAGGTACCGGAGGAAGCCATGAAGATTCGCAGATACACCTGTAATAACATGCAGGAAGCCTTGCTGAAGGTCAAGATGGACCTGGGAAGCGAAGCTGTGATCATGAACAGCCGTAAGGTGAGAAGAAAGGGGCTTTTTGGGCTGTTCAGAAAGCCCCTGATTGAAGTTGTAGCTGCCATTGATGACGATTATGTCAGACCGTCCAGAACCCGGACGAGGGCTACTCCAGCTTCGGGCGCCAATATAGGATCCTATTATGAGAATGCGCAACCGTCAGGGCATCAATCAGGAGTATTCTCCCAGCCGCCCGCTTATGGTCAGGCGCAGATGCCCTATCAGACACAGACACAGCAGACAGCACCCGGACCTCAGCCTTCGGTACCGCCACAGCCACAACCTCAGTATCACCCGCAACAGGAACTGCAGCAGCAAACGCAGCCCAACCGGCTTCAGACACAGCAGCCGCAGCAACAATCAAAACCGCTTCAAACGGCCAGCACAGCACAAAATACGGCGGGATCCCCCAATACCACCATGAGCCCGGCAAATAACCCCAAGCTTGTTGAACTTGAGACCAAGGTTAAGAACATGGAAACAATGCTGGAGCAAATCTACCTGTCGGTAAAGGATAAAGATGGTCCAATCCCGGCAGGACCTGCAAGGGAAAAAGCTGAGACCCCGGCTACAGCCGGGCAGGATGATCTGTCTGTCATCAGGAGATCCCTTGCTGAGATGGAACTGGACAGCATACTGATTGACAGGATTGTGGATAAGGTAAGGGAAAGGGGCGGAAGTTCCGAAAGGCCTGATGAGGCTCTTTCCCTGGCTGCCCGAGTCATGACAGTTCTTTTGGGCGAGCCCGATACAATCAAGCTTAGATCTGACGGACGCCCACAGGTTGTCATATTTGTGGGACCCACGGGGGTGGGCAAGACCACGACCCTGGCCAAAATAGCTGCCGATTTCACTTTGAACAGGCAGAAGAAGGTGGGGCTCATTACAGCAGACACATACCGCATTGCAGCAGTGGAGCAGCTGAAAACCTACTCGGAGATATTAAACATACCCGTTTTGGTTGTGTATTCTCCCAACGAGGTGCAGGAGGCAATAAAAGAGCTTTCTGACAAGGACTTGATCCTGATTGATACTGCAGGAAGAAGCCATCGGAACAAAAGTCATTTTGACGAACTGAAGTCCTTGGTCAAATTGACGGAGGCCGATGAAGCATATCTGGTGGTCAGTGCCAACACCAGTAGGCATGCAATGAAAGAGATACTGGAATATTATTCCTTCATCAAAGACTATAAGCTGCTTTTTACGAAACTGGATGAAGCTCCGGTTCCGGGAGTGATTGTCAATGCCCGTTACCTTACCGGCAGGCCTCTGTCCTACACCACGGCGGGGCAGAGCGTTCCTGACGATCTGGATGTGGCAAGTCCCCGAGCCATTGTAGCAAGTCTTCTGGGCTCTGGAACAATCAAATGAGAAAATCCTGAACCTCATCAGAGGGTATGGAGGTAGTCATGAGCGATCAGGCAGAAATGCTGCGAAGAATAGTTGACAACATGAATAACGGGTTGCCTAAGGCAGAAGGCCTAAAGCCTGAGAAAAGAGCCCGTGTTATTACTATTACCAGCGGTAAGGGTGGCGTCGGGAAAACCAGCATAACTGTCAATCTGGCCATTGCTCTCAGCAGGCTGGGATTGAGGGTAGCTATCCTGGACGTGGACTTTGGCCTTGCCAATATTGACCTTTTATTCGGAATCGCTCCCAAGTATACCCTACTGGATCTTATTCGGGATGAAAAGTCCATTTTCGAGGTACTCACAGACGGTCCCAACAATATCAAATTCCTTTCCGGGGGATCGGGTGTTGAGGAACTGATGAGGATGGACAGGAAAAAACTCCGTAAATTCATGGGCAACATAGCCCTTCTTGATAAGCTCTATGATATTATTCTCATCGATACTGGAGCAGGGTTGTCCCAGAACGTCATGAGCTTCATTATGGCGGCTGATGAGATCATACTGGTAACCACACCTGAACCTACGGCAATAACCGATGCCTATGCCCTGGTGAAGATGGTGTCCAGACGGGACAGAAAAAAGATCATACGCATTCTGGTTAACAAGGCTGAAACAGCCAGAGAAGCAGAGGATATCGCCAATAAGCTTATAGTCGTTTCTGAGAAATTTTTGTCATTAAAGCTCTCTAAACTTGGGTATATATTATATGATGACACCATAATGAAATCGGTAAAGCTGCAAAAACCTTTCTGTCTCAGTCACCCCAGAAGTCAGGCGGCCAGAAGCCTGTTTGCGCTTGCCGATGTGCTTGTGGATTACAACCGGAGCATGGAGGATATGCTGGGTGCCAGAGGGTTCATCCAGAGAGTTTTGTCGTTTTTCGGGGCATAGTATATGCCGCTCATCATAATTGAGGCAAAGCTGGAAAGGACTGATCCGGGACAAGTAAATGAAAACGTCGATAAATGCAAAAATTAGTTTGATGTAGTAGGATATTATGTTAAACTAAAGGTAGGTAATGGGGTAGGTCGATGATAAAGACTAAGCTAACCTTGGGCACCAAGCTTGAGCTGGAATTATACGATGCAAACGGCGACAAGATCGTACCCACTCTCATCAGCCAATTTGAAGCTGTACTGCCTGACGGCAGCATGGAGATACTTTCTCCCATATTGGAAGGAAGGATCTACCCGGTCCACAGAGGAACGAATCTTGATGTGATATACGAAAAGAATGGAGATTTGTACAGGTTTGCATCACAGGCTATTGGCCGGAAACTGGAAGGGAATGTCCATCTTTTAAGAATAAAGCCGCTGTCCGAGGAGGAAAAGATACAAAGACGTTACTTTTTCAGGTTTAACTGTGTAAGAGACCTAGACTACAGAGTATTTGCCGACAGAGAAACCAAAGAAGAAGAACGTGGTGATTATTTAAAGGGAATAACAAAAGATATCAGCGGAGGAGGAATCTGCCTCTGCTCCGATATTAAACCCGAAATTGGCTGGTACGTGGAGGGAAAGCTTCACCTGAACCAGAACATTCCGTTCATTGGCCGGGTTGTCCGGGCGATAAACGTTCATGATCGGGGCAAGTACATATACGAGATCGGAATTGAATTTGTTGATATAACCAATATGAACAGGGAACGAATCATAGGCTATATATTTGAAGAACAGCGAAAACTACTTAAAAAGGGCTGGACCAAATGACAGACGACAGGATTAGAGTATTGATAGTGGATGATTCGGCTTTTATGAGGCGTGTCATACAGAACATGATTGAAAAGAACCCGGAAATGGATGTTGTGGGTTCGGCAAAGAATGGTCTTGATGCGCTGAAAAAAGCAAAAGAATTGAATCCTGATGTCATAACGTTGGATGTCGAGATGCCGGTGATGGATGGCCTAACCGCCCTGGAGAGACTTCAAAAGCAGGATAATTATGCGGTTATAATGGTCAGCAGCCACACACAGAAGGGTAAATCCGCAACCATCAAGGCTCTTGAGCTGGGAGCCTTTGATTTTATTTCAAAACCCGATAATGTTTTCAGCATGCCATCGGATGAAATCAGGACTGAACTGACCGAGAAGATAAGACTTGCCTACCGGAATAAAAGACGAAGCCGCGGTGAAGTAAAAACCGTGGGCAAAACAATGCCATTGGCCGGGGTAAATGCTGAGAAATCCGATAAACTGAAATATCTGATAGCCATAGGCATCTCAACCGGAGGGCCAAGAGCGCTGAGCAGCATTTTGCCCGTGTTTCCGGCCGACATACCCGCAGCAATCATCGTGGTGCAGCATATGCCCGAGGGGTTTACAAAATCCCTTGCAAACAGGCTCAATGAGATCAGTTGTTTAGCCGTTAAGGAGGCTGACCACAACGACCTGCTGAAAGCCGGTAATGTGTATATAGCTCCTGGGAGCCATCATCTGACACTGAAGTCGGAGGGAGGAACGACCAGAATCTTGCTTTCCGATCAGCCTCCTCTGGGTGGCTTCAGGCCGAGTGTGGATGTTATGATGCGCTCTATTGCTGACTCTGATATAAACGATATTATTGCGGTTATCATGACGGGTATGGGCAGTGATGGGACTAAAGGATTGATCGAACTTAAAAAAAAGAAGAACCCATACATTATCGCACAGGATGAAAGTACAAGTATTGTTTTTGGGATGCCGAAAGTTGCAATTGAGTCCGGAGTGGTTAATGATGTAGCTCCGTTGATGGAAATACCCAACAGAATTATGAATCACATGGGGGTGCGCCTATAATGGACATGAATCAATATCTCGACATATTTGTGGAGGAATCACGGGAACATCTGCAGAGCTTGAATTCCTCCCTGTTGGAGCTTGAAAAGGATCCATCGGACAAAGGTGTTCTCAATGAGATATTCCGCGTTGCTCATACACTAAAAGGCATGTCGGGCACCATGGGTTTTACCCGAATGCAAAGGCTCACCCACCATATGGAGGATGTTCTTGAGGCATTGCGCAGTGACCGGATATCGGCGAATTCCGATATTGTAGATGTTCTGTTCAAATGTCTGGATGCCCTTGAGACTTATGTCAATAATATTCTCTCAACAGGCAATGAAGGAACCAAGGAATATAAGGCGATTATAGATGCTTTGGCCGGTATATTGAAGGGCGGTGCCCCGGCAAAGTCTGCCAAAGTCTCTGTAAAGAAATCCAAGGCAAAGCCTCCCAAAGAGAATGAAAGTGAGAAAGATGACCCAGCAGAAGCCGCAGAAGAAGCAGCTGCAGGTTCTGACAGTGGGTTGGTAGAATTTAATCAGTATGACATCAACATTATGAAAAAGGCCTTTGAATCTGGAATGAATGTCTTCCAGATTCATGTGGTGTTTGATAAGGGATGTCTCTTGAAAGCGGCCAGAGCATTCATTGTTTTTCAGGTGCTGGAAAAGAATGCGGAAATATTCAAGTCGGTTCCCAAGGTAGAAGATATAGAGGACGAAAAATTTGACTTTGAGTTTACAGTGGTTGTTATAACACCCAACGACAGAGAGCTTTTCGAGCAGGAGATCAATTCTGTGGCAGAGGTGGTTGGTGTTAATGTCACGCCCATAACTGCAGAGATGTTGGGCATAAGCCCCGACGAACTCCAGGGTGCATCTGAGAAGGATGGCGTCTCAGCCGCTTCTGATGCTGAGGACGGGATTGTCCAGGCTGCGCAGGATCAGCCTAAAAAAGCACACAGAACAGGAAAAACCGTAAGAGTGGATATAGACAGGCTGGATGTGCTGATGAATCTGGTGAGTGAGCTCATAATCATAAAAAATGGTCTAGAAAACCAAATGAGCGCAAAGGACAGCAATGCCGCCTGGAATGAGTCCATAGAGTACCTGGAGAGGGTGACCACCAATCTTCATGATGCAGTGATGAAGGTCAGGATGGTTCCCGTGGAGGCAGTATTCAACCGATTCCCCAGGATGATACGTGATATCGCAAGAGAGTTGGGTAAGGATATTGAACTGAAGATGTCCGGTGTGGATACTGAGCTTGACAGGACGGTCATCGATGAAATCGGCGACCCGCTCATACATATCCTCAGAAATTCCGCCGATCATGGTATAGAAACCCGTGAAGAAAGGGCGAAGCTCAATAAGCCCTCCGTCGGAAGCATCTACCTTAGAGCCTATCAGGACGGAAATAATGTTGTCATTGAAGTGGCGGACGACGGCAAAGGCATTGATGTGGGGAAGATCAGAAAAAAGATCATCGAGAAAGGCCTGGAATCTGCCGATATAGTCAACTCCCTGTCTGAAAAAGAGGTTGTGGACTATTTGTTCAGACCCAATTTCAGCACCGCTGACAAGGTCACTGACCTTTCCGGCAGGGGTGTGGGAATGGATGTTGTGAAGACCAAGATTGAAGCGCTGGGAGGCTCGGTTGAGGTTGAGACTCAGTTCGGCGTCGGAAGCAGGTTCATTATCAGGTTGCCATTGACATTGGCTATTATTCAGGCGCTCCTGGTGAGAATCGGCTCGGAGAAATATGCCCTGCCGCTAAGCTCGATCCGGGAGATCGATAATATCAAATTCGATGAAGTGAAGATGGTTCGAGATCGTGAAGTGATCATGCTTAGGGATATGGTCATTCCTCTGGTAAGACTTAATGAGGTGCTTGAGGTTAAAGACGCAATTCCTGATGAAAAGAAAAAGCATCTGACGGTGGTTGTTGTCAAGAAAGGAGACAAGCTGACGGCCTTTAGTGTTGACAGTCTGATTGGACAGCAGGAGATTGTTATAAAGTCGCTGGGCAAAATTATGCAAGGCGTTAAATATATTGCCGGGGCGACCATCCTTGGCGACGGCAATGTAGCCCTGATTATCGACAACAATTCCCTTGCCTTATAAACCGGTCTGTTAACCGAGTTATCAGACATCGCGCCATATTCTATGTGATTAAGGGGGCTTGATTTCGTGGCGAAGCAGGTTTCAGCCAAAGAACATAAACAGTATGTGGTGTTCCAGATAGACGACCAGGAATTTGGTGTGGATATTCACAAGGTTTCAATCATTGAAAAATTCATGAATATTACAAGGGTTCCCACCACACCGGACTATATTAAGGGAGTTGTCAACCTCAGAGGGGAAATCATTCCTGTCATGGATCTGAGAACTAAATTCGGGTTGCCTTTCAAGGAGGCTGACGATGACACCAGAATTATCATGCTTAAGTTCAACGAAATCACTTTAGGGGTGATTGTTGATTCGGTCGCAGAGGTTGTGGATTTTGCCGAGGAAGAGATGGAAAGTGTAACCAGCATTACGAATGACCGCACATTGGACTATGTCGTAGGTATTGGAAGGATTGATCAGCGCCTGATTACTGTGCTCAATATCGAAAAGCTCATTACCGAATTAACCGAGCGGGAATAAGGAGTATAAGCGGATGGCGGACAATATTAGTGGACTTAACAATTTTCACCTTGACGTATTGAAGGAAATAGGAAATATCGGGGCGGGCAATGCGGCCACCGCCCTGGCGAAGCTGCTGGATAAGAGGATTGAAATGAGGGTGCCCCAAATACGTATTATGAGATTCAGCGAGGTCAGTGACGTATTGGGAGGCGCCGAAACTCCTGTTATAGGTATACTCCTTCAGCTTCAGGGGGATATCAGCGGCAGCATGATGTTTATTCTGGATTATCCGTCCTCCAGGATGCTCGTTAATATTCTCATGGGCAAGCCCATGGAGACTGAACTGGAATATGACGAGATGACCTGTTCAGTCCTTACTGAAATAGGAAATATTCTTGCAGGATCCTACCTCTCGGCATTATCTAACCTGACAAACCTGAAGATAATACCTGATGTTCCGGCGCTGGCTATTGATATGGCCGGAGCTATACTGAGTGTTCCTGCCATTGAATTTGGGAAAACCTCGGATACCGTGCTGTATATAGAGAATGTATTTACGGACGGTTGTGACAGTGTCATCGGAGATCTTTTCCTGGTTCCTGATGAACTGTCCTACGGGAAGTTATTAGAAGCGTTAGGAGTCGTTTGATGGCAGAGATAATCAAGGTGGGCATGGCCGAACTGAAGGTATCCCGACATCCTTCAATTTTAACTACCCTCGGCCTGGGTTCCTGCATAGGTATTGCATTGTATGACCGCATTAAGAAAAACATTGGAATGGCACATATTATGCTGCCCAGTTCATCCATTGCAACCGCCAGTTCAAACCGCGCTAAGTTTGCCGATACCGGTATTCATGATCTAATTGAGGAAATGAGAAGATGTGGATCCGATATCAGGGATATAGTAGCCAAGATAGCCGGTGGAGCCCAAATGTTTGCCTTTGCTACCCAGAATGAGTCCATGAAGATAGGGCAAAGAAACGCCGAGGCCACCAGAGCCGTTCTCGCCGGCTTCAGGATACCCATAATTGCCGAAGACACGGGAGGGAATTATGGCCGGACCATTGAGCTTTCATCTGAAGATGGATCGCTGAAGGTGAAGACCATTGGTTTTGGAATAAAGTATTTGTAGGTGAAATCGTAACATGGATTATATCCGGAAAATCCCATTGCTTCTGGGAGCAGGTGCTGGCTTGATAATCGGACTAATAGGTTTATCCGCCGGTGTTCCCAACAAAGAAAATATGCTAAATATGTGCGTGGGAATGGTTATATTCTACATGGTAGGCATCCTGATTAGATCCACCGTAAAAGGCATCGCAGAGCAGGCGATGGAAATGATCAAGAAGAAAGAAGAAGAAGAAAAAAGGCGTGAGAAGGAAAAGAACCGGATAGAAGACCAGAAAGAGAATGAAGAATCTTTGGGCGCAAGCATAGATATGACAGTCGGAGATGAGAGTGAACTGCCAGATGACGATAATTTTGACGATCTGCCTATTGCAGAGTTTATAAAGAATGAGCTGGAATAGGAATCGGCGGTATCATATTAAATCACAATGAATTGAATGGTTAGACGGATGTATAGTCCGTACCATTGACGGAGGTATTCAATGTCCACATCTGTTCCCCAAAGGCAGCAGGAACTATGGAAAAAATACAAGGAAACAGGAGACCCGGCCATAAAGGAACAGCTTATTTTGGAATATGCTGATTTGATTAAGTATGTTGCCGGACGCCTGAGCATCTATTTCGGATCCAATGTGGAATACGATGATCTAGTAGGGTATGGCGTATTCGGCCTGATAGACGCTATCGAAAAGTTTGATATAGAGAAAAAAGTTAAGTTTGAAACCTACGCATCGCTACGCATCAGAGGTGCCATCATCGATAGTATACGCGATCTGGATTGGGCCCCAAGATCCTTGCGTAAAAAAGGCAAGGAACTGGAGAGGGCTTACTTCGAAGTTGAGAACCGATTGGGGCATTCAGCAAGCGATCAGGAAGTCGCAGATCATATGGGAATTACAACCGATGAACTCAATAAGCTGCTTCAGGAAGTCAACATGTCCCAGATGATTTCATTGGAGGACTATCTTGATCAGAATCATGAAGCCGGACTCGACGGACTTACCATGGAAAGGGACGCAACGCGACCCGAGCAAAGAATGGAGGTTGTTGAACTTAGGGAAACACTGGCAGATGCTATTGAAAAGCTGCCAGAAAAGGAGAGAATGGTTGTAACCTTATACTATTATGAGGAGCTGACCCTGAAGGAGATTAGCCACATCATGAAGGTATCCGAATCCAGAATCTCACAGTTACACACAAAGGCCATCATGCGTATGCGGAGCAGACTTGAGCGCTTGAAAAGCGCAATTCTGGAGTAGAGGAGAATCAGTAATGACAGACCAAGGTATCCAGCAGATGAAAAGTTATGAGATCACCTATCAGGAAGATGGTGTGTTTCTCACTGTTTATCCTCCAGTTGGCTATCTCAACAAGGTTAATCAGAACGAAGTTCTGAACCACATAGCAAAAAAGGGAATTCAGGGATACAATGCAAGTGTTATAGCAGAAGCTATCAAACGCCGTGATGGGAAGCCGGTCAAAATTGCAGAGGCTCAACCTGAGAAGAAATTGGATTCTACCGTAGATGCTTTTGCATCCGATGATAAGATGCAGGCTTTCATTACTGCCTCCCAGCCCCAAGGCGGAGGCAGCGGCCCAACCTTTGAGATGATTGTCCGGGCGCTCCATGATAAGGGCATCGTTGCCTGTATTAATGAGGGGAGAATAAGGGAGTTTGTCGATAACCCTGTCTATGGTGTGCCGGTGCTGGTTGCGGAAGGCGTTCCTGCGGTGAATGGAAAAAATGGTTCACTCAACTATCTGGTTGATATTCATAAGGATCGGAAACCCATCATAATGGAAGATGGTACGGTCAACTACAAGGATATGAACCTGATTGAAAACATTACAAAGGATCAGAAGCTGGTTGAAGTGATACCACCCGTTCCCGGGAAAAACGGTATGAATGTAGTTGGAACCGAATTGAAGGCATTGGAGGGCAGGCCGGCTGTCATACCGCGGGGCAGAGGTGTCTATCTTAATCCTGAAGGTACTGAGTTGTTTGCAGAAATTGACGGGCAGCTCAGGCTGGTGGATGGAAAGATCAATATCTATTCGGTATATGAAGTTCCTGCCGATGTGGACAATTCAACAGGAAATATAAGGTTTATCGGTAATGTCAGCGTAAGAGGGAATGTCCTATCCGGCTTTGAGATCGAGGCTGGCGGCGATATTGAAGTGGATGGAGTTGTGGAAGGGGCAAGGCTCAGGGCTGCTGGGAACATCATACTTAAACGGGGAATGGTGGGTGGCGGGAAAGGCGAGCTGATAGCTGGAGGAGACATAATTGCCAAGTTCGTTGAAAACAGCAAGGTTGACGTTGGGGGAGACTTGAGGGCGGAAGCTGTCATGCACTGTGACGTCAAATGCGGAAAAAGCATCATCCTTGGTGGTAGGAAAGGCCTTCTGGTAGGTGGACTTGCCAGGGTCGGCAAGTTAGTTGAAGTTAAATATCTTGGCAACCAGATGTTTACGACAACGGTTGTTGAGGTTGGATTTGATCCCCACCTGCGTGAGCGGATGAAGTTTTTAAGAACCGAGATTACCAGTATGGAGGAAGGACTTACTAAAGCCAATCAGGCCATTACATTGCTGAACAAGATCAAGACCAATACTGGTGAGCTGTCGCTGGAAAAGCGGGAGCTTCTGGCCAAGAGCACGCGGACAAAATTCTATTATGAGAACAAGCTGATGGAGTATAAAAAAGAGATAGCAGATATTGAGGAGAAGCTCCAGCATGGAGCCAGCGGCAGGATCAAGGTCCTGGGGAGCGTCTATCCCGGTGTAAGGGTTGCTATCGGTAACGCTATGTTATATATTAAAGAAGAAGCTAAATATTGTTCCATGTACAGTGACGGCGCCGATATCCGGTTTGCCTCGCTGTAAAGAGCCAAGGAGGGTTGAAATGGCTATCGGACCGGTTGATTTCAGACCCATCATGTCGAAGGTAAATGAGGTTGCCCGCATCCAGAACGAGCAGCAGCAAAGGGTTTTGGGGCAGGAGCAGCAGCAGGCTGAGGCATCTGTTAGGCAGGCTGAACAGGACACCAGATCGGTCCACTCACAAGATCAGACCAACAAGGTAACCATCACAGACAAGGAAGAAAAAAGAGGCGGAGGAAGTCGTAAGCAGAACCAGAATCAGGAGAGCGAGAACAACGAAGAGAAAAAGGATAGGAAAGAGGAAAGCTCCCTGACCAGGGAAGGACACATTGACATCCGCCTGTAGGATAAATAATGACCATACGAGGATAAAAAGGTGTGTCTTGGCACACCCGATGAAGGATAAAGCACTGAATTTACTTAAGATAAGGGGTACAATAGTATGACTGTATTCTTTACATGCATTACCCTGGTAGGATCCGGTATAGTTTTATTTTCCCTGCTTCTGATGCTGGCTGAGAAGCGGCGCATCCATGATTACCGGAAGGATGCAGCCGAAAAAAAGGATGACCTTATCCAGGTCATTGAGGATGCTGAGCTTCTTATCGAAGAGATGAACAAATTCTCGGTTTATGCAGTTTCCAAACTGGAGGAGAAGAGCGACATGCTAAATCAGACCATTCATGAGGCTGATCGCAGATTAGAGGCCATGAATGGTTTGTTTGAGTCGTCATCTGGTACAGTCATGGAGCCTGACGAAAAAGAAATCCCTGCTGAACCCAGGAATGAACAGGATATTGATTCAATCATCCATTCCCAACTGTTCAAAAAGGGCAAGGTCATACCCTTTGATGTGAAGCGCCGTGAGATCGTCAAGCTTTCAAAGAGTGGCCTGGATAGTGCCCAGATCGCCAGACTTCTAAACATGGGCAGGGGCGAAATCGAACTGATCGCAAAAATAGGCCGGTGAAACACTGGCCTACCGGAAAAGGAAGAGACAATGTGAAGCTGATAGATGGTAAAAGTGTTTTGCTGGGAATGGGTATTGGTATCGTTATCACATCAATTCTTGGTTTCATTTTTTTTCTGGGATATCAGCCCCATCTCTCAGATGGCGAGATTATCAGCCGGGCCAGAGAATTGGGAATGGTTGACAGATTCGAAGCCGGCGGAAGCATCTGGAGAAATCAGGACGGCAGCGTTACTTTTACTGTCAGTGAAGGGGAAAGTTCATCTATCATTGCCGAAAGGCTTTATAATGCCGGAATTATTGACAGTTCCATTGAATTTGAAATCATGCTCAAGAAGGCTGATCTACAGGATTCCATAAAGCCCGGTGAATACCGGATAGATTACGACGATGACACCAAGACCATTATCGATAAAATGACAGGCCAATAGAGTACACAAGCAAATTCTTTTTTTGAATTTCAATAGTTTATTCTGTAACCCAATTCATGATTTTCAGACCCAAAAACTGAGCAAGACAGTCTGTTGGAGGAACAATTAACTTCTTGATTTAGGCTTTTGTTTATGCTAATATGATAGGGCAATACGCCGATGTGATGGAATTGGCAGACGTAGTGGACTCAAAATCCACCGGTGGCAACACCGTGCCGGTTCGAGTCCGGCCATCGGCACCAGATAGACAGAAATGCCATGCGAAGACACCGCATGGCATTTTAATTTTTCTACCAAACTCTTTTAACAGTAATGTTTTCCTGACGCGCATACAACTATCTCGCTGAGTGGAGGTTTTTATAAAATCCTATTGACAGCTATATCGGCTCCCGATATAATATATCGTAAGACGATATATCGTGAAAGGATATAACGAAAGGCGGTATAGTGTGACCGAGAATATTGCGCTGACGGAAGCGGTTTATTACATCCTGCTATCTCTGTATGAACCCATGCATGGCTATGGCATCATGCAAAATGTTGAACAATTGAGCAAAGGGAGGGTAAGGTTGGCAGCGGGTACACTTTACGGAGCCATCAGTACTCTGCTTGAGAAGGGATGGATTAAGGCTCTTCCCGGTGAAAAAAACAGCAGAAAAAAAGAGTATCTGATAACACAACAGGGAAAAGATGCGGTCGAACATGAAATAATGCGGCTTAGGGAGCTTGTAGCAAACGGAGAGATCATCACGGGAGGTGGAGCCGAATGAGGTTTACGGCTCATAAAGCATTTTTTGCATGGGATTTTGAGGAAGAAGAGAAATGGATCAACGAAATGGCCGCAAAGGGCATGAACCTGCAGGGCGTTGGTTTTTGTAAGTACGTTTTTGAAGAAGGAACACCGGGAGAATACCAGTATCATCTTGAATGGCTGAAAAACAGGCCAAATCATCCTGAGAGCGTTTCCTACATCCGGTTTCTGGAAGAGACAGGTGTAGAGCATGTAGGGTCTTTTAAGAATTGGATCTATCTTCGCAAAAAAAGAGCGGATGGCGCTTTCGACCTGTTCTCAGATCTGGATTCGCGCATAGACCATTTCAAAAGGATCGCCAGACTGATTTATGTTATACTGGCCATTATCGCGCTTTACCTTGCATACTCAGTTTGGATCTGTATAAGCCGTCCAGCGGCTTTGTCATCCTTTATTCCGATATACATCGTTTATGCCGTGATTTTAATAGGCACTGTTTTTGGCTTGATAAAAACCCGCAGAACCTACAACAGGCTCAAGAAAGAACGTATTATGAGGGAATAAAGGTGGATCGGATATCAAACTAAGACGATCCGCAAAACAAAAGGAAAAAGACCGGAAAACCGGTCATTTTCACTCTTATAACCTGCAAGGCATATCAATCCGGTTTTCTTCTTACCAGATGGATATGCTGTCCCCTGCCGATGCTGATGGCCGGCCCGGTTTTAACTTCTTCCTGGCGGCCAAATATATCGGATCTGGTGCAAATCTTATGTATATGGTTGCCATTGGGGAGCGGTATTGCTTCGCCTGTTACCTCAACAGGGCATTTATACGTCTTTACATCGTCATCCCTCTGGCCGTCTTTCAGTATTGCAACCCGTCTGGACTTCTCCCGTCGGGCTGATGAAAACCTTACCCAATCAGGACAGACATCCCAGTTGTGGTTACGAATCATTGCGTCCTCTCCTTTATCCCGTTTGTCTATTACATATTATGTCTAAAGGACGAGGATGTTCTTCCGTGCCTTTCTAATACTTCTGATTGATGTAGCTGTCGGTTAAAGATTTTCGCTTGTCTTCTCTTAGCACACCATTGTTTCGAAGAGCCTCTGCAATTCCCTGGCTCTTGGTATGAAGGATCAATAATTCCTGCTCGAAGGTGTTACCGGGCGTATTGATCTCCATGAGCACATCAGGGTTATGAATAACAATTTCTATGAGCTTGCCCTTTAAAAGGGATGATCTCACATTGACGTAGTAGGCCTCCACACCGCTGTAATCGATCAGCCTGAGCAGGTGTAGGGTTGATCTGTCCTTTTCCCTGTAGTGGTTATAGGACTGAGTATAATAGGCCTGACGCTCCTTGCTGGTGTTGCGGGGATCTTTGGCTATGCTTTGCCAGTATTTTGCGTTGACATTATGATAGTGATAGTTATAGATTGCTTTCTTGATATTGTCAACTCTTGTGAAAGGCTGTATCCCAAGGCGTTCAATATAATGAAAGTTTTCTTCGATGAATTCGTTTTTAGTCAAGTCTCCCATCTTATACTGCAGTAAGAGGCTTTGTCTGTGCCTGAGGAACCTGTCAAATTTGTTCATAGAGTATTCCACCGCCTGTATGTCAAATCATAAATGAGTTTATGATAAAAGTAAAGGACTTGCCATTGGAACATTATCCTTCCCGCACACGAATTCGCTCATGCAGGAAGACCGGAGAATTCAAATGTATCCTGCTCAATCTCACAGGTATGGTCGATCTGATAAGCTATAAAGAATGCATGGCCGGTAATCTGAGTGATTACGAATACCTGGATGATTTGCTGGTTCAAGGATAAAAGGCCCTCTGAGGAAGTAATAAATGAACCCCGGTATCATGATGATGCCGGGGTTAAATACCTTGCCTTAGGCTGTCAGGTAACAGCAGTTTAAGTTTTTGAGATCTTTGATGGTGGAGGTGAGGGGAGTTGAACCCCTGTCCGAAACCGCATTCGCAAGAGCATCTCCGGGTGCAGTTCATGTTTTGTCATTCCCTCCGCTGTACGCCCATGAACAGGCTTACAACTTCAGTAGCTTCATTTGTCATGCACGACTCAAAGCTTTG
Organism: Clostridiaceae bacterium DTU059; assembly: GCA_001512555.1. GTDB lineage: Bacteria > Bacillota > Clostridia > DSM-8532 > DSM-8532 > Thermoclostridium_A. The sequence goes on along the minus strand of LFSK01000069.1, from coordinate 1,308 downwards.
TCGTGTCACGTTCACCACTGTCGACGCCCCATCCCGGGCCGTGGTCCTCCCAGGCGGGACGGCAGCCTACATTAGGCTGCAAAAGCTAATTCGCTATTCCTGTTAGCGTTTATTTTTATGCTCTCGTTTTTTAAAGTGGCCAACGAGAATCCACTACCCGCTTCTCCGGCTTCAACAGCCCCGTCGAAACCAAAACACCCCCATTAAAAATGGCAGTGTGCCAATAGATATTATATCACAACTGACCCTGAATATATAGTGGTAATTACCTGCTGCTGTCTTTCATCCGTCTTTCTATCTCCCTGGCAGCGTCCCGCCTGGCGATATCCTGACGCTTGTCGTATAATTTTTTACCACGGCATACCGCAAGTTCTACCTTTACGAGCCCCTTTTTAAAATACAGGCTCAGAGGAATGAGTGTGAATCCCTTTTTCTGTGTTAATCCGATCAGTTTATTGATCTCGTAACGGTTGAGCAAAAGCTTGCGCGTTCTCATCGGGTCATGGTTAAATCGGTTGCCCTGATCATAAGGGCTGATATGCATGCCGTGTATAAAAACCTCACCGTTATTAATTACTGCATAACTGTCCTGAAGGTTAGCACGACCAAGACGCAGGGACTTAACCTCAGTTCCGGTGAGGACAATTCCTGCTTCAAATACTTCCTCTACAAAATATTCATGCCTGGCTTTTCTGTTCTTGGCAATGACCTTTGTACCTTCAGGCATCTTCATTCTTCATCCTTTTCGATGTGTAATACGCCTCATAAAAGAGACAAAAGCCTCCTTCACGGGAGGCATTTTCTAGTATACAACCGATTAACCCATTCGTCAAGTAAGCCTGGGGATGGGACAGAGTCGTTAAACCCAGTCTGGAACGCCTAAAGAAGCCGATCGGTTCTCGGGAACCCAGAGGTTTTGAATGTCAATAAAGGGTATTTCCCAGAGGTGCAGCTACGCTCTTATAAACTAGGAATCCTTATCATGTTGGGCTGATTCAAAAAGCCCCCGGACTTCCATAACAGGTTCTACAAACAGGATTCCCTTTCCGGGCTCATCCAACTGGAGTTCTTCATATAATGTGCTTACTACTTTATTAACCAATTCGTTGGGTATAAGGATCAGAACCAGTTCCTTTTCCGGCTCGATTTCCACACCGAATAGTTTTTCAGTGTATTCTGCACCCACAGCCCGCCCGTGCATGATTGTACCGCCCCTGACGCCTGCATTGTGTGCAACATCCATTACCTCTTCTGCCATACCGCGATCGACAATTACCGTCAGCTTCTTATACATACTCATTTCCTCCA
>LFSK01000006.1:3150-8880 GCA_001512555.1 Clostridiaceae bacterium DTU059 | reverse complement strand
TCTACTGCGTCTTTTGATATTCTTATTTCTCTGATCTCTTTATGACCGGTTGCCACAACAGTAACAGCACCGCCGCCCACCGTGGCCTCCACGGTCTTCTCGCCCAGTTCCTCCTGAGCCTTGGCCATGTCCTGCTGCATCTTTTGAGCCTGTTTCATCAGGTTTCCTATATTTCCTCCCATGCCCATCGGAAATCCTCGTTTTGCCATATACACTTCTCTCCTTACCTCTATTCAGCTAAAAAAGGCAGTGCCCCAATAATACCCGGTCATCAATGTGAAAACAGTTTCTTCAGCAATTTTCCGGTTCAGGATACCTGCCGCTGGAATAATTATATCATGCTCTTTATTATATTCAATAACCCAGGGTTTCAGTAATCAATGCCCGTGCTCCATATAGAACGGCGTCATCCCTCAATCGGGCAGCCTTTATCCGGGTCTGGCTAAGCATGTCTGGCCAGGCAAAGCGGTTGATATAGCTCTTCACCAGGGTCAGAACCTCTTCTTCAAGAGCCTCCACAACTCCGCCTCCCAGAATGACAATCTGTGGATTGAAAATATTGATCAGGTTGCCTACGCCTGCCGCCAGGTAATATGCCGCACGCTGAAGCGTGGAAACAGCAAGCTGGTCCCCCAGATGGACAGCCTTTTTGAGATCGCTGCTTTTTATCACACCCACCTTTTCTGTCAGGATATCCTCTAGCACCGTTGGTATGTTCATATCTATACCAGCTCTCAGTTCCCGGGTGATGGCGATTTTGCTGGAATAAGCCTCAAGACAGCCCCTCTGCCCGCAGTTGCACAAAGGCCCCTCGGTATTGATGATCATATGGCCGATCTCTGCGCCGGAGAATCCCGAGCCGGTAAAAAGCTTGCCGTCTATGATGATGCCCCCGCCAATACCTGTTCCTACGAAGATACCGATCACATGGGAATACCCTTTGGCCGCTCCATACTTCCATTCCCCAAGAACGCCCACGTTCACGTCATTTCCCACCACGAAAGGTACCTGAAACTCCTCTTCCATTATTCTTCCGATGTCATGATCCTTCCAGGGCAGGTTAGGGGCAAAGTGGATTCTCCCGCTCCTTGTGTCTATAACACCCGGGGCACCGACTCCGATGGCTTTAAGGTCCTTCTTGTCCATGCCATATGTGGACATGAGTTCGTGGATGACCTTCTTTATCCTGTCGTCAACAGCCTCCCGACCTAACTCAGGCTTGGTCTTCCTTTTGACCCTGCAAAGGATTTCATTATTTTCATTCATTACCGCGCCTAATATCTTGCTCCCGCCGATATCAAGGCAGATAAAAGAATTAGCCATGCCGACCTCCTCGCCTATTCTCCATTTCTAAAAACAATAAAACAAGATGATATCAGCCGCTCCCTGCCTGCCGACGGATGGTTGACGATTTTTTCACCAATAATCATCTCACTGGAGGCTCCTCCGTCCAGCATGGCCGCCTGCAAGACGTCCTTTTTAAGAAGCAGCTCAGCAAGCTCCGGTCCGGTTACCCCAACACTTATATCCTTGTTCCTTCCATCCACCACCACAAACAGAAGGGTACCGTCGGACTTAATACCCACGGCGGTTCTTGGCGCACGGGTCAGAAGGTTTCCAACCCAGGCATCGGATTTCGGGCACACATTTACACCATCCCTTATGAGCCAGCTGCCGCATTCATAGGCTGAAACATACTCTCCATCAAAGGATGGGGATGTTTCCAAATGGCTCTTTATTTCAACCTCCTGGCCCGTGGTAATAAAATCCCGGAGCCGCTTTTCGGCATCAACTCCCACTGCACTGACCAAAAATCCATCAGAAGGAATGGAAACAGGCTCGTGAGCCAACACCAGCTCCGAAACCCTTCCCCGTTGCACCACCGCACACAGGTGGGGTTTTTCAATCCTATTGCTTGAACCGTAAATTGGTGTGAAAACATAGATGCCGCCAAAGGTGGAGTAGCGGTTAAAGAATACTGGATCTGTGGCCACTTCCTTTGATTGCAGCCAGATCTTCTGCGAGGCATCGGCTATAACAGCCCTGTCCTCAAAAAGGAATAACACCGGAAAATTTCCGGTAGCAGGAGTTTTAAGAGTCTTGTTGGAATAAAGCATGCCCCCGGGAAGTCCATTAGGATGGGAAAACCCTCCGTTTACAGCGGCAATGGCATTTGTATTCTTTGCCATGACGCTGAGATACTCATATCCAAAAAGCGTCCTGTGGGAGGTGACAGGTTTTACGCCCACATTTTCGCTTTTTAAGTCAATCTCCAGAAAGTGCATGACAATTGGGCCTTGAGCTGTTTCTTCCACCAGCTTTTCGTAAAGGAATGGCCCTGGTTCCCCGGGTGTTTCTTCAGGGATATCCGGGGTCGGTGGGGTTGGCGTGACAAGTTCAGTTGGGGCAGGAGATGCCGATGGCGATAAGAAATGCCCATCCTCAGGTTCCTTATCCGAACCTTCGAAGGGGCAGCTCAACCAAAGCACAACCAGTGTTATGACCATCAGGCCGGCAAGTTTAGTCCATCGGTTTATCAATCTCTTCAGCTCCGATCACAGGTTGACTTTCTTCCTCCCCGGTCTGGCCTTTGTCTTCAGATGCAGTAAAGGTTCTGTCCATCTGGGCGCTAAGCCGCTTATACATCATATCGGCTATACCAACACCCCTGATGCTGCATCCGTTCATCAATTCCTCGTCCAGCATATCCTCAAAAATACTTCTGGCGTTGCTCTCTTCAAAAAGCCCTCCCTTGGGTATGGTAGCCTTCATTTGTTTAAAAAGGCTTTGGAGCAGAATGCCTTCAAACTGCATGCAGGCATCCTTCAGTTTTTCCTTATCGCCTTCATCGTATGCCTTTTTCAGCGCAGCTTCAAAACCGGTATCATCGGATACCTCTTTGGTATTAAAAACGTTTTGCAATTGATGCTGCACAAGGCCATCTATTTTCATATTACTTAGTCCCTTCCTCAACGAGCGCCCTGCTCATTATACCCTAATGAATATCCTCAATAAAGGGGGGTATTATCGTCTCAGGTTGTTGGCTACCTGAAGCATTTCATCCGATGTGGTTATGGCTTTAGAGTTCAGTTCATATGCGCGCTGGGCTGTTATGAGCCTCACCATTTCTTCAACCACCTGAACGTTTGAAGCCTCGAGAAACTCGGTCCTGATGATGCTGGGATTGTTTGTTTCATAATCGGGGATAGCCTCTCCCGAAGCGGAATTTGCTATATACATATTGCCGCCCACCGCTTCAAGTCCCTGAACATTCTCAAACTGGAACAGGCCTATGAACTGGCCGGTGGGCATGCTGATCCCTGTTTCCGGATCCCTGTAGGTTATCTCCCCGGAGTCTTGTATTTCAATATTCTGAAGATCAGTATCAAGATAGATCTCTATGCCGTCCCTGTCCAAAACAGGATAGCCCTTGGAGGTTGCAAGCATCCTGCCCATATCGGTCATGGATATCTTGAAGCTGCCGTCCCGGGTATAGTGGGGGGTTCCGTCAGGACCTCTCACCAGGAAAAATCCATCCCCCTGAATGGCCATATCCAGCTTATTACCTGTCTGCTCCATATTGCCCATGGAAAAGTCACGGACATTTGCACGGGAAACCACTCCATGGCCAACCTGCAGATTGACAGGCCTGGCGTTCTCTCCGTCGGAGTAGGCCTGCTGCATGGTAACATAGAGCAAATCCTCAAACTCTGGTTTTTCCTTCTTGTAAGCGGTAGTGGAAACATTGGCAAGATTATTGGCTATGGTGTCCACGCTGAACTGCATGGCTTTCATTCCCGATGCAGCGGTCCAGAGTGATCTCATCATAACAGGTCACCTTTCCTTCTTGGACATCCGTATCCAAATACACATCCTGTTGAACTGAAATCTTGTTATCCAATATCCTGGCCGGAACCTGTCATAGTCCGGCCGGACTAATTATGCTAAACCCTTCCTACATCATTGACAGCCTTGTCCAGTGTTGAATCCTGATACTGGATCATCTTCTGGTTGGCTTCGTAGGATCTTAGTATGGTGATCATGTCCACCATCTCTTTTATGGAATCCACATTGGAACGCTCAATATACCCCTGTAGTACAGTACCTTCAAACTCACCCTCTACTGTATCCTCGGTCACAGTCACAAGGTTCATGCCAAATTTTCTGAGGGTTTCGGGATTATCAAATTTCCTTACCCTGAGGGTATCTATATACATATCATCCTGATAGATTTCCCCGTTGCTGTTGACATTAAAACTGTCGCCCTCAAGGAATATGGCTCCGTTTTCGCCCATGACCATAAAACCATCCCTGGTTACAAGCCGTCCCTGATCGTCCAGCTTGAAGGCGCCATCCCGGGTGTAGAACTCCCGGTAGTTACCGGCACCATCCTGAACGGCCACTGCGAAAAAGGCGCTGTCGTCGCCATTAATGGCAAAATCGGTATTGAGGTTTGTGTTTTCAAGAGAGCCCTGGGTATAGTCGGTATACACCTCGGCGATATCGTTGTATAATGCCATGTAGCCGATATCCTGAGCGCTGTTCACCGGCCGGTTGCCATAATCGTAAATACGCTTGGCTAAAACGTCGGAAAACTCCTCAAACACAACACCATCCTTCTTGAATCCATTGGTGTTCACGTTTGCCAGATTATTGGACACAACATCCATCTTCCTGTTGAGTGTCAGCATTCCGTAACCGGATGTATACAGCCCTCTTATCATAGTTTTTCCTTCCCCTTTACCGATTTAAGAAGATACGGGTTCTGTGATATATATCGGATTTTGCAAAGGAAGTATTAATAGAGATTACCACATATCATTCCGAGGAGGCTTCTTTCTGTCATTGCGAGGAGGCTTCCTCTTTTGTCATTGCGAGGAGGCGGAGCCGACGAAGCAATCTCATATCCATCTGTCATTGCGAGAAGGCGGAGCCGACGAAGCAATCTCCGACCTCACAACGTTTCATATTCCTAATATTGACATATAATAACACCAAATGATAATATTAACTCAACCAAAATTTAGGAGGTTGGGTTATGAAAAGGTTTCTCGCAGTCCTGTCAACTGTATTTGTTGTTCTGTGTACCTTTCCTTCCGGGATGACCCTGTCCTATGGCGCAGTAGGCTTTAATGATGTACCAAAAGACGCATGGTATTACGAGCATGTTCAGTACGTAGCTAACCATCCGCAGGAACTGATGGTGGGTTATGCGGGAAGCTTTGGACCCCTGGATAACCTCACAGTTGAGCAGTTCATAAAGATAACCGTGGCAGCAGCCGGAAAGGGTGTAGTCGTTCCATCGGACAAATACTGGGGAGATGTATATGTGCCCATAGGCCTTGAACTTGGCTTTGTGCTTCCGGGAGAGTTCACCGACTACAAAAGACCCATCACACGAGCCGAGATGGCAGGAATCATCATAAGATCCCTTCCCATGATAACCGGAGAAAAGGATATTATATACAATGAAAGCGATATCAAATCCAGGATGGTCGACTACGACAGCATTCCTGTAGGCCTTAGGGAGTATGTCTGTAAGGCTTATCAGCTTGGTATTCTTGTAGGTGGAGCAGACGGATATTTCAGACCCAATGATAATCTTACTCGTGCCTCTGCCGCGGCTGTCATTCACAAGATGCTAGATCCCAGTATAAGGACGGTATATATTCCACCTGAAGAGATATGGAGCGATGAGGAGTTTGAGGCGTATATAAGGGAGAATGCGGA
>LFSK01000006.1:731-2973 GCA_001512555.1 Clostridiaceae bacterium DTU059 | reverse complement strand
TATGCTCCCGGTGAGCAGAAGAATCCATCATTTTATAGATGGACGGTAAGATCATTATATGATCATCAGTTTTTAGCAGATCAAGGCTTTGTCCCCGGAAAGGGAATGGACAGAACCAAATTCAAGTGGACACAGGAGAAATATGAACAGGTTCTTCTCCATACTTGCCAGATAATTTACGGACCGAGTCAAGGTAAAGCTTTTTATGACTTTGTCATAGAAAAAAATATCAATGATGCCATGGTGGAGGAAATTCTTACTGACAAGTATTTCGGCATGCTTCCAGGGGCAAATATTGAAATAGCGTATTACCGCAGCTATCCGGGTGCTGTACTAAAAAGTTTCTGGACGGGCAAGCCGGAGGTGAGAAAATGAGGAATAGGATATTTGCATTAATTATCCTGATCATCATTATATTACCCTCTGTCTCAAATATCTCACTTGGATATAGACTGTCTTCAGATAAAGGTAAATATTCGCTTAATATTGATATATCCATGATGTACAGAACCGAAGTGTTTGATAAACCTTTTGGAAGGGAAGATTTGCCCGATAAAGGTTTCCTTGTGGACGATAGTGGAGGTATGACTAATGAAAAAGGACAGAGGGGTGAATATGCCTATCTAGGTTATAATTTTGAGAATCAGGAAATTCCAAATGACAGATACTTTCGAAGCATTGAAAGTCGCGGTAATGCATTCGATCAAAACTATTCCAATGTAGAGTGGCAGGAGATTATTCCTGAAGCACCTAATTCATGGAAACAAATAGAAAGAGATTCAGTTCTCCTTAATTACATCCTCACCACAAATTTCTACGACGAGGACCATCCCACAGAAGGTAAAAGCGATACGGGCTTTAATTTGCTAAAACTATTCAATATCCCGGAGGGAAGCACTGATTACTCGGAAATATACAGGAAGGCCTGGGTTTTGACATCCCCCGATACAGGCTCCGCCCACATCCAGTTAAGGTATAACAACACAAACTGGAACACCATAAGAATTCCTGCAATACCAAGAATAGAGTGCATCATGACGGCTGAGGCCGATAAAAGTGCAATAGAAACGGGCAAGACCGAAAGCGTGACTATCACCATAGACACCGGTTACAGCTACTGGGTCATGGCGGACAAGGAAAGCAAAGAGATATCAGAAAGGAGATACTGGGCAGGAACGGACTCAATGGTGGAAAGCGAAGTAGTAACCAGTAAAGACAGTGTTTGCCGTATCACCTTACATAACGTATCACCCAACACAATGATCCATGTATGGAGCAGTGTTACAAGCCATGAAATTGAAGGTCTGGGCTTTGACGGAACCGATGATGCCGTGGCAACACTGTTCATCGGCGAGATTACGCCTTCAGGTTCAACAGGTACAGGCAACAAAGAAATAAAAGAACAGTTTACCAGTCCCGATACCCAGGCTATTATCAAGGCCGACCAAAGGGGTAATGAACGTTTCGATGTTTCCAAAGGCATTCCTTCAGGTGAAACACTGTATGCCAACATCCTCACCAGCGAATATCTATACCGACTGAGTGCCAGAAAGGTAACAGGAACGGTACACGACACCATAACCGTCCACCATCTTGATGAAGAAGGCGATTTTACAACCTCCCATGAAAGCTTCGAGAGAAGCTACTCCTACTATGAGATAACCTCCCTTGAGGTTTACGCCATAAAGAGCGCAACCCTGGTTAATGGTGCTCTTCCCGGAGGACGCATTACCCTTACCCCGACAAGTGCATATAAAAGGCCTGATGTGGAGTTTGTGGATATAGAGAATCATGTGTCAAAGGGCAGATCTTCTCTTGCCACATCTTATTCATCTGATCCTCAAGAGATCAGGGCTGTTGCCTCCAGCAATCTGCCATCCCTTTCGGTGAAGAGTGACGCCTTGAAAATCAACGGGAAGGTGATCATAAGCGAAAACGGAGGTTTTTTCCCTGAGAGGCTGGATCCCGAGATAACAAATGCTAATGCCTTGTTCCAGAGCGGGCTAAAGATACCGCCCGAGGTTTTGAATCAAAGCTATGGCACCACAGGAACCATTACCTATGAACGGGTGTATGCTGTCAATCCAAGGGGAGACCAGGAGATAACCTTCCCCATTGAGGGCAATTCGGTATCAGTCCATACTCCGGTGTGTATAGATTTTACAGTATCCAATGATGCTGTTCACAATCAAAAACCCGAGCCCATAGAGGGCATAAGCGGCCTTGTGCTGACAAGACCATT
>LFSK01000006.1:0-648 GCA_001512555.1 Clostridiaceae bacterium DTU059 | reverse complement strand
TATTCTGCTTATGTGAAGGACAGGCAGGTAAGGTTTGGGTTTGATACCTATCTTGGAACAGACAGGGAGGGGACCTTCTTAAAAGGTGATACCTGGTATTCCCTCAAGGATTTAGGCATTGACAGCAGACAGGANNAGCAGACAGGATCAGATCACCTTCTACACACCTTTTTGGGTGGATGAAGGAGTTTATGAGATAGAGATAAGAAGCCTCGCCACCAATGATAATAGCGACGGCACCAAGGTTGAGGAGCATGCCAATCTCAGTCCCTCAAATTACGCCGCATATAGATTGCAGCTGGTGGAGGTATCGGGCAGGGTGTATGACCTTAAGGTAACCGATATTGACGATCCAGGCTGGGAGGCCTTCTTCCGGAAGGCCGAAGGAAAGCCTGAGCCATCGGGCAAGGTGTTTTTCACAGGTCCACGGAACATAAATGGTGAAAGGGAGACCCAGAGAAAACATATCCTTCCTGTCATGCCGGGCAAGAACAATGTAACGGGATATCAGAACCGGGCTGTAAAGCTGGGTTACGCGGTGAGGTTTGAGATAAGAACCATAGGCAACTACTATGACAGGTATGATTTCCTTCAGATAATACCCACCTTCTATTTCGTGGACAAGGAGGGAAAGAACAGGCAGGAGGT
>LFSK01000144.1 GCA_001512555.1 Clostridiaceae bacterium DTU059 | reverse complement strand
ACCAATGAACAGGCCCGCAGGTTCATGCTTTTGAAACAGGGACTTTTGGGCGATTACAGGTATTCGGGCAAACAGGGCGTGCTGGAATACATAATCCAGGCTGGCTGCATCCAGTTTGACCCCATCGATGTTTGCGGAAGAAGCCCTGAACTTGTTCTGCATGCCAGGGTGAAGGGCTTCAAAAAGGGTATGCTGTATTCCCTGCTGTATGAGGACAGGAGCCTGCTGGATTACTTCGATAAAAACCTCTCCATCATTCCGACATCCGACTGGCCATATTTCCATAGGTTCCGGCAGGCATACAGAGATGGCGGCAGAAGCTATGACAGGATTAATGAGATATGTGATGAGATAAGAAGGATAATCGGGGAAAAGGGGCCTGTTTCCTCGTCGAATGTCGGCTTTGATGAAATAGTGGACTGGTACTGGGAAGACACGCGTCTCTCCCGTGCGACTCTTGAAACCATGTACTTCAGGGGCGAACTTGTAGTTCATCACAAGAAAGGTACGATTAAGTACTATGACCTTGCCGAAAACTGCATTCCCGAGGATATATTGAACCGGCCCGATCCATACCCCAACGAGATGGACCACATGAAATGGCGGGTGTTTCGCCGGATAGGCGGGGTAGGGCTTCTTTGGAACAGGGCCTCCGATGCCTGGCTGAACATCCGGAATCTTAAATCGGAGCAACGGAGCCGCATATTCAGCCAACTCATGGAAGAAGGAAAAATAATCGAGGTCGTGGTTGAAGGCATGAAGGACAGGCTGTATTGCCTGTCTTCAGACGGAGAACTTCTGAAAGCCGTGTTGGAGAATCAGAAATTCAAAGCAAGGTGTGAATTTCTGGCGCCCCTGGACAACATGCTCTGGGACAGGAAGCTCATTGCTGCCCTCTTCGGATTTGATTACAAATGGGAGATCTATACTCCCGTACATCAGCGCAGATATGGTCATTATGTACTTCCAGTGCTGTATGGCGACCGTTTTGCAGGCAGGGTTGAAGCCATCTGCAACAGGAAGGAGAAGACCCTGATCGTAAAGAACTTTTGGTATGAAGAAGGCGTAAGGCCGGGAAAACGCCTGCAGGCGGCCGTTTTAAAGCGCCTTAAAAGACTCGCGGAATTCAATGACTGCCCCGGGATCTCCGTCCTTACCGGCGTTCCTTTGTGCCCGCCGGATTTTTTGGTAAAGTAGATCCAACTAAGTCATATGACTTAAGTTATGACTTGAGCCCCTTATCATATGACCATCGATATGATACCTTTAGCATGGGGAGGTTTGCATCCCCAGACTTTGCCATACAGTTCGGGTATCGGGCTGTCGGCTATCCGGACCAGTTTTTTGTGGTATTATTGACTTGGATCCGGTTTTCACTTATCGCGGCACCTTTGCGGACACCGAAGACAGTTTTTCTGTTCAGGCTCAGGCAATTCAGAATATGAGGTCTGGAAGTACGAATGGATGCCAGAAATCAGCGCCTTTTCAACATTATCATCTTTAGTTCATTGATCCTGACATTGGGGGTTACCATCCTCACAAATTTACATAATTGGTGGAAGCTCATTCCTTTGTCGCTTCTGTTGCTGTTCTCTTTTATGCTCAGAAGGAAGCGCCTTTTTGGTGAAAGACTGTCAAAAATTCTGAGCGAACTGTCCTTTGCTTTTGATATCGTACTCCTGTATCTGATTTCCATCTCGGATATGTCAAGGGTGGCCATGTTCTATTTTTACATAGACATCATAGACATTGTCCTCTTTTATCCCATAAGGCAGAGTATTGTCATCTCAGTTATCATCTATTTTGAGTATGTTTTCATTCAATTTGTCCGTTATATTAAATGGAACTATTTTGATTTCGCGTACTTTTCGCCGGTTTTGTATGAGGATGCACTGTATTTTGTTTTTGTTTTCCTCATCATGTATATAGCCAAACAGCAGATAATCCAAACAAACAGGCCGCCCTTGATTTCGTTGAAGAATTATTGTCTTTAGATATACAGGCATGCCGTGACCAATACGGGAACAGCAATCTCTCACTTGGGTTGCCGGTTAACAGTGAAGCCTTCCGAGAGGATTTAAACTATCTTATGACCATGGATACTACCGGAGCAATGATTGCTACCACGGGGGGCTACACTATTACGGCATTGACCCTGCCAGAAGAACTTGCTTCCCGGATGGATGTGCTGGTTGATAAAGCTGTGGGCACCACTTTAAGGGATAATGCAGTAAAAGAGATTATTATGGAAGGTGTCAAAAGCTATATGGAGGGGAAGCGTACCGCCCAACAGGCTGCCAGGGACATCGACGACAAGGTGCGGCTGTTTTTAAGTGAGTAAGAAGATAAACCGGTGCCTTACCACCATCTTTCATCCCGGGTGAGGATATGAAGCTGTCTTTGAAAGGAACTGCAATAAAAAGAAAACGTCCCCTGCAAAATGGAGAGGCGCTGGCAGGGATACTGTTTGCTCTGCCAAGCCTCTCGGGCTTTGCCCTGTTCTTCATAGTACCCTTCACCATGAGCCTCTTCTACTGCTTTACCGAGGGTATCGGGGTTTGTGGGTCTTAAGAACTTCGAGTCCCTTTTGAGAAGCGAATCCTTTCTTCTGGCAGCTAAGAATACGCTTATATTCAACGCCATAGGGGTTCCCCTCATCATGTTGCTGTCACTGGGCTTTGCCCTGCTTTTGAATACCGGGATCAAAGGGCTTTCCTTTTATAGAAGCTGTTTCATACTACCCCTGGTGGTTCCTGTAGCCTCTGTAATCCTGGTATGGCAAATCCTGTTCCATGAACATGGGGCTTTAAGCCAGCTATTGCAGCATTTCGGGTTGCCTGCGGTGGACTGGATCAACAGCAAATGGTCGCTTGCTGTTCTGGTACTGCTCTATATCTGGAAGAACTGCGGCTATAACGTGGTTTTATTTCTGGCAGGCCTAAACAGTATACCCAGGGAATACTATGAGTCGGCGCGGATTGATGGAGCAGGCCTTTGGACATGCTTTACGCAAATAACCCTGCCATTTATTACGCCTACGGGCTTTTTTGTCCTGGTGTTGTCCATCATCAATTCCCTGAAGGTCTTTCGCGAGTCCTATCAGTTGGCGGGAAATTATCCAGACATGCACATATACATGCTCCAAAATTTCATGAACAATAATTTTGCCAATCTCAACTATCAGCGTCTGTCTGCTGCGGCTTTTCTGATATTCGTGGTAATCGGGCTGATGGTTTTGGTACTGTTTAGATTTGAATCTAGGATAGGGAGAGATCTGGAATGATACATTCCGGAGGAAGGCGGGATCTTTTGCCGAAGAATGCCCATAAAGGTGTCATTTACATACTGCTTACAGCTGCTTCTGCGGCCCTGCTGTTTCCCATGGTATACATGGTTTGCAATTCTTTTATGGAAAGCAGGGAAGTAATGAAGGCCTACAATGAGATAGAGGAGAAAAAGAAGGAGATAGAAAAGCTTGAGGCTCAATACAATCGGACAGTTGAGGAGAAAAAAATGGCCATATCGGTTAAAAGGCAGGAGATAAGGTATTTCCGAGAGAATTCTGAGGACATCCTGCCGGATGATGAATACAGTCTTCAATTTAGCCAGTTGAGGTTGGATCTTAAAAGGCTGGAAAACGATCTTGAAGACTATATTAGCAGCTTTGAACTGCCCGATATCACACACTATGAGAAAAAATTTAACCAATCCCTTCAGATGGTTATAGAAGCTCAGGAGAATCTCAAAAAGGTAACCGAGACTTTTGCAATACAGTCCGAGGTCAGGCTCCGCTTGAATGAAGCACAAAAAAGGTATGACGATGCCCTGAAGCAAGTGGAAAACAGCATCAGGACTTTGGAGCAAAAAAGGGCTGATGCTAAGTCTGAACAGCTGGTCTACACCCAAACAGTCTATGAGAAAAAAACCGAGATCCAGCTGGCGATGCTGGAGCTGGATCAGATGAAAAAATACCTGCCACAGGATGGAATGCTTACGGCACCTATGGATGCCATGATCAAGACAGTGAGTATTGAGAAAGGGCAGGCCTCCAGCCCGCAGCAGATACTTTTTGAGTTGATAGATAAGGATTCCAGGCTTTCCATCCAGTGGGCGTTGAACCCGGAAAAGGCGGAACTTTTGGGTGAAGGGGATGATGTGAGCTTCAGGGTGAAGGGCGAGAAGGTGGAGCTAATTAAGGGGAAAGTAGGGAAAAAGGAGTTCTCTTCAGAAAAAGGGATGTACCTGTTTGCCTCGGACGTTCCTGCAGGCTCAGGGAGTATAAGGGAGGGCATGACGGTGGAAATCTCCGCATCCCAATCCAGCGGTGAATATGAATTGATTATTCCCAACAGCAGCATATCGACCCAGGGTGGAATTGATTATGTATTTGTACTGAAAGAGCGTTACGGCGCCCTGGGGAAGGAATACTATGTAGAAGCAGTCAAGATAAGCGTCATCGAACAGGATGACTTCCATTCGGCTGTTACCGGAGCTCTGAGCTCACAGGATAAAGTGGTATCCATGAGCACCAAGGCTCTGGAGGACGGTGCCCAGGTCAAATTGAGGTGATGGAGTGGAAAAGAATGTTTTCAAAGGTTATGCTGTAAGAAAACTGATCCTCTCCCTTACTCTGATCCTTGTTCTGGCAGTGGTCTCAGAGTCTTTGGCTGCTGAGTTCCGATGTTTTTCGGATAACCTGGCTGAAAGGGTTGAGATAAATCTGAACAAGGCAGATCAGTACGATGCATCGGAACTGATAAGGTACAGTCATATTGACGACCTTAAGAACAAGTTTCCGGAAGGCTACGTGTCCTTCTCAAGTCGTCTGGATTCCTTTTTTGGCCGGGGTGAGATCTCGCTTCCTGTAAAGGTAAATCTGACCGATGCAGCTTACCCCGGCCTCTCTGGCCTGAAGATAATACGGGGATCCTATTTTAGCAACAGGGCTCTGGAATATGGGCGAAATGTGGCTGTCATCAGCCGGGATCTGGCAGAAAGGCTCTTTATGAGCATGGATGCCGTAGGAAATGAGATCACTCTCTTTGATGAAACCTATGTCATTACAGGTCTCTATGAACAGTCCAAAACCTTTGTGTCGCTTCTCGGGTCGGACGGATCTGAAATGGTGTATGTTCCCTATACCAGTTATATGGCAAACGGAGATCTGCCTGTTGACACTGTCTTCATACATGACAGAAAGCTGGGAGAAGCAGGGTTCAGGCGGAGCATGACAGAGGATATTCTAAAAAAGGAATTGGGGATTAAAACCGAGGCATACCGGATAATCGATTATTATGGGGCGGATACCATGGCTTCCCAATGGCTGGGTCTGTTTCAGTTTCTGGTGGCGCTATGGACAGCGTTCTTACTTCTGGGGATTGCGGGGAAGCTCATGAGAAAAATGAAGGACCTTATATGCGCCGGGCGGAAACAGGACTACCTTTTTGAATTCCTCAAAAAACAGCATGCGCCTATTCTTGTCTTTACAGGAAAGCTTCTGGGGCTTGTTGGCCTTTCGGTTATCCTTATTTTATATACCAGACCCCGGATTTTCATACCGTCGGACTACCTTCCGGCGGACAATATTTTTGATCTCAGCTTCTATTGTAAAAGGGTCAGGGAGGCTATTCAGGCGTCCAATGCTATGGCAGGCTACACCCCAACTCTCATGGAACATCGATTACATACGACCTCGGTTGTTGGATTTCTGCTGTTTATACTCATGGTATCCGCTTTTGTATCGCTTAACTCAGCCATGAAGCTTTCTAGATTCCTGATGTATCCTGTAAAGCGGTATATTGTACTGTTTGTGCTGTCATCAGGATTATCAACAATCCTTCTTTTGCTGATATGGATATCGGGTCTTATCGATCTGTCAATAGGCATAAAGAGCGTAGCCCTTCTTGTACTGTTCTATTCTGTTAATATCTTGAGAAAGGGTTCAGTTCGCAACACCAGTGCGGTCAGAGCCCTATAAAAGATTCATATAATGGGAATAGGAGAAAGAAAGCTTGTAATCTGAAAGCAGGTTTGATAATCTCAAGGTGAATTCATCCCCAGAGGGTAGTATATGACTGGATATGAAAGCTTTATCAATCAGATCCCCAATGCGATTATGAATAGGGTTGAGAAGCATCTCTTCAGTAATATAGCGCTTTTCAAACCCAGAACCTATATCGCAGGGAAAATGTTTCATTCCGAAGACTTCCATGTGATACTTCCTTCTGCCCCGCCGCCGGATACCTATATCAATGGGAAACTACACAGCTTTGCAAAGAGGAGGGTTGTGGTTTTCAACCCTGGGGATACCATCCTGTCAACGGGGGAAGGGGTTAAAAAGGAGTATATCTCCCTGCTGATCAAAAAGGACGCGATGCAACGCATCGCCGAGGATATGGGCTTCTCATCCGATATCAGATTTCTAAAGGTGGAAAATCCCTACTCAGGTGAATTCATGCAAGCAATGGATGCTTTCTGCCGGGAGGTCGAACGGGAGGACAGATTTCCTTTGATGCTCGATTGTATGGCGGTCCAAATCATAACCTTGCTGCTGCGTGAGTTCAGTACAAATCTAAACTCAATCCGTGAAGATGCTTCAAGCTCTGACAATACCATTGCCCGGTCCCTTGACTATATAAGAACCTATTTTAACTCAAATATTTCAATTCAGGATATTTGCAATGAGATTAACATGTCGCCCTATCATTTTATCAGAAGCTTTAAACAAAAATATGGGCTTACTCCCTATCAGTACCTCATGGAATTGCGTATAAACAGGGCTAAGGATATTCTGGCCTACGGACGGCACTCTGTCTCTGAAACTGCTATTCTATGCGGTTTTGTGAGTGTGTCCCACTTTTCCAGCACCTTTAAGCGCAAAACAGGCGTTTCCCCTCTCGAGTATAAAAAAGCATAAGGACAGGTTTGGCAGCAATTTTACACAAAGACCAGGGAGCAGGAATTCAAAAACAAATACTTTGATCCCACTTTATACTAAAAGCAAAGGTGTAGTAAGAAATGAGGGAGTGCTTCATGAGGAAAGTTATTTTACTTCTCATTTGTGTTTTAATGGTCTTTTCGGGTTGTGCCTTAAGCCGACAGCAAGCACCAGACCATATACAAAGCGGTTCTGGAGGATCAGCAGATGAACCAGATAACCCATCAGATAGCTCGCCAAGTGATAAACAGGATGATAAAAAGCCGGATCCTGAGTCTGCTGATGATGGCATGAACAGCACAACCTGGCAGCCAGATCCGTCACAATCCGTTGAGATCCAGCTCGGTTCAGGCAAAGCCCGGACCATCTCCATCCCCTGCGGGGATAATGCATCACTGGATATATCCTTTGTCGAGGGATCGGTCATCGGGGACACTGTCTTTGAGGTCACACCTTTGACGTCGGAGGGCTATCCCGGTTTCATTCTTGAGGAAAAAGGAGCGGGAGGTCATGTCCTGGTTGATTACCCTGCGAGCATCTGCTATATGACCACTGAAAAAATACCTGATGACTTGCGAATCGTCAAGTTGGATGAAAACGGCGGGATTGATGCTATTGTGCCTTGCTACAGAGTCAAAGCAGGAGGGTCAAGCGGGTTGATAGCCTTTGTAAACAGTTTTTCAGCTTACGGTGTGAAAAAGGTGAC
>LFSK01000157.1 GCA_001512555.1 Clostridiaceae bacterium DTU059 | reverse complement strand
ACCAATGATACAGTTAAGAAAAACAGCTTTCCGTAAGTGAAGATATTGGCATAGGCTTTAACGGCAAAGAGGCCGATGATCAGCAGAATGCCAATAACACCGACGGTGAGGAATGCGTATAAGAATCTTGACAGCTTGCTTGACTGCACCGGTTCCACCTCATAGCTTCTTCTGGTTGAGTGCTTCCACTATGGAATCCATTTGATTCCTGATATGTTTTTCGGAGAGTTCCGCGGCCAGTTCATCTTTTCCTTCCTTAAGAGCGTTCAATATCTGCTGGTGCTCCTGTTCCACATGCTCGGCGATATTCATGTCCCGCAGGTAGATCACCCGGAACCGGTAGATATGCTCCCTCAGGGAGGATAAAACGCCAATGAGGCGTGAATTCCCGGAAGCGGCATATATGGCGTCATGGAACTCTATATCCTTGCGAACCGCGCCCTCAATGTTTTCCTTTTCAATACAGGCGACAAACTGTTTGTGGATGGATTCAAGAGCACGGATCTGCTGGGGCTTCACACGTTTTGCAGCAAGGCGTGTAGCCAGCTTGTCAAGAGCCCCTCTCACTTCCAACACGTCAATGATATCCTTGGAGGAAAGCTCGGAAACATGTGTCCCTTTACGGGGCACCATGTTAACCAGGCCTTCGGCCTCCAGTCTTCGTATAGCCTCACGCACCGGTGTACGGCTGACTCCCATCTGTTCGGCCAGTGCAACCTCCATGAGCCTCTCTCCCGGCTTGATGTCACCGCTAATAATTGCTTTCCTCAGAGTCTCGAATATCACGTCACGCAAAGGCTGATAACTGTCCAGTTTAAGCTTTGGTACCTTAACCATGCTACTCGACCTCTCTTCCAATAGTCTCAGTGTAAAAAACATCTCTGTATCTGCTGCGGAACCGCTCAAAGGCTTTTCCAGCCAATCTGTCATCATCAAACAGCCCGAACACGGCAGAACCACTGCCGCTCATCCTGCTTCCCAGAGCACCGAGTTCTGAAAACTCCCCAATGATACGGGAGATCTCGCCATGAGCCTTTGCCGTCACACTTTCTAAAACATTGCGCATTCCCCGGGCCAGGGACAGGATATCCATCTCCTCGATGGCGGCAATGAGGTTAAGGGTATTTGGCCTCTCCCCCAGTTCATCAAGGTTCAGGTTTTTGTATACCCATCGTGTTGAAACCGGAAAAGGAGGCTTGACCACTACCACACGAACCCCGGCAAAATCAGGAAGTGGTATCAGTTCGTCACCGATACCCCTGGCCAATGCTGTTCCGCCTCGCAGGCAGAAGGGCACGTCTGCCCCTATCCTTCGTGCGATATCAACCAGTTTTACCTCGCTGAAAGGCTCTCCATACAGCCTGTTCATAGCCTTGAGAACACCTGCGGCATTGGTGCTTCCCCCAGCCAGACCCGCGGAAACAGGAATACTCTTTTCCAAAACAATCCTGACCCCGCCTTTTTCCGGATACTCGGCCAGAAATGCCGCTGCAGCTTTCCATGCTATATTTCTGGAATCGTTGGGTGTATGGGGAAAATCACATTGAATTGACAGACCGCTCCCGCGCTTTTCGACAGTCACCAGGTCATAGAGCGAAATGGACTGCATGATCATCTCCAGATTATGATACCCGTCTTGCCGTTTTCCGGTGACATCCAGAGACAGGTTGATTTTTGCGGGGGTCTTTACAGTGATTTCCTTCATATTTCCTCCTCGATCCGCATAGCCATTTACGCTTCCCATTTCAAAACCGCTTACTCCGGACAGGAACAGAACCCCTCAAATGAAATTTCTGACTGGATTCCTCAAATCTGTTACGGTATATTATATACAAAAAACATTAATTGAGCAATAAAATTCTGAAAAACCCGCATGGAAACAACAGGACATTTCCGCCTATAACGCTGTGTTTTAATGCGTTTGAGAAATTTCCCACAAAATAATAAAATGTGCCCGATCCCGAAAGTCCGGACACATTTACCACTCAAAAAAATACATTATATCCCGCCGTGGTACTTTACGCCATTATAAACATTTTTCTGCCAACCTCCAGAGTGTCTTCCGGACCCATATTGTTGTCACGAGCCAGATTCTCCAGGGGTATCCTGTATTGTTTGGCAACACTCCACAGGGTGTCTCCGGGCTGAGCAAAGTACAGCAGGATTGGGGCTTTTCTGCTGGGTGTTTCACGCTTTATCTCCTCAATGGATTCAATACAGGCATAGCTTGAGCATTTGCAAAGTCTCAGCCTTATGCTGATCTTCACGGTGATATCCAGAGAGTCGTTGCTAATAATCTCAAAGCTTGAATCCTCAATGAAGCAATCGGCCTCTGTCACCTGCCAGTTCTCACCGTCGGGAAGCGGGAGCGTACGGGTAAATGGTATCTCCACGGTCTGGCTCCGGGTGTCCCTGGCTTTCCGGTCGGCCAGATAGATCACATCTACGCCCACATTGCCCTGAACATTGATATGGTTGTCACTTATATTGGACAGTACGCTTTTTTTGCCCACAGCCACCATATAGATTTCATCGGGGCTTCCATTGTCCGAATCAAGACGGATATGGGTATTGGCTTCGAGATTTTCCACAAGCTCCCTCTCATCGGTTACTATGTCCAATGGTGCCTTGTTGAGATTGATGATGGCGTCAAGGCTGTAGGCGTCATCCACAACCATTTGTTCCTCATGGCGGATAGCCTGGGCATTAACCTCAACCTCCATGGAGATGGAAACCTGGGTATAGATACCGTCTGAATCCTCCTGGGGCTCAACCTCCCAGTTTTTCAGCGCCGTCGATGCTATTACGATGTTTTCTCCTCCCGGGTCGATTCCCGTATTCACCTTCACCGGGAATTCCAGCACCACCGACTCCACGGAATCCTCGGCCATATCTCCCCTGTACAGCATGTTCAGAGTGCCCTTGCATTCAAGGCAGGCCTCGTCTTCCCTATACCCCACCTGAGGATTCCCCAGATTCACCTTTGCATATAATATCTCGCCGATGGCCGGGCTGCCATGAGGTAGCGCCAATGTCTGGTTTACCCTTACCACAGAATCAAGATTGTCCTTTAAGGATACCACGTTGATGGGCATGCTTTTGACAAATACGTTTTCTCCCTCTATTTCCCGGCTCAGGTCGTTATTCATGATCTCAAAGAACCTGCAGATCAAAGATGTCACGGATCGGGCCACGATCTTTCTTCCGTTCACCGCACCGGCCTCAGTGTGCTGGCATCTGCAGCCTGCCACAACCCCGATCTCGGCCTCGGTCTTGGGCTTCTGGCAGGATACAGACCAGGGGAAACGGCTGGTGATAGATTCCAGGCGGTTGTCCGGGGTGTCGGATACATATAGGATCCGGTATTTGATCTCTCCACTTACCTCCAGCATCCTGCCTGTTTTCTCAACACCGGTCACAAAACACTCGGCGTTCACCACGAGAAGGGATTTAACGTCCGGCTTGCTGTCCGGAACTATGATACTGTTTTCAAACAGCTCTTCGGTCTCCCTTATTTCAACGGTCCTGCATGTGCGTACTGGCTTTTTTATCAACTCCATCTGTATTCACAGACCTCCTCTTATACCCATACCCTTCATACCTAAAGATATGCCGCCTTCGAAAAATGTATGACAGGCAGTATGGAATTGAGCATGAAGGAATTTCATACCTTTGAAAGACTCTTTGAAGGTTTTGAGAATGAAGGTGTATGGCTCGGGATGGGTTGAGGCAAGGGTTCTGAGAGATCTCAAAAAAGGCTGCAAAAAGGCTGTTTCACCAGAAAATGAAACAGCCTGGTATGTACTGATATAAATGATGACGGTCTACAAAGCAATATTGTCGTAGGATGAAGATAAAAGCTTGATCTCAACAGTGTGGGTCAGTATGTCGGTATAGCTGTATGAAGCCTTGCGAACCGACTTAAAATCGTTCTCAAAT
>LFSK01000212.1 GCA_001512555.1 Clostridiaceae bacterium DTU059 | reverse complement strand
AGGAGAGCAATAATGGCAAGAACTATAATAAGATAGGGCTTCATATACTTCATAAGTTTAAGCATGCATGTACCATTCCTTTGTGTGCATTTCAAAATTATTGCTTAAATCATCACCGGTATGAGTACTGCTCATTCAGTTCATCTAAGCTTTTAAAGCTCCGGTATTATGTTTTTAGGCAAAACTATTGTACGCTTGCTACTGATATAGTCTACCAGAAAAATTATTAATTTGTCTTAATAATCAGCAGAAACAGAATAGAAAAACAGGCCTCCTGTCCAACCCCAGACAGAGAGCCGGTACAAGAAGGCCAACAGCGAGTCTGTGAAAATTTAAGGAAGGTAGGAAAAGTCAGGGTTCAGTGAATCTACTGCATCAACGAAGCCATGGCTTCCTTGTCCGGAATCCAGTAGGATGTTCCATCCACCATCACGGATTGGCCAGGTAGTGTGGAAAAATGAACATCCTCTGGTGGCACGGTATTCAGAGCGTCCGAAAGCCATAGAATCTCTCCCATGGTCAGGTCGGTTTCAAAATGCTCCATGGCCAGGATTACCAGCCGGGAAAGGCTTGCTGTATCAGCGGGCAGTCGTGGCTGTGCAGCAATGGCCTTTGCCAGTTCCTCCTGCATGGAGATACACCCGATATCACCATCGGTGTTGAAGTCAATGCCTCCTGCTGCTTCCATTATTTTTTCCATGCCCTCATGGCTTGTCATGATATACCGGTTGATATCTATCCCGGTAAGTTCAGCTACCTCTTTTTCCAACTGAACAATACCTCCCTGCTCCCATGCGGAATTGATCTTTTTATTGAGCCTGTCCGATCCGGTCAAGGTGTCCCGGGGGATACTCAGCACGTGAAGACTTTTCTTGGATATGTTAAAACCCGCCAGCAAGATGGTGTCTGTATTGGCATGAGCAGCATCAAATCCTGCAAAAAGAAAATAATAAACCTCATCGGAAACAGCATCCGGGGAAGGAACCGGGACAGAACCTGGATGGGAATCCAAACCTGTATCAGGGGTTGGCTCAGTATCGGGTACAGGTTTCTCACTAGATTGATTGCCGGACACCAGTGGTTCGGTGCAGGGAGAACCTTTCACAGCTTCATTGCCTTCAACCGGAGCATTTGAATTATGGCTTTTAGCAGGATTGTTTTTCAGGCTTTCAAGGGTGGGGTTGCCTGTTGGAGGTTTGATGGAAAGCACCAGATCCCCCGATAAGGCGACTAGAGTTCCAAGCACTACAATGAGCAATACAAAAACTATCTTACCCAGAAGACTCCTTCTACCCTTTTTCATCATATACCTCCAACCGAAAAGTCTTTTGCTGTTTATGGAGACCATAGCATCCAGATTTCACTGTTAGGATGTTCATTACTGCCATGGTTCATGCACTTTTCAGGATTTTTTCGCAGCGCTTAAAAACATGTTCAGTACTTTCTGAATCAGACTTTATAATAGGTATGGTGTATTATAGAACAGGAGTAAATTTGGTTGCCGACCGGCTTTCCCGGCGGCAGGGTCTGAAAAAAACGGCCGCTGTCCGGTCATTTTTCGTAACCCGCCCTTTTACAGTGATTGTTTATTTTCTTCAGGATTACAGGAGGAATATGTAATGAAAAAAACGCTCATGGTTCTTATGGTTGTAACCCTCATCTCAGCAGGGCTTTCCAATGCCTTGCCAGCTGCTGCATCCACCCTGCCTGAGCCTGAATATGCCCGAAGTATGCAGCGACTGATGGATTTAGGAGTCTTCTCATCTACTGAACCAGATAAGATGGATCTGAAAGAGGCTGTGACCCGGGAGCAGTTGGCGGAGGCTATCATTCTGTTGAATGGTCATGAGGACAAAACCTCACTGTACAGGAATGCGAGTCTTTTTTCCGATGTCTCCCCGTCAAGATGGTCTGCAGGATATGTGGGAGCCGCGGTTAAACTTGGCTATATGCGCGCGAAACCCAACGGTTTGTTCCATCCTGAAGAGAAAGTAACCTTTGCGGAGGTATCGGAGATCTTTGCAGATCTTTTGCGCTACAGCGATTATAGTCTTGTGGGCAGTTATCCTGATAAATATATCAATCTCATGGCCAACCTGGGAATCGTGGATGGTATGGAGTATTCGGCAAAAGCGGCCGTAACCAGAGGCCAGCTTGCTGTCATGATGGACAGGCTGCTTACCACCAAGGTTTTTGGTGATGCCCGGGATTTTGTAGATACCGTCAGCATCTATAAGCGGATGATCATCCTTGAAAACAGCTTCATCAATAAGAACTCTGACGAGAGAAGAATAGTAACAGATTCAGGTGTATACTACCTGGAACCTTCACTTGCCATACCCCAGGCAGGAAAGCAGTATATTGCACGAATCAAGGATGGTCAGATCATCAGGCTTGCTATTGCAGGCCTCAACTACAGGGAAATCTCGGTACAGTATGCCGTATCCGGAAAGATCCTGACCAATGACGGGACAACCGAATACCTGCCGTCAAATGTAACCTGGTATTATCATGCCGCTCCATCCAGCTTTGATATAGTCAATAAAAGCCTGAAAACCAACTCTTCGCTGATTATTGGAACCAAAAATGACGGAACCGGTTATGGTGTACTCTTCGATCCTGTGTATTCGGATCCAAAGGTGATTGACCCGGGTATGACTCCAGGTATGCTTGAAAAACTGTATGGAGGAAAGACCATTGACAGGGAAGGGAAATATATTACCCCCGCACAGATCGAGAGTGAGGATGTGGTCTATGAGGTTACCGATATATGGAATGACAACCCCTATGTGGTCATCTATGCCAACAGTGTATCGGGAGAAGTTACGGCTATACTGCCTAATAAGATTTCGCCCAAATCCATCGAGATAGATGGTGTAAGCCATCCCCTGTCCGATGACTTCCCTATGGAGAAGATCATAGGCCAGGGAGGCCTGCAGGTGGATCAGAATGCCAAGGTACTCCTGGACAGCAATGGCCAGGTGGTCGACATAATCCTGCACGGTGATTCCGATAACAGGGACTTCGTGCTGGTTCTCAATGCCTATGACAGAGAATCGACTGAGATAGAGGATTACGGAAAGAATCTTCATTATGTCTCCCTTCTCCATGCCGACGGCTCGAGGAAGACCTATCTGACCGAAACAAACGAGATCAACCTGAAGGGCAAAATTGCACGTTATGAGATTATAAAGACAGGTAAGAAACATGATGATTACGATACTGTAAAACTCATCGATCTGAAGTATGACAAAGCCAGCGCCTCCCTCATTGACAAGGAGAACCGTATGCTGGACAACTCAACGGTTACCAATGATGTGGTCATCTTCAATATGATAGATAATATTTATGGCACCGACAGCATTGCTTCGGTTCTCAAGTGGTCCGATCTTCCCAATGGCTACCTTCAATCCGGTAAGGTGCTGTATTTGCGAAAGACCGGAGATTTTCAGGATATTGATGTTATCTATTTTAACAATATACTGGATCAGGGAGTGGCTTATGGTCTGGTGACCAGCATCACTTCAACCTTCAGCCCGATGACCGGAACCACCCATAGCGCCACCATCAAGATTAATGGCAACGACTACATATATACATATAAAGAAGAGGGCCATTATGTGGGGCAGGTTTTGAGGGTCAAGTTCAATGGTACCTCCATTACAGGTGTCGATCATGCCGTAACTCCTGCGGTTACGGGGAGCATGGTGGATGCCGTGGATTCTTCAAGGATCAGGGTGAGGGGAGTTACTTATAGCTACAGGAGTGGTATCTCCATTTTGAAATATGACGGCGAGAAATGGACAAAAACCGGTACATCGGAAATTATTAAGGGAGACAACCGCCGGCAAATCTCAATTTATCTGGACAAACCCATCAATTATGGCGGCAAGGTTGTTCTGATCACCATTAGGTAGAACACCAGAAAAACCTGGTATAGCGGGAAAACATAAAAACTGCGGTTCCATCTTTTATTTTGTGAAAGAGGGAGCCGCTTTTTTAACCGATCAAATTCATACTTTATTTTTGCTTTGTGAGCATATGAATAAGGGGGGAGGGGGATATGGGATGAGAGGGTATCAGATCCAAAGGTTCAGGGGTAATGGCTGTGAAATCGGTTTATACATAGGCAAACAGGTGAAAGGCCGGTTCAAATCCATCATAGATCATTTTCTTAAAGCCATGGACAGGGCATATGGTCTGGACTTCAACAGGTTGGGAAAAGAGGCTTTGGCGTGGCTGTCCAGATTGCCGGAGGAATACCAGCTGGAGGTGGAAAGCCTGGCATACGGATCAGCGGTCAAACTCGAAAAGATTGCCCAGTGGTTATACTGTGACCGGTTCATTTCCGGAGGATGCTCAAGCTTTATTGCCTTTGTGGATGGTGTGGCCTGGGTTGGAAGAAACTTTGATCATGCCGGATCCTGCCTCTGGCGAAATATAAATATCATTGAAAAAGAAGCCCGCATACCTGCGGTGATTTTTGGGCAGGAAGGCGCTTTATTCTCACACACGGGTTTTAATTATCGCAAACTCTGGCTTCACTACAACCATCTTCCTGTATGGGATATGCCGGACTCTGATGAGAAAACCATACCGCCATTTGTTTTTATACGGATGGCCCTTGAGAATTGCAACAGCATCAGCGAGGTTGAAAAGCTGTTACAGGTAACCGTCCGGGATGGCGGAATGAATCTGTTTGTAGTTGACGGTAAGAACAACACCCATGCGGTATACGAATGCACCCGCAAAGGCTATATCAAAAGACAGAGCAGCAAACCCTATATTGCAGGTTCCAATCATTATACCGCCACCACGACTCCTAAGGGATTCAAGAATGGCGACCGATCATCTGTCAGCCGTCTGAAACGCATGGAGGATCTTTTGTCAACCATGAGAATGGAAGACCCATATCGTGATTTTATCCGGGTTCTTTCCCATCCGGAGGTGGAACAAAACCTGGGGGCATCTGGAACTGTATACTCAAACCTGGCCTGTCCGTCAAAAAGCTTATACTATTATGCCTGTAACGGGTTTCCGGCTGCCAGCAAAGCAGCATTTGAGGAAGTGATCTTCCCCTGATCCTTATCAGCATTGCTAGCAAAAGTGCAGAGCTATTTCTGGATAACCTGATAGCCCCTCTCCCTGAGCAGTTTGACAATGCCGGTTTCGCCCACCATATGACCTGAGCCGACAACATAAAAGGTGGTTTTCCCTGTTTTCAGGTATTCTTCGGCTTTG
The DNA here is from genome assembly GCA_001512555.1 of Clostridiaceae bacterium DTU059. Lineage (GTDB taxonomy): Bacteria > Bacillota > Clostridia > DSM-8532 > DSM-8532 > Thermoclostridium_A. Next base: position 8,193 of record LFSK01000212.1, on the reverse strand, counting down.
TCCGCCATATGTAGATTTCGGTCATCGAACATCTGCTTCTCATATTCCCGATACAATTCTTTCTCCTCAGGGGTCAATGAGGAGTCTTCCTGAAAGATTAGTTCTTCAAAGCTCTCGATATCTCCGGCTATCCAGAAATTGAACATGTCTTCCAGCTCGTTCTTATAGGTATCTATTCCCTCCAGGGTGCTTTTCAAATCCATAATCTGGATCTCGTCAGAAAATCCGCCCATCATATCATACTGAAATTCAACAGATTCAATTTCAATGATTTCCATGCCCCTCTCCCTGGCCAGGCTAATAAAATGAACATCAATACCTTTATCAGCGGAGTAGCCCCATTCTTCCAGATAGAGATTTATGATGTTCTGTGCCAGGATTATGGGCTTGTAAAGGGAGAAATATCTGATGGAAAGGCCTTTCTCCTGAAGCAGGGCATCGGTCTTTTCATAAAGATCTTCAGGTATGTGATCCTTTACGGTGGTGCCATCGGTATACATGACCTTCTCCATGATCTGCAAAAAGTCCGGCCTTTGGGCGACCGTTGTGGGATCGCATTCAACAGCCAGAACATCCGAGCTGTCAAAGGCATTGGTGATGATGGGATTCAGAGGATACATATCATCCTTACCTACATGGATGGAACCTAATAGATACAACTTTCCATCGCCCTCCTTCGCCTCCACCTCCCACATGAAGACCGAGCCTTTATCAGGTTCCTTAACAGGCTCCTGCTGATACACTTTAACGGTGCATCCGTTAAAGATGAGGGAGAGGACGGTAAGAACAAGCAAAAACAGTAATGATCTGCGATTCATAAAAAACCTCCGAAATGTGCTATCCGGAAATATATACAGATTATTTATACTCAGGTCTGTTCTCATTATATCAGGATGGCGGAGAAACGGCTATGGGAGGTCAGAATTAGCATGAATTGACGGCTTAATGTTGACACGTATTTTTTATGAGGATATAATCAGTCTAACAAGGTAATATTTGCATATGGCCAGTATTTATGAGGAGGTTTTTCGAATGTTCTGTACCAATTGTGGGAAAGAAGTTGCCGATGGAGCTTTGTTCTGTACATCCTGCGGCACGAAGATTGATCAAGAGCCTGCTGCTCAACCAGCAACCGAACAGCCGGCGAATGCAGGTGCTCCAGAATCGGTGACCACATCTGCCCCGGATACCCCGCAGACTGCTCCCGTATCGGCGTCGGATACCCCTAAGAAGTTCAATACCGGAATAGTTATAATTGCAGCAGCTGCTGTTCTTGTTGTTGCTCTGGCTTTGCTCCTGTTTAGCGGAGGGGGCGGCTATAAAGACTATAAGGATCTGGTCCAGGCCTATTATGAAGCCATCTATAATGAAGATGTCAATGCCATGATCAAACTGTTCGACAAGGATGCACAAAAAGAGCTTAAAGAGGACAAGGATTATATCAAAGAAGAACTGGAAGAAATGAAGGAAGAGATGAACGATTGGTACGGCAGGGGATGGCAAAGAAAAGTGGAATCGGGTACCAGGGAACGTGAAGAAAGAGGTACATACAGTGTTCGTATAACAGTTGACGGCGAATTCCACGAATATCTGTACATCAAGAGGGATGACAAAGACAGATACTATATTCATGAAGACTATTCTGACTTCTGATTTACTTCGTAATTTATGCCCCACAATGTGGGGCATTTTACTTGCTTTCTCAGCTGAACAAACATGGTTTCGGTATTTATTGGTTGACTTTGCAGATGCATGAGTATACAATTTTAGTAAAATGCTCTTTAGCTGAGCTATTGATTTAAGGAGGACTATAACGATGTCAAACAAAAAAAGACTGGCCGCAGCGATTTCTGTTATTATGGTAGTTGCTTTCGCATTCACCATGACGGGTTGTGGCGGCGGAGGCGCAAGCGGCGTGGTCAACGCATTCTTTGATTCAATTGACAAGCACGATGTGAAGAAGTTTTTAAACTGCTTTGAAGAAGACGTATACGAAGAGATACTGACGTTTATAGATGAAGACTATCTTAAAGACCAGCTTGAGATAATGGATGAGCTGTTCACAGATCAGTTCGGCAAGAACTGGAGGAAGCAGATCAAGGTTGGCAAGGCTGAAGAAATTGACAAGGATGGCAACATTACATATTATGAAGTGGAAGTCACCTTGGACGGCGAAAAAGAGTACATTCAGGTTGTTAAGATCAAGGGCAAGTACTACCTCGACGACGGATCCATGGGCGGATTCTTTTAACAGGTAAAAAGAGCCTCTCGCATAAAAAGCTGCGGGAGGTTTTTTATTTAGGACGCAAGGCCTTTTGGATCTGATTGCACCATAATCTGTTGAAAACCTCGTTCCGGAAGAATAGTGAAAATGCAGGCTTGCACTATGCGATCCGGGCTAAAGGGGGTATGCTCTTATTATTATCGAGGTATTGACACTGCTGATTTTTGGTGATAGAATTAACCAAAATATCAGGCGATGACGGAGAAAAGTAGGTATATTACAGCGTGTCCAGGGAGGGGTAGTCCAGACTGAAAGCACCCTCACGCAAACCATACTGAAGTTCGCTCCCGAGCTCATCAGCTGAAGCAGAAGTGGTAGGCTGATGCGTCTCCTCCGCGTTATTGGAGGAGGGTATCGGATCAGTAATATCCCGTACCTGTAAGAGTGTACTGTTTATGCAGTAAATTTGGGTGGTACCGCGGAAAGCAATAGCCTTTCGTCCCATAGGAGGACGAAGGGCTTTTATATTGCGTATAAGGCCTGGAATCAAGAAGATTCAATTACCGTACAGGATGCTGGTGGAGCATGAAGCATAATTATGGATGGAGGGTTATCAAAATGGCACGCTATTGGAATGCAGAAATTGAAACCATGGACATCGAAGCATTGAAAAAACTTCAGGGAGAAAGACTGAGAGCAACTATTGAAAGGGTCTATAATAATGTCCCCTACTACGCTGAGAGGATGAAGAAAGCAGGGCTGACACCCGATGACATCAGAGGAATAGAAGACTTGAAAAAACTGCCCTTTACTTATAAGGAGGATTTGCGCAACAATTATCCTTTTGGCACTTTTGCAGTTCCCATGGATCAAGTCGTCAGGGTTCACGCTTCGTCAGGGACCACCGGCAAGATGACTGTGGTGGGATATACACAGAAGGATATTGATACCTGGACCGAGTGCATGGCTCGCTCTCTTACCAATGTCGGTGTGACCAATGAGGATGTTGTCCATGTGGCCTACGGATATGGACTGTTTACCGGCGGCCTCGGGCTGCATTATGGAGCAGAGAAGGTGGGAGCGGTAGTGGTGCCCGTTTCAGGGGGTAACACAAAACGTCAGGTTCAGCTCCTGCAGGATTTTAAGGCTACCGTTCTTTGCTGCACACCGTCCTATGCGCTATACATAGCTGATGAAATGGCTGAAATGGGAGTAAAAAAAGAGGATCTGTCCCTCAGGATTGGTATCTTCGGAGCCGAGCCCTGGTCTGATGAAATGAGGCGGCAAATAGAGGAAAAACTGGGTATCAAGGCCTACGATATTTATGGCCTGAGCGAGATTATCGGACCGGGAGTATCCATGGATTGTGAACATCAGAAAGGCCTTCATATCCAGGCAGACCACTTTATTCCTGAGATCATCGATCCGGAAACTGAAGAAGTCCTTCCAGAGGGATCAACAGGAGAATTGGTTTTCACCTGTATTTCCAAGGAAGCCCTTCCTCTGATCCGCTACAGAACCAGGGATCTTTCAATACTGGACTGGCAAAAATGCTCCTGCGGCAGAACAAGTCCCAGAATGCTGAGGGTAACTGGCCGTTCTGATGATATGCTGATCATCAGAGGCGTGAACGTATTTCCTTCTCAGGTGGAGTCTGTTCTGTTAAAATACGCAGAGGTAGAACCCCATTATATGATTGTTGTGGATCGTAAGGACAACCTAGACATCATGGAAATTCAGATAGAAGTGACCAATGGGCTGTTCTCGGACGAGATAAGAAAGCTGGAAGCTCTGGAGAGAACCATAAGGGACGATATCGAATCCACTCTCGGTATCCATGCAAAGGTGCGTCTGGTAGAACATAAGACCATCCAGAGGAGCGAGGGCAAGGCAAAACGGGTTATAGATAAGAGGCAGTTATACAAATAAAAATATAATCAGCATAAATCATTGCATATTCAGCTCCTGTTCCAGAAGGGCATTGAAATCCTCCGGAACAGGAGCTGTTATTTCGACAGTGATACCCGAACCAGGATGCTCAAAGCGCAGGGTGCGTGAATGGAGAGCCTGTCTGTCTATGAGGGATGTCTTTTTCTCCGAGTAAAGCCAATCTCCCAGAAGGGGGTGACCGCATGCCTTGCAATGAACCCGGATCTGATGGGTTCGACCTGTTTCCAGAACAAACCGGACGAGGCTGCTGGTTTTGAAGGAACGAAGGGTCTTGTAGTGGGTAACGCTTTTCTCGCCTAGGGGATGTACCTGCCTTTCTATGATACTGCCGGGTTTTCGCTGAATGGGCAGGTCTATGGTTCCGGATTCAGGAGAGAAATGCCCTTCCACCACACCCCAGTATTCTTTGTAGACATGGTTCTGATTCATAAGGTCGATGACTCTGTCCTGGGCATGGGAGTGCTTTGCAAAGAGAGTTACCCCCGAAGTCCCCCTGTCAAGGCGATTCACAGGCCTTACTTTTTTTATATCAAGCCCATTCTTCAAATAATAAAACTGTACTGCATTGGCCAGCGTGCCCGAGGGATGATTGGCTGAAGGGTGAACAGCGATTCCCGCCGGCTTGTTAACGGCTAAAAACCAGTCATCCTCATAGAGAACATCCAGCCTTAGGTCTTCCGGTACGAGTCCTCCACCTGCCGTTTCCAATAATCTGATGCTTACCTTGTCACCCGGTTTCACCGGATCGATGGTACGGCAGGGGACACCATTGACCAGGATGCCCGATTGATGTTTTAACCTGTTAATCAGGCGTGTGGAAAGTTTAAGATCCTGCTTGAGGATCTTTAATAGTTTAACCTGTCCTTCTCCATCTGGGATGATGTATTCGATCAGCATTATGCTCAGATGCCTCCAATATCAGAAATCTTATGAGGGAGGTGCTTCACCGGTCAATCCGGTTCTCCGTCAGATGTTTACATTTTTCATATAACCATTATAATCAATACATACCCATTTTGAATGCCTTTTCATTCATGATGCAAAATATGGGGGGATGTCTGTAATGGTTATCGGTGTTATGAAGGTTCAGCTGTTTTCCAGTGATCCCCAGTCTTTGAAGGATAAACGCCGGCTGGTTAAAAGCCTGATTGAACGGCTGAAGAATAAGTTTAATATTTCGGTTGCCGAAATCGGTGCCCAGGATTCATGGAACCGCTGTGAAATAGGCATTACCTGTGTATCCAATGAGGCGGCCCACGCCGACAGCATGTTGGCTACGGTGGTAAATTTCATTGAAGGCAACGGATGGCTTGAGATAACCGATTATTACACAGAACTGGTATATGTGGATTAGTAAGGACTTTAACAGGCCGAAAATGGCAAATATCCAAATTTAGCTGGTTCTTTTTTGTAATGATATGATATGATGTTTTCAGGTTATACTACCTTAACGAGGAGAGTGATTGCCATGAAAGCGTGGGTAGACAAGGATGGATGCATATCCTGCGGATTGTGCCCCACCATATGTCCAGAGGTTTTCAGAATGGGGGATGACGACCTGGCAGAAGCCTATGTGGACACTGTTCCTTCAGATTCGGAAGATGCAGCCCGGGAAGCTGCGGACAGCTGTCCTGTCAGTGTCATTCATATCGAGGAGTAATAAAAGTGGCGTTGCAAAACGCCACTTTAACTTTATACATAATGTGACCTGCATATTTTTCTGGCCAGCCCCACCTAAGCTTCCAGAAGATCGTCCACGTTATGGTAGTCGACAATATCAAATCGGGTGGGGATGTGATCGCCGGGCGGGTTCTGCCCGTCAACCAGGTAGTTGTAGAGATAGATGATGGGATCATGCCCCTGTCCGAAGGGATCCTGCCCGATGGCTGCATATATAATGCCGTCCCTGATGGCTTCAAATATCTCTTTGCTATGATCAAAGCAAACCACCCTGATTTTACCCTTCAGGCCGGCTTCAGTGATGGCTCTGGCAGCTCCTGAAGGCCCGCCGCCCGCTACAAAGATGCCGTCCACATCCTTGTTTTTGGCCAAGAATTCCTTCACCTGTGCATAAACGGTTTCAGCGCTGTCATCCACAGGTGTATGCCCGACAATATTCATCTTTTTGTAATTCTTCAACTGATCTTCAAAGCCCTTAGCACGCTGTTCGTGAATACCGGTTCCTACCCCGGTATCCCTACGGGCTACGAGAACATTCCCTCTTCCATTCAGGGCATTATACATAAGCTTAGCTGCTTCAACCCCCTGTTGATATGTATCGGGCCCATAATAGGCAAGTCTCTTAACATCACTGGGGAAATCGTGGTTGAAGCTGATAATCGGGATTCCTTTAGATGCGAGCTTGTTAAAGACAGGGAAGGAATCCACAAAGAAACCAGGGGCAACAAAGGCATCATAGCCCTCTTTGATAAAGCCGTTAAGGGCGTTAATGAAATCACTCTGATCATAGCCTGCCGGCATCCCGCAGTACTCGACATGGACATTCTTGTCTGCCAGCTCCATTTGGGCGTAGAGAACACCCTGACGAACCGATAGCCAGAAGGCGTGATCCATAGGTGCCAGAAATGCTATTTTGAGTTTTCTTGAGCTGTCTTTGTCAACCGGCATGATGGATGTTCTAAACTTTCGGGTCAGGTTCTGGATATTGGTGAGCATATTGTTGAGTTGCTGTGTATTATGCTTGATCTCCTCAAGTTCAGCAAGCTCTTCCTGGGTCACTGCAGCAATCTCCTGTGTCTTCAAGGATATCTCATTGGATGCCGAGTGAAGCGCCTCTCCCCTGGAACTGGTTTCCTTGGTAAAGGTGTTGATCTGATTGATCTCAGTATAGATATCCTTCATACCGTCATTCAAAAGGGTGCTTTGGCTGTTGATGGTGTGGAAGAATTCCTTCACGGTGTTGAAGGTTTCCTTGCTTTCATTAAAGCTGTTTACACTGCGGTTGATACTCTCACTGACAATGCTGCCGCCATTGATTATGTTCTCGACTATGGATTTGATCTTCGCAATACCCTCTTTTGTCTTGGCAGCAAGCTGGTTTATCTCATTGGCTACAACAGTGAATCCCTTACTGAACTCACCGGCCTTTGAAGCCTCAACAGAGGCATTGATTCCCAACAGTTTCAACTGTTCGCTGATCCTTATGATGAACTCACTAACCTCTGTGATTTCCTTGATCTCGGAATTCAGATTCTCAAAAAACTCATGGGTGTTGTTCAGGTTATCCGAAATGGTATTGAGTTGCTCATAAAACTGGTCCATGTGTTCGGTTCCGGACTTTGTGATCTTTACGTTGTCCTCCACATAGTCCTCTATATTGGCGATACTGGCTGAAATAGCCTCAACCCGCATGCTGATTCCTTGGATACCTTCAATGGTCTGATTGACTATTTTCAGTTGTTCCTGAGCCTTTTCAGCCACATAATTGATATTCACCGCAATATGTTCATTGCCCTTATAGCTGCTCTCAAGGCTCTTGGAAAGCTTGTCGATGGAATCTGACAGGACTATAACATTCCCCTTGGTCAGTTCAATAAAGCTGAGCAGATTGGATTTCATATCGTTAAAGGCTCTGGTCAATACAAGGAGCCCCTTGGTTTTGTCCAACCTGATATCACTGATGTTCAATTCCCCCGATGCCAGCATGTTGGCATGGCTGTTTATGAGCTCCAGTGACGAGAAGAACCTTGAAATAATAATCAGTAGAGAAACGGCAGCGATAACGGCAAGGATAAGAATGATATTGAAGAAGTTAAAAGGCTGGACGGCGATGTTTGCCAAAGCTGTTTTGTCAGACAGAAGCGGAATGATGAGTACAGCCAGAAGCAGGACGCAGATGGCTGATGTTATAATTAGGAGCGGTATCTTTGCTTTTATCTGACCCGTTAGTTTTTTCTGAGATTCTCCCCCCATCATGTGAGCCTCCTTATGTTATTCATTGGTCTGTTAACTTAATAATAAAAATGAGACCTGAAACGCCTCTGGTATAATGGAATCGT
>LFSK01000125.1:5557-7243 GCA_001512555.1 Clostridiaceae bacterium DTU059 | reverse complement strand
AAGTTAGGGTGTGATGCACTTGTGAATATGGAAACAGTTGAAGGCGGACAAATCTATCGGTTTGCCGTGAAGAATGCTGAAGAAAACAACCCAGCCTTGCAGGAAGCAAAGGGCTTTGAATTGAGCCGTGAGGATATACTGTTCCTGTATTCGGAGTATGCCCCATCGGTGTACAACTTCTTCTATTACAGCACAGGAGACAGGGATGCCTCAATGGATCTGGTCAACGACGTATTTGTCAAGGTTCTTGATAAAAGTGGGCAGTTCGATGAGCGAAAGGGTGACATCAGGACTTGGCTGTTCACTGTGGCGCGCAATACGCTGAGAGATTATTTTAAATCCAGACGCCGGGCGAGGCCGCATCTGACCATTGATGAAGCCAGAGAGGTTCCCGCAGCGGGATACGCCAACCCGGAGGAAGCAGCCGCCCTCAAGGATGACATACTGGCTTTGACCAAGGCCCTGGAGGCTTTGAACAAGCGGGAGCGCAGCCTCATATCCCTTAAATACGGCGCAGGCTTTCGCAACAAGGACATCGCAAAAATGCTGGACCTGAGGGAAAGGCATGTGGGCGTCATCCTATGCCGTGCCCTTTCAAAACTGAGAAAGCAATTGGAAGATGGGAGATGATTTTTGATGAATAGCATGAATCAGGATTTTTCGGAACTTGAGCAAAGGCTCGAATCCGTAGATTTCTACAGCCAGTTGGCAGATAAGGACGGCATGTTCAGAGATTTTGTTAAACGGCTCGACCAGAGAGAACAGTGTTCCAAGCCCAGGGAACGTCGCCGGGTCATGCGTCCTGCCGCCATAGCGGCTATGATCGTTATGCTTACACTGATAACCTGCTTCACAGTTTTCGCTGACAGCATCGAGGGGCTGCTTATGCAATTGTTCTTCACCGGCGGCACCGCCAATAAGGTTGAACAGTTAAGCGAAGAGTATAATCCCGATATTTCGTCAATAGGCATCATTCTAGGTGCGATTGAATCACCACATGCTGATGAAAACGATGAATCCAAAACGTGGGCACCGGAGTTCAGATTTGACACCCTCGATGAAGCGAAGGAAAGCTTAGCCTTTACGCCACTGGAACCCAAAGGCTTGGACAACTGTAAGCTGACGTCAATAAGAGCTTTTAGCAACGACGGCGATACTCATTCCTATGCGCTGGAAATGGTATACGAACTTATGAGCGAGGAGATGCCATCACCTGCGATTGAAGGCAGCTGGGAGCAAAGCATCGAAAGCGGGTATATACCGCGCTATGCAGAATTTTACGTTTACCAGCACTATATTGGGGATGACGCCGTGGTGAGAATTGATACCATCGAGGACATTCAAACAGTTAATATAAACGGAATTGAAGCTGTGCTCACAGGCCTTATCCCTTATGACATGAAAGAAGCCTATAGTCTCACATGGGTTCAGGATGGTACGAAGATCGATATCTGTCCGTCCTCATGTACCTACGATGAGCTGATCTCATTTGCAGAGGCATTCATCAAGCCGGTGGAAGAGGATTAATCGAACGGAACCCACCAGGCATCAAATTAAAAGCCGTTTTCCCGCTGACCAAAGAAGCGAAGTCTTCTGCAAGGTCTGCAGAAGAGGAAAACGGCTTATTCCATATCAATTCTTATCGATGTAGAACTTAAGGTAGTCCCCTGCACATCTTCTGGCATT
>LFSK01000125.1:0-5442 GCA_001512555.1 Clostridiaceae bacterium DTU059 | reverse complement strand
GTATACCCGCCCACCTTGCTGAACAGATCGGGGTGGTGAAAGGCTACACGAAGGGCAATGGCTCCGCCCATGGAGAACCCTCCGATATATCTGCTGTCCGCAGATTTTACTGTATCATAATGAGAATCAATATATGATATCAGTTCCTTCCACATGAACTGGTCCCACTTGCGCTCATCAAACTTCCCATCTTCCTCAAAATCTTCCTTTATCTCCTTTAAGGTAGCATCCATGGTCAGGGGAAATACCATGATAATGGGCTCAATTTCGCCATTTTCTATCATCTCGTCTGCCACTTCATCTATAGCAACCTCCCTGATCCACATGGATTCATTCTGAGTATGGCCATGGAGCCCATACCATACAGGATATTTTTGACCATTGCCGTAGCCCTTTGGAAGATAAACCTTGCAAGGTATCTCCCTTCCCATAATACTGCTCTTAACAGAGAGGCTGATAATTTGAGATTCGGTTAGCGGAACCGTAATACCAGCGCTCAAAAGATCCTCGTACTTATTCTTGCAGCCGCTGAGTATCAGACTGGATAATAAGACAGCAACTATCAGTGCGACGATGGAGCAATGTGCTCCTTTTTTACCCCTGTTAAAACACTTCATGATCCCACGGTTATGGAAGCACTAATAAGCGGTATCCCGGTAACTTACTGCTACCCACAACCAAACCTCACCACCTGTAAGAACCATTTTGCATAAATTATACCAAATGATAACGGTTTGCGGAAGAATCGAAACTAAGAATTGTACTTACTGGTTCTGTTGCATATGATCGGGTAAATGCCTCAGCCATGAACACAGGATGGCATCGCGATAAATCTTTACCCATGTGCATGCGCCTAGATTGAATTCATCTTCTTAGCAGAGATGTTAATCAAATCTGCCGACGGTGAATAAAGTGCAGAGAATCAGCCCTGCGGTATCAATCTCCACATCCGCCCTCAACAGCGTCCTCTCCCTGAGAACGTGCCTTATTAGCCAGATCAGCAAGGGTAATGCCGTCCAGTACATTGTTTATAGCATCATCAAGCTGCTTCCAAACATCAAGGGTAACGCATTTGCTGCTCCGGGGACACTGATTGGGGTCATCTTCCATACACGCCACAGGTACCAGATTGCCTTCAATCAGTCTCAGAATCATACCCACAGTGTATTCTTCCGCCGGACGAGCCAGCTTGTACCCTCCCTGAGACCCCCGAACGCTTTTGACAAATCCGCCCCGGTTTAATACTGAGATAATTTGTTCCAAATACTTGTAGGATATCTCCTGCCGTTCTGAAATTTTCCTGATAGTCACATACTGGTCAGGATCGCTCAAAGCCAGATCCAGCATCAGGCGCAATGCATAGCGACCCCTTGTTGAAATCTTCATTTGAACATACCCCCTCAATTGCCTACTATAACATATGAATAATATGGATTCAACAAGGGTTATCCAGTGTCTACTGACATGATCTGGAAGGCTGCGTTCTCCGCAGCCTTCTTTAATCCGAAAAGATCGGAGTGGAAAGATACCTCTCACCGGTATCCGGCAGTATGACAACAATATTCTTTCCTACGTTTTCCGGACGCCTAGCAAGCTCTGTTGCAGCCCAAAGTGCAGCTCCGGATGATATGCCCGCCAGCAAACCTTCCGTCCTCGCCAGCTCTCTTCCTGTGGCAAATGCATCGTCATTCTCAACGGTTAAGATCTCATCATATATCCCGGTATCCAACACTTGCGGTACAAAGCCAGCGCCAATTCCCTGAATCTTATGAGAACCGGGCGTTCCTTTCGAAAGCACCGGGGAACCAGCCGGCTCTACAGCAACAATCTTTATGGCCGGGTTCTTTGATTTTAAGAACCCGCCTGCTCCCGTGATAGTGCCTCCTGTGCCAATGCCTGAAACAAAAATATCGACCTTACCTTCTGTGTCATCCCAGATTTCCGGTCCTGTGGTCGCCTTGTGTACGGCGGGATTTGCCTGGTTTATAAACTGGCCTGGTATAAATGAGTTGGGTATCTCTTTTGCAAGTTCTTCTGCCTTTGCAATGGCACCCTTCATACCCTTTGAGCCTTCTGTCAGAACTATCTCTGCGCCATAAGCCTTAAGCAGATTCCTTCGTTCAATGCTCATGGTTTCAGGCATGGTGAGAATAATGCGGTAGCCGCGGGCTGCAGCAACAGATGCAAGACCAATTCCGGTGTTGCCGCTGGTTGGTTCAATTATAACCGAGTCCGGCCTTAAAAGCCCCTTTTCTTCAGCATCTTCGATCATGGATTTTGCAATCCTGTCCTTTACGCTGCCGGCCGGGTTGTAGTATTCAAGTTTTGCAATGATTGTGGCCTTTAGACCATGCTTTTTCTCATAGTTAGTCAGTTCCAGAAGAGGAGTTTTTCCTATCAGATCGGTCAGGCTCTTATAGATTCTTGCCATAGTATAACCTCCTTAAGACTTATCTTATATTTCATATATGTTTACTATGTAATGCCATTATAATCCTGCCACTGGATTGTGTCAATAGGTAGAAGAAAATATTTTATACTTTTTACATAGGAATAATGGGTATTGACAGTCAACCCATTCTTACATATTATTTATATATTCAAAGTATGGATTGTTTTAACTGTTGTGAAAGGAAAGGTTTTATCTATGAGAATATCGGCTAAAGGGCGCTATGGGCTTGCGGCAGCCATCAGTATGGCCGAAAACTATAATAGCGGCGAATACATTACCGTGATCAGCATTTCTGAAAGGCTTGGCATATCCAAGATCTATCTGGAGCAGGTCTTCTCTCTTTTGAAAAGAGGGGGGATCGTTACCTCGGTGAAAGGGGCTCAGGGTGGATATCAGCTTGCTCGCAACCCACGCCAGATAACTGTTTTGGATGTTCTGTCGGCTGTTGAGCTTTCTCTTTTTGAGCAGGCAGAAGAAACAGTAAAGTCCAAAGCCCCCGAGATCGAAGCAGCAATGCGGGTATCTGTTTTTGATGTGATTGATGGTGCAGTTAAAAACACTCTGGAGAATATAACCTTATCTGATTTGGTAAATGAAGCTGAAAAGCATAGAACCGATCAGGGTTTCATGTTTTTCATATAGAAGAAGGTGGGATATTTATGGATTTTAGTACCCTGTGCATACATGGCAATGATAATAAATATGACAACACCGGCTCAATCAGCGTTCCTATTTTCCAGTCGGCCACCTTTGCCCATCCCGGAGTGGGACTGAGTACCGGCTATGATTATTCAAGGCTTCAAAACCCCACCAGGGAACATCTCGAAAAGACGGTAGCAAAACTGGAGGGCGGCCTTGATGCCATGGCCTTTTCCAGCGGAATGTCAGCTATCGCAGTACTCATGGAGCTTTTTTCGCCCGGCGACCATATCATCGCATCCGACGATCTTTACGGCGGTTCCCACAGGCTGTTCTTCAACATATCGGAGAAGAACGGCATTAGTTTCAGCCTGGTGAACACTAGGGACATATCAGAAATCGAATCCCATATAAGAGCGGAAACAAAAGCCGTGTTTATCGAGACACCCACCAATCCCATGATGCATGTTACTGATATCGCAAAGACGGCACACCTTGCAAAAAGCCATGATTTGCTTCTGATTGTAGACAACACCTTCTTAACGCCATATTACCTGAAACCCCTTGCACTAGGTGCGGATATCGTGATTCACAGCGGGACGAAATTTTTAGGCGGCCATAACGACACCCTGGCAGGGTTTTTAGTGGTATCAGATAACGAGCTTTCAGAGAGGCTCCGGTTCATCTACAAAACCGCCGGCGCATGCCTTTCCCCCTTTGACAGCTGGCTGCTTATCCGCGGCATAAAGACACTGGCGGTGCGCTTGGACAGGCAGCAGGAAACCGCGATGAAAATTGCCCAGTGGCTTTCGTCCCATGAAAAAGTGAAAGCGGTGCATTATGTCGGCCTGCCTTCCCACCCGGATTATGAGATCTCAAAAAAGCAGGCAACCGGTTTTGGTTCCATGATCTCTTTTGAAACCGACTCTGAAGAAACAGCAGTACGGGTACTTTCAAAAGTATCCCTGATCCAGTATGCCGAGAGTCTGGGTGGCGTGGAGACTCTGATCACATATCCCATGCTCCAGACCCATGCCGATATACCCAAAGAAGAACGGGAGGCAAAAGGCATCCATGAAAAGCTTCTTAGGCTCTCGGTGGGGCTGGAGTGTGCAGAGGATCTGATACACGATCTTAAACAGGCATTCGAGGAGGAATAGGCTTTGAAAAACAATTTCGATGAAATCATTGAGCGCAAAAATACTGATTCCCTAAAATACGACTTTGCAGTAAGGCGGGGCAAACCCGAGGGAATACTGCCTCTTTGGGTTGCCGATATGGATTTTAAGAGTCCGTCCTGCGTTATCGATGCCCTTATTGAGAAAAGCCGCCATGGGATATTTGGCTACTCAAACACCAGAGAGGATTATTTTAATGCGCTGCGTCATTGGTTTTCAGAACAGTTTAGCTGGAACGTAAAACCGGAATGGCTTGTTAAAACTCCCGGCGTTGTTTACGCAATTTGCACTGCCATCCGCGCCCTCACCGAAGAAGGTGACGCGGTTCTTATTCAGCAGCCTGTCTATTACCCGTTTTCCGGATCCGTGATTGCAAACAGGAGAAAGCTTGTGGTAAATCAGCTTGTCTACTCACAAGGAAAGTACACTATTGATTTTACAGACTTTGAAGAAAAAATAATCAAGAATAAAGTGAAACTATTTATCCTATGCAGTCCCCATAATCCTGTGGGCAGGGTCTGGTCAAGAGAAGAGCTGGTGAGGATTGGCGATCTGTGTCTGAAACATGGGGTACTGGTTGTATCCGATGAAATTCATGCGGATTTTACTTTTCCGGGGCACAGACATCTGGTATTTGCTGATTTGAAGCAAGAATTCTCAGACATTACCATTACCTGCACAGCGCCGACCAAGACTTTTAACCTTGCCGGTTTGCAGATTTCAAACATCTTTATTTCTAATCAGAATATCAGGCGGAGATTTAAAAAGGAAATTGCCGCAAGCGGATACAGTGATCCCAATATTATGGGTATCGTTGCCTGCCGTGCGGCCTACTCAGGTGGAAGGGAATGGCTCTCGGAGCTTAGGGAGTATCTTTTGGACAACCTTAATTATTTAAGGGACTTTCTTAAACAAAGACTGCCACAGATCAAGCTTGTTGAACCTGAAGGCACCTACCTTGTATGGCTTGATTTCAGCGCCCTCAATCTTGATGATAAAAAGCTTGAGGACTTCATTGAAAACCAGGCAGGACTGTGGCTCAATTCAGGAACCACGTTCGGCGCAGGCGGAGAAGGATTCCAGCGCATCAACATTGCATGCCCGAGATCCACTTTGGAAAAAGCCCTTATTCAGCTAGAACAGGCGATCAACCGGCTATAATAAATTGGTTAT
>LFSK01000104.1 GCA_001512555.1 Clostridiaceae bacterium DTU059 | reverse complement strand
TCCGGAAACAGCAGCTGCGGATATATCTATGATGAGGATACCCGCCTGTATAAAAGGACACGATTGGGAAAACCCCAAATGGAGCGAAATACCGGCGAGCAAGTGATGGTACGCAATATAATCATCCAAAGGATGACCTCACAGCCCATCCCCAATGATTCCTACGGGCGTATCAACCTCAATAATATTGGGACAGGGGAAGGATGGTACATAACAGGGGGCAAGGCCGTTAAAATCACCTGGGCCAAGAGCGCCAGGGATGCCCAGACGGTATACACCCTTGAGTCCGGAGAGCCGCTGATCCTGAATAAGGGTCAGACCTGGATTGAGGTGGTTCCCAATATGAAGTTGGTGGAAATCAAGTCTTCCCACCAACCAGATAATCAAGGATGAGAGAGCCGCAGATAAACAAGACCCATACTCTCAATGAATAAATAATGAGCCATTCCACCATTTGCAGCTGATTTTCAAAAAGCCTCAGTCCTGATATGGTTGATACCATAAGGAATGCAGCCGAAAGAAGACCGGCCAAAAGCACGGCGGAGGCTATTTTTAGAAGGGCTTTACTTCCCTTGTTCATGGAAGTGAGCCTTTTTTGTATGATACTCATATAT
>LFSK01000011.1 GCA_001512555.1 Clostridiaceae bacterium DTU059 | reverse complement strand
ATACTGAGAAGCGGATCGGCAACGGCTATCAGCGGCGAAAGCGGTACGCTGGTAGATGTAAGCGTCGGCAAGGATCTTCTCAATGGTACAGCGGTTCCCGTCCAGCATCTGGTGATCTCACCCAAGGGTGACGGCAGGGGGCTTAAAATAACCTCCGATGCCTGGCTGATCGTAAGAGGCGGATACACAGTTAAATAAGTTATTAAAACCTATAAGATGAACTGCTTCGGAATCAAGATCTGATTCCGGGGCAGTTTTTTTCTAAATGCTTAACCAATTGCCATTATCTCAATCAAGCTGTGACTTATGCCCGATATGCTGTCGGATGCTCGTTGATTAGCTCTCTTACAGGGCCCCTTTAATGATAAAACGCCATCAAGACGATATATAGATTATAGGAGGCTGCGCTATCTTCATATTAAGGGTAATTGGCGCAGCCGGAAGTCACAGTGTAAATGTTTGCCCGACCATAAACGGGGTGTTAATAATGAAGCGTGAGCGGCTCATCAAAAACCTGCTGCTGGCAGTCATATTTTTTCTGGTTCTAAGATTTGGCATAATGCCCTTGCTGACGGGAAGCTCTTTCAGGGAATACATGAGCAGGATTACCGCCGGTAGGTATAATTTTGCCGAAAACGAGTATGCCATCATCGTGGTGGGCTCTGAGCCCGAAGGCATCGCAGCGGCGGTTTCCAGCGCAAGAACCGGCTTAAAAACACTCCTTATAACAGAGGATTCCGATCTGGGAAGCTATATCAAGCAAAGCATGATGGTGGAAATCAAACCGGATGAAGGTCTGATAGAAGGTAAAAAGGAAAACCTCAACAGGGGCTTTTACCGGGAGTTGTTTGGAAATCTGAGGATGGGCTTTACCTCCCAGGACTATGTGGATTCGGTTAAAAAGCTCACGAAGCAAGAAAAGAATCTGGATGTCCTGTACAATTGCAGACTGACAGGCGTGGTGCTGGATGACAGGTTCTTAAAAAGCATTAGGGTTTATGCTGACGGAGAGGAAAGGATCTTATCGGCTTCTACATTTATTGACGCTACCCAAAGAGGAACTCTTCTGGAACTCTGCGACGTGCCCTTTACAACGGGATCAGGCGATATTGGACTTCCCGATACCTACATGCCCCTTGAGTTTAACTTCATGGTTTCAGGTGTCAAATGGCAGGATATGAGGCAGATACAGAAGACCTCTGATTTTGTGATAGAGTTCAGGGATGTACTGATGGGGTATCAGCCCTTCAACAAGCGGACCAAGATCGAAACCCCCACATTTATCGAGCAGTCTGAAGAGCAGATCATTATCCGTGGGATCAGGCAGTGGGGTGTAGACGTGGATGATCCGGAGGATGTGAAACAGGCCTATGATGATGCTCTTGATGAGGCCACGCTGCTCACCGCATATATGAAAACAGTCCTGGTACCCTTTAGTGAATGCAAAATCGAAGCGGTGCCGGATGAGCTTTTCATCCCCGAGTACAGGCATTATACCGGAAGGTACACCCTTACGGTTTCAGATATTCTGGAGAACAGGGATTTTACCGGGAAGATTGCTCTGGCGTCCTCCCCAGTTGATGCGGGAAAGTTTGTGGGCAACAGGCTGAGCTATACCATAGCTGATCCAAATGTTTATGCCATACCGCTGGGCTGTATCATTCCCGTCAATCTGGACAATGTGCTCATGCCGGGTGCAAAGGCATCCTTCAGATCCTTAGCGGCCACCAGCGCAGGCTATATCCCCACCAGGATCACCATGGGGGAGTCGGCAGGGCTTACGGCAGCCTGGAGTTTTTTCAGCCACAAAACACCTGCTGAGATACTGAGCATGACCCCGGAGCAGATCAAAGATTACGAAGACTATCTCATAAAAGGCGGCATCTACCTTAAGGATATTTCCGAAAGCCTTATTGATGCTTCCACTGGGCAGCCTCTGACAGAATCCTGGGCCTATCCATATATCCGGGAGTTGGTCGAATATGGCTTGATCGCCGGAGGAAGCAACAATGATTTCAGGCTTGACAGCGAAAGTAGCTGCGATGTTTTAGCCATTCTGTTGAAGAATGCCATAGTCAAGATGTCACCCAGTGCTTACAGCTTCAGGATGAGCAACGTGCTCCAGGAATATGAAACCAGCGACAGGCTGAATGGAGAAAAGGCTGCCGCCATGATTCTGGATGTCATCGGAATCTCTTATGAATCCGGTAAAGCTTTAGAAACCGCGTCAAACATGAACCTGTTCAGCAAAGTACCCGAAGGTATGCTCGCCAAAGACGGTGGTGTCACCATGGATGTGGTTTACTGTATTGCAGTGGAAACTGCCCTGATGCTGCAATAGATAAAAAAACAACTCTGTTTGAGAGTTGTTCTATGAATCTTTTTTCAGGCGGAAGCGTCTTCTAATTGAAAGCAGAATGAACCGGGGCAGATCCATCATCCGGGGCAGGCGTCTTGGTTCTTTAACAAGCCTGAACAGCCATTCAAGACCGGCTCGTCTCATGAATTCCGGTGCCAGTGCCGCCGTCCCGGCCAGCACATCTATACTGCCGCCGATTCCCATAGCCACCTTGCAGTTGAGTCTGTGAGCGTTCCTATGAATCCATTTTTCCTGTTTTGGTGCTCCAAGCCCCACCAGCAGGATATCAGCACCGCTCTCGTTGATCCTGTTTATAATGGTGTCTTCCTCATCAGAATTGAAATAACCGTGCTGCCAGCCTTTGATCTCCGCTTTTGGATACTGGGACATTATGTTTTCGGCGGCTTTTTCAGCAACGCCGGGCCTGGCTCCAAAAATAAAGAAGCTGGCAGGCCTTTTGTTTGTGTTTTCGAGGATTCTTTTCACCAGGTCAACCCCTGACACCTTTTCTTTTAAAGGCCTCTTCAGTATCCTGGAGGCCAGTACCACTCCGGCACCGTCGGCTATGAGAAGGTCTGCCTGGTTGAGTATATCTTTAAGCCCAGGATCCCTTTGGGCCTGCATCATTATCTCCGAGTTGGGAGTGTATATCTTCGCAGTCCCTGTCCTGTCTAGCCTGCCTATTACATATTCAAGAGCCTCGTCCATGGTGACATTATCCATCATTACACCGTGGATTTTTATTATCTCCATAGGGTATTCCACCTTTGATAACCACTCATATGTTCAGGATTTCTGAACATACTATAGTGTAAGCCAAAAATTAACTTGCTGCAAGAAGTCATTTCCCGCATAGGGCGGTATTTGGAGTGCGCTGCCAATCTTGCGGATAGATTAAAGGGTGTTGGTATGAAACTGTGCGTAATAGGTCTTGGATATATAGGGCTTCCCACTGCGGCCATGTTTGCGTCAAACGGCCACTATGTGACAGGGGTTGATGTCAGTGCCAGGATTATAGAAGCCCTGGGCAGGGGTGAAACCTATATTTGCGAGCCTGGGCTTGGAGATGTGGTGCGCTGGACAGTTTCTGAAGGAAGGCTTATAGCAAAAGAAGTGCCCCAGCCTGCCGATGCCTACATAATCTGTGTGCCCACACCCATCAATCCGGACCGCTCTGCGGACTTAAGCTATATTCAACATGCTGTGCGTTCCATCCTGCCCATTCTCAGGAAAGGGAACATGGTTATTCTGGAGTCCACGTCGCCGCCGGGGACTACACGGAATCTGGTATGCAGTATATTGAGTGAGTCGGGGCTGACCCCGGGAAGAGATCTTTATGTGGCCTATTGCCCGGAGAGGGTTCTTCCCGGCAGGATACTCAAAGAATTGGTGAGTAACAGCCGGGTGATCGGGGGCATAACCAAAGAATCGGCCATAAGAGTCCGAAACCTGTACAGTTGTTTTGTCAGAGGAGAAATGTACATAACCGATTCCACCACAGCCGAGATGTGCAAGCTGGTAGAGAACACTTACCGTGATGTCAATATCGCGCTTGCCGCCGAATTGGCCATGATTTGTGAAAATCTTGGCATTAACGCATGGGAGGTTATCAGGTATGCCAACAAGCATCCCAGGGTGAACCTTCATCAGCCGGGGCCAGGAGTGGGGGGACACTGCATTGCAGTGGATCCCTGGTTCATCGTTCAGAGGCAGCCTGAAACTGCCAGGATGATTGAGTTGGCCCGGAGGATAAACGACTCCATGCCCCGGTACGTGCTTGACAGGGTTAAAACGCTTTTAAAGGATATAAACGGTGTCAGGCGGGTATGTGTACTGGGGGTCACCTATAAACCCAATGTGGATGATCTCAGGGAAAGCCCCGTTGTTCGCCTGATATCCATGCTCAAAGCTGAGGGCGGCTATTCGGTTATAACCGTCGACAGGCATGCGGACTATGAAGGCTCAAAGGGACGAGAATTGTACGAGGCTGTCAGGGGTTGCCATTTGCTGCTTCTTGCCGTGAACCATCGGGAATTTGAGCATGTGGACTTCAGAAGAATCAAGGAAAGAATGGCATACCCCTGTGTATTGGATACCAGGAATTTCTGGCGCGCCGAGGAGGTGGAAACCGCAGGCCTGAGCTATCATTTGCTGGGATGGGGGAAAGAACCCAATGAAGAAGGTCCTGATGGTGGCGTACCAATTCCCGCCGGCGGGGGGTTCAGGAGTTCAGAGGAGCGCTAAATTTGCAAAATATCTGCCAATGTACGGCTGGGAACCCGTTGTCCTTACAAGAAGGGTAAGCCGTATCGGACTGCGGGATCATACCCTGCTAAAAGAGTTGCCGGCTGATATTGAGATTATCAGAACGCCTGCCAGGGATTTGACGGCTTTCCCCGGTCCTCTGTCCAAGATGGGCAAATTCATTGCATGGAGGCTTTTGATCCCCGATGGAGAAATACTCTGGATGAATCGGGCTCTGAAGAAGGCTCGGGAAAGGCTGGCAAAGGGGGATATATCCAGCCTGTACACCACGTCCTATCCATATTCCGATCATCTGATGGGACTCAGGATAAAAAAGATGTATCCAAACCTGCCCTGGGTTGCGGACTTCAGGGATGAGTGGACAAATAATCCATATCTTCTGGACAAGCCACACCCGGCATGGCGATCCAGGAGGGAGCGTTTGATGGAAAGGGAGGTTCTTGAAAAAGCGGACAGGCTGATAGCCAATACGCCGGTTATGAAGAAAAACTTTGTAGCCCTGTACCCGGATCTTGATCTGGAGCGTCGTATGCGGGTCATACCCAACGGATTTGACCATGAGGATTTTGGACAGGCTCGGGTTCATAATTCTGAAAGACGGTTTACGGTGACCTATACCGGTTCCCTGTACTTAAGGAGAACACCCGACACCTTTCTTGAGGCAGCCGGGCGTCTGGTGAGATCCGGCCGGATTCCAAAGGAATCCTTCTGCATCCGGTTCATTGGCAACATTAAGGAGAAACCCATCATCCTTGCCATAAGTCAAAACGGCCTTGAGGGGGTTGTTGAAATCCTGCCCTACATGGAACACCGTGACTGTATAGACAGTATGCTTAGATCCCATGTCCTGCTTTTGCTGGAAGGCGGCAAGGGATCCGAATGCTTCTATACGGGAAAACTCTTCGAATATATTCGAACTGAAAGGCCCATACTGGCTCTGGTGCCTGAACAAGGGGCGGCAGCAGATCTGATCCGCAGGACAAGAACCGGTATGGTCTGCCATTGGTCGGATACAGCGGCCATTGAGCGGAGTCTTGCCGAGCTTTATGACCGTTGGGTCAGTGGTACCCTGAAACTAAGTCCAAACCGCGAGGAGATCCAAAAGTATGACCGCAGGGTGCTTACTGAAAAGCTTGCCACGATCCTGGACGGGATGGCGGCTGGCAGGCCACCTTAACCAGCTGACACGAGGCACACCTTGGCCATGGCTCCATGGTATCTTGACAATATCGATTCTGCGGGAGGTTCTGATGAAACTAATAGACGAGAGAGGACGATTATTCGGCCTGATCAACCTTTTTGACCTTATGGCACTGATTGCACTGGTGGTTGTGCTGACTGCGGTGGGCATGAGGCTTGTGGATAAGAGCAACGAAAAACAGGCAAAGGCACAGGCAAAGACCTGGGTTGCCACCATAAAATGCCCGTCCGTACCCGACAGCTTTGCGGAAAGTGTCATGAAGGATAATCGGATATACTATGAGACCGATGGCTTTGTCAATGCCAGGGTTGTGGAGATCAAGGAGGAA
Source organism: Clostridiaceae bacterium DTU059 (assembly GCA_001512555.1). Classification (GTDB taxonomy): domain Bacteria; phylum Bacillota; class Clostridia; order DSM-8532; family DSM-8532; genus Thermoclostridium_A. The sequence continues at coordinate 4,572 of LFSK01000011.1, read as the reverse complement.
GAGGCTGAATTTCTGAGTGTTATCCCCGTTGATAGTACGGCTGTTGTCTATGACCCGAATCTGAAGGATGTATATGTTAAGGTTGAGATTCAGGATGACCCCGGTGATGAGGGTGTAAAAGTAGGACGATATGCAGTCTGTGTGGGTGGAAGCTTTCCCATCAAAACCCCCTACGCTTATTCAACCAACGGGCTGGTTCTTGACCTTTATGAAAAATAGGGGGGGGGTAATCCCATGGACCTTGTAGCCACATGGTTTAAAGAGAGCCTGGTCTATCATCTGCTAAGATATTGCAGCAAAATATGGCATCACAGCCTTCTCCGGCGGGGATTTAAAAGGGTTGAATCCATTTTTTCAAACAGCCGCATCTCAAAAGGGCTTTCCGCTTATTTTCACAGGAGATTCAGACCCAGACAGGCTTTTGTTTACAGGCTTCATCGCAAATTGCAGATAAGGCTGATTCCCCTCAAAAAAAGTATCTCTGAAATCATCGGTTCAAGCCTTATATGGAGAATAGCCAGCCAATCCAGGTTTATGGAGATACTCTCCCGCTATCTGATCCCGTTATCCGTGTTCTTCGTATTCATTGATGAACTGGGAAGAGACCTTTTCGGTGAACAGAGCCTCTTTGGGGTCTGGGACGAGGTATACCTTCTGCTATGTGTAATTCTTCTGGGCTTCAGTTGGATTATGAATAAGGGAAGATCGCCTGCGACAGCCACGCCGCTGGATATCCCCATCTTCCTGCTGATCTCAGTTTCCTTCTTTCTGTATCTCAACTATTCGCCCCATCCCCATATCGGATTTGAAGGAATGCGGAGTGTGGTGCAGTTCGTTCTCTGGTTCTATGTTTTCAGCCGATATCTGGATTCTGATAATAAATCGGATCAGATGATCAGCGGCCTGATACTGACGGGGGGGCTTCTTGGTATACATGGGATCCTTCAGTATGCCGCAGGGGTTGAAACGCCGGCCAACTGGATGGATGCTGCAGAGGGGTCACATTCGGTTCGTGTTTTTTCAGTGGTGGGAAGCCCCAACATCCTGGGAAGTCTCTTGGTTCTGATCACTCCCATAACCCTTGCCCGGGTGCTCCAAAGTCAGGTGACAAAAAAACAGCGAATCTTCGGCATTACCTTGCTGGCTTCCATGGTCATTTGTCTGATCCTCACTCTGTCCAGGGGCGCCTGGCTTGGGATGGCCGTTGCCATGATCGTTTTCTGCGCGGCCTGGAATCCCGGATGGATTGCAGGCATGGTGCTTGCAGGGGGAATTACATTCTTGATACCTCCGATATACAACCGTATTAGCTATATGCTGTCGTCCCGGTATTTCATGAGTTCAATCACCGGGGGCCGCCTCCTTCGCTATAGAACCGGCTGGGAGATGTTCAAAAACAACCTGTGGACAGGCGTAGGGCAGGGCCATTTCGGCGGAGCAGTGGCTATGAATCACAGGGATCTTTTTCCGGACACTTTCTACATGGACAGCTACTGGCTCAAGACAGCTGTAGAAATGGGCATGGTGGGCCTTGCAGCCTGGTTCATAGTTATATGCGCCCTTTTTGTCTGGTCGGTAAGAGCCATCAAGACCACCATGGATAGAGACATAAGACTTGTCATCATAGGCGGTTTTGCCGGGATGATGGGGGTATTGGTTCACAATCTCTTCGAAAATATTTTTGAAGTGCCCTACATGGTCATTTATTTCTGGATGGTGGCCGCCATAGTATTTTACAACTACAACAGAAGCCAGTTCCGAGTTGTGTGACAGGGGATGGTAAGCCATGTGTAAACAAAGTATTAGTATGCTTGCAGGGATGCCGTAAAGCCCGGCCGCAATGACAATTCGGATACGTCATTGCGAGGAGGCTCTTCTTTCTGTCATTGCGAGGAGGCTTAGCCGACGAAGCAATCTCCGACTTCCTTTGAATGTCATTCTCAAAGCGAGCCAATCTTCTAACCCAACAACACTTCATATTCCTAATATTGACATATAATAACATCAAATGATAATATTAACTCAACCAAATTTTAGGAGGTAGGGTTATGAAAAAGTTTCTCGCAGTCCTGTTAACTGTCTTTGTTGTCCTGGGTGTCTTTTCTTCCGGGATGACCCTGTCCCACGGCGCAGTAAGCTTTAATGATGTACCAAAAGACGCATGGTATTATGAACATGTTCAGTACGTAGCTAACCATCCGCAGGAACTGATGGTGGGTTATGCGGGAAGCTTTGGACCCCTGGATAACCTCACAGTTGAGCAGTTCATAAAGATAACCGTGGCAGCTGCCGGAAAGGGTGTAGTCGTTCCATCGGGCAAATACTGGGGAGATGTATATGTGCCCATAGGCCTTGAACTTGGCTTTGTTCTTCCGGGAGAGTTCACCGACTACAAGAGGCCAATCACACGAGCCGAGATGGCAAGAATCATTATAAGATCCCTTCCCATGATAACCGGAGAAAAGGATATTATATACAATGAAAGCGATATCAAATCCAGGATGGTCGACTACGACAGCATTCCTGTAGGCCTTAGGGAGTATGTCTGTAAGGCTTATCAGCTTGGTATTCTTGTAGGTGGAGCAGACGGATATTTCAGACCCAATGATAATCTTACTCGTGCCTCTGCCGCGGCTGTCATTCACAAGATGCTAGATCCCAGTATAAGGACGGTATATACTCCACCAGAAGAGATATGGAGTGATGAGGAGTTTGAGGCGTATATAAGGGAGAATGCGGACAATTTCTATTGTGTTGCTAGAATTGAGGATAGGAAGTTCTACCTTCGAAACGCAGCAAATACTACACCGACGCTGTTGTCTGACAAACATAATCCCCTTATTCATGAGTTACTGTATGAGTGCGCTAAGACCATGGCATACTATGCAAAGAAAAATGGCAATCACTTCAGTATTTCGTACAATCATTTCTTCGGTGGCTATGCTCGTTTGGGTTACCATCTTATTAGCGATATTTATAAGGCAGATATTGATTTGATTATTTATGCAGAACCGCAAATGAGCTATATTGCCGAGCAATATGCACCTGGAGAACAGAAAAATCCTTCATCCTATTCATGGACTCTTGGTGCCTTATACGATGTTGACTATTTATTAGGTCAAGGCTGGGAGCCAGGAGATGATAGAACCAAATATTCATGGATACAGGACAAGTATACAGACGTACTAGGCCATTTGTGCATGATTGTTTATGGCCCTACTCAGGGTAATGCCTTCTGTGATTTCCTTATTGAACGATATTTATATATTTTCCATACAGATTTCAGAAAAGAAGATAAATATATCGGATATATACCTGATGCAAATATTGAAGCAGCATACTACTTTAATTATCCCGATGCAATGATACAACGTATTTGGACCACCAGGCCGGAGGTGAGGAAATGAAAAAGAAAATGGGTTTGCTGTTGATTATCATATTAGTGATATTCACTCAAATTATTATTTCTGACGCCGCTTTACCGTATCGCACACATTCACGATCCGGACTTCCACTCGAATTTGAGACATCCATGCTCTACAAAACCGAAGTATTCGGTAAACCTTTTGGGCGTGAGGATTTACCAGGTAAAGGCTTTCATAAGTGTGAAGATGGCCTAATGAAAAATGAAAAAGGAGAAAAAGGCGAGTATGCCTATCTCGGATACAACTATTATGATCAAAAAATCACCAATGACAGATACTTTCGAAGCATTGAAAGTCGCGGTAATGCATTCGATCAAAACTATTCCAATGTAGAGTGGCAGGAGATAATTCCCCAAGCACAAGAATCATGGGAAGAAATATTAAATGATCCTGTGATTTACAACTACATTCTTACCATAAATTTCTACGACGAGGATCATCCCACAGAAGGTAAAAGCGATACGGGCTTTAATTTGCTAAAACTATTCAATATCCCGGAGGGAAGCACTGATTACTCGGAAATATACAGGAAGGCCTGGGTTTTGACATCCCCCGATACAGGCTCCGCCCATATCCAGTTAAGGTATAACAACACAAACTGGAATACCATAATAATTCCTGCAATACCCAGAATAGAGTGCATCATGACGGCCGAGGCCGATAAAAGTGCGATAGAAACGGGCAAGACCGAAAGCGTGACCATTACCATAGACACCGGTTACAGCTACTGGGTTATGGCGGACAAGGAAAGCAAAGAGATATCAGAAAGAAGGTACTGGGCAGGAACGGACTCAATGGTGGAAAGCGAAATAGTAACCAGTGAAGACAGTGTTTGCCGTATCACCTTACATAACGTACCACCCAACACAATGATCCATGTATGGAGCAGTGTTACAAGCCATGAAATTGAAGGTCTGGGCTTTGACGGAACCGATGATGCTGTGGCAACACTGTTCATCGGCGAGATTACACCTTCAGGTTCAACAGGTACAGGCAACAAAGAAATAAAAGAACAGTATACCAGTCCCAATACCCAGGCTATTATCAAGGCTGATCCAAGGGGTAATGAACGTTTTGATGTTTTCAAAGGCATTCCTTCAGGTGAAACACTGTATGCCAACATCCTCACCAGCGAATATCTATACCG
>LFSK01000098.1 GCA_001512555.1 Clostridiaceae bacterium DTU059 | reverse complement strand
GTCATTCTCATTTTGAATCTGGCTTTCGGAAACTTATTCAACATTCCGCATCAGTCCCCATCGGACAATATAGCGGATCCACCCGCATCATTGGATATTTCCTGGGAATATCCCATCCAAATAGATCCATTCTATCAGGATACCGTTTACAGGGAGCAGGCCCTTGCCGTATCGGTCCCCAATATTAATGCCCGTTCAGCCTGCGTGATAGATTTTGATACCGGAACCATTCTCTATGAAAAAAATGCCTATATAAAGAGGCCCATGGCAAGCACTACAAAGATCATGACTGCCATTTTGGCAATTGAAAACTGCTCTTTGGATGCCCGTGTGCCCATAAGCGGAAAGGCCGCCGGAATGGGCGGCTCTGTCATGGGACTCAGGGCAGGCTCAAATGTCCGTATGGAGGATCTTTTATACGGGCTGATGCTATGCTCGGGAAACGATGCAGCTGTGGCCATAGCGGAATACTGTGCCGGAAGCACTCATGAGTTTGCAAGAATGATGAATGAGAAAGCAAAAGAAATAGGCGCTTATGAAACCAGTTTTTCAAACCCGCATGGGCTGGATGCAGAAGGGCACTATACCACAGCTTATGACCTGGCCAAAATAGCTCGTTATGCCCTGCAGAACCCCGTTTTCAACAGGATTGTCAAGACCAGGGAGCACTACTACGATGGGAGGGTGCTGAGCAATACTAATGAAATGCTTGATATGTATGAGGGTGCCGACGGTGTTAAAACAGGATATACCGGGCTTGCGGGAAGATGTCTTGTAACATCGGCCACCAGGAACAATATGCGCCTCATATCAGCGGTATTGTTCTGCGACTCAAAAAGCCTAAGAGCACAGAGTAGTATGAAAATTTTGGATTATGCATTTGAAAACTACAGTTATGTCCAGCTTCTTAATAAGGGGAGTATCATGGGGCAGGTTCCTGTAATGCGTGCCCGCTCAAAAGAGACCATTTCGGCAGGAGTATCCGATGATGTGAAGGCCATCATGAAAAACCAAGAGAAAGACATGCTCTCAACAAGGATATCACTTCCCCGTGAACTGCAGGCGCCCATACGAAAGGGAACCATTCTGGGAACAGTATCTGTTTACAAGGGGGATGAGATAATAGGGGAGAGTCCGTTAATCGCTATGGAAAGTGCTGAGAGGAAGGTATTTACCGACTATCTCAGCCAGGTTGTTGATAATTGGGTACATATCC
>LFSK01000119.1 GCA_001512555.1 Clostridiaceae bacterium DTU059 | reverse complement strand
CATTGGGGATCTGTGCGTAAATTTGGCAGGCTGTATCTGTCAATACTTTTTGAATATTTCACCCCAAATGGGCCAATTTTATCGCGTAAAAATTTCACCCCCCAGACCATAAGTTAAGGGACACTGCTCCCAGATCATAGCAGGGGCGTTGCCCCTGCAACCCCATCCTCGCCGGATGGCAGCCGGTCAGCATGAAGCTGACCGGGAGACAACAGGATAATGTACTAAGGCTGTCAAGGGTAAAATGAACGCGCAAGCGCACCCTTGACAGCCGCCTAACCTGGAACGTCTGTCCCAGCCGATTCATATCATTCGCTAATGATGACGAGGTTTTATGCTGCTTTCGCATCTTTGAAAAAGTACTCTTTTATGAGCTGCTGAATGCCTTTGGTGAGGACTTTGCCGTTCTGCATAGAGTCCTCGATTGTAGCATAATCCACGTATGAGATTTTAAACAGCTTACCCTTGTATAACGCTTTGATACCGCCATTTTTACTGATTAGGACAGTAACCTTGGCTTTTGGAGGAACCTCTCTGGAGTCAACGGAGAATTGGCAGTTATTGATCGAGAAGACCCCGGCGTTATCGGTTGTCCGTTCGATTTTTACGCATAATAGCGTATTTAGATTAATGTTTTCGGGCAAGGGAAGAAATGCAGTATTATGCTTGCTGATAGGTAGGGCAAACTTTTTGTTGTACTTCTTTATGTAACCTGGCAGGAATTTATTGGCCTGTTCTATTGTCGTGATATTATGGATACGGAATTCCGTAACAAGCCTGCTTTGCAATGTTTCCCACAAGCGTTCTATGCGACCTTTTGCCTGTGGAGAGGAAGCTGGGAACATCTCGATGCCCAACTCATCCATAATCCGGCCAAATTGCGTCACAGCCTTTGTGACTCCCCGCAGTTGTTCATCGATGGTAAGATCGTCTACTTTAGTGGGATTAGGAAAGAATACACTATACTTGTCAGGATAGAGGCTCATGGGTATACCAAAATTTTTAAGCGTTTGCCTTGTGACTTCCAGATAGCCTAAAAGGCATTCATTCTCACACATATAAAGCCCGGTGATTGCCCCCGTGGCATCATCAATAAAGCCATGAAGAGAATACTTTTTACCTATACCAAACCAATCGTGAGGTGTTCCATCAGCTTGCAGCATCATACCTGGAGCTGCTTTCCTTTTTCTCCTGCGATGTTTCTTAACCTTACGGTGTTTTTTGGGGCTTTTGATATTTGCTTTACGGAGGATATTGTAGAGTGCGGAATATGAGATTTTGATACCCTCATATTCTTCAAGGAGTTCTTGAAAATGAAGAAAGTTAGCCTCCTGATACGCATATGAGTTTTTGAGTTCGACAATTCGCTGGGCAAGCTCGCTATCAATTGTATGAATAGGTTTGCGACCTCTATTTCCATGAATTAAGGATTGGACGCCTTTTTCTCTAACCTCCTTCTTTAATTGCTTGATACGGCGTTCGGACAAACCTAATGCATTAGCCGCTTGTGATACTGTGAGCCTTCCTTCCAATGCACAATTGATAACATGAAGCTTTTTTAATTCTTTATCATTCATTGTGTATACCATCCTTTAAGATTATCAAATATATGTCAGGGGTGAAATAATCACACGATAATCTTAAGGGTGAAATTATCATAAAATAAAGACAACTTAATTGTACTTTATCTTTACAATCCTCGACAAATGCTTTATCCTAGTAGAT
>LFSK01000167.1 GCA_001512555.1 Clostridiaceae bacterium DTU059 | reverse complement strand
CCAGCTCCTCCTGCTGTTATAGTACCGGTTGGCCACGCGCCAGAATTTCTGGGGAAACAGCAGCATGGCTTTCATTACCACAATTTCATCCTTGCTAAGCGGTTCCAGCTCAGTGTAGGCATCCAGCAGCATGGAAGCCTTGCTTATGTCCCAATCACATTTTCTCATCTTCCTTCTTATGAGATTCACCAGATCATAGATACGTATCTCCTGCCCGCAGGATTCAAAACCGGTGATGGTGGTGGTCTCTCCCTTGATGATGATATTCTGGTAGGAATAGTCACGATGGCAGATTCCGCCCTCCCGGGCAGTTTTTCTTATAAGACGCTGGTATTCAGGACCCCGGATCAGTTCCAGGCTCTCTTCTGCCAGAGCGGTGAATTTGTCTACACAGCTCAGGTAGACATAATCGAAGGCACCCCTCTCCCGTTCGGCCTTACGCCTCATCCGGATCATCTCTTCATAGCGCCTGGTAAGGCTTTCTGAAATCTTGCCCGGATTGTCGGGGGCATAATCGTAGCTGTC
>LFSK01000189.1 GCA_001512555.1 Clostridiaceae bacterium DTU059 | reverse complement strand
TGGGCATACGCCTGTGCCGCCATCCTTATCATGCCCTTCATCAGAATCTACACACAGGATCTGACAGATGTAAACTATATCCGCCCCGAGATCGGCCTCCTTTTTGTGTTTTCAGGGCTGCTATACAATGCCAAGACACCCCAGGGCATGCTGGTCATCTCGGCGGGTCTATATAAGGAAACCAAGTATCAGACACTGGCTCAGGCCATCATCAATATTGTGGTCTCGGTAGCCCTGGCTCCCAGCCTTGGAATTGCGGGAGTGCTCCTGGGTTCAGTGGTGTCCAACCTTTACAGAACCATCGATCTTGTCATCTTTATTCCAAGGGTGCTGACAAAACTGCCTGTAACGATGACTGTAAGGCGCCTGGTCCGGATGCTCATCCTGACTGCTATAAGCATACTGCCTCCGCTACAGTACCTCAATATCATGGACAGAACCCCAAACGGGTACCTTGGCTGGCTCCTCTGGGCCATTCCAACGGGTCTTTGGTGCCTGCTTGTATTCGTTCTGGGAAATGTTATCATGGAAAGGAACACGGCCCGGGATATCCTGCTCAGGGTACGGGCAGTTTTCTCCAGGAGGAGAACGGCCTGAACATAGCGCTGTATGGAAAACCATAAGCTTTTGCTTCAGGGTCTATTGATAAAGGCAAAGCCTTTGGGAAAGGTTCAGTGATATTAATGAAGACAGGTTTAATAACATTCCATTATGCCCACCATTACGGAGCCCAGCTTCAAGCTTACGCCCTTCATAAGACTGTAGAAAACCTGGGTTATTCCTGCGAAATCATAGATTATGTACGCCCAGACACTATCGAGGGTAGCAGCCTCTTTAAGAAGGGCGCCTCGCCCGGGGCCATACTGTCCAATATTCACACCCTGCTGCACCTCCCTTCTTTCAGAAGGAGGCATCAGCGGTTCAGCAGCTTTGTGAAAAAGCATATGAAGCTCGGTGGAAAGCGCTACACCAGCAATGAGGATCTTATGGCGGACCCGCCGGCTTATGACTGCTACCTGTGCGGAAGCGACCAGATATGGAATCCCATGATCTTCAGGCCAGAGGGTTTCGATCCGGCTTTCTTCATGCCCTTTGCCGGTGATAAAAAAAGGATAGCATATGCTCCTAGCTTTGGCCTCAGCGCCATTCCCAAACCCTATACCGAAGTATTGAAAGAATACTTATCAGGTTTTTATGCCCTTTCTGCAAGGGAACAGTCCGGTTCTGAAATCATCCGGAATCTCACCGGTAGGGATACAGAAGTGGTTCTTGACCCCACCATGCTTCTTGAGGAATCTGACTGGCTCCGGGTCTGCTCCGGTGAAAGGAAAGGCAGACCATACATCCTGTGCTATTTTATAACCGACCCTGCGCCATTCTCCGACACAATCCGAAGCATCTCCGAAAACCTGAAACTCCCGGTTATTGCCCTCTGCGGTTCCAGAAAGCCCATTCCCGGGGCGATAGAACGCATCTATGATGCCGGTCCCAAGGAGTTTTTAGGGCTTATAAGGGATTCGGCCTTTGTGTGCACAAACTCCTTCCATGGAACTGTTTTCGCCATACTATTCAAAAAGGAGTTCTTCTGTTTCGAAACCGGAGGAACATCCCGAAAGTCCGTGGGTTCACGCCTCACCAGCCTGCTTGAAAGGCTGGAACTTTCAGACCGACTTATACATCCAGCCCGGAGCCGGTCGATTATAGAGCTCATCGGAACAGGGATCGATTATGGGACGGTTATGGAAAAACTTGAGAAGGAAAGGCAGAGGTCTTTAGGCTATCTGAAAAACTCCCTTGAATAAGGGTAATCAGCCATCTTTCCGTTCTTCCCCGGAAGTCCGGGCAGCCAGCCTGAAAGCAGAGATCGTAAGGCCCATGAAAACCCAGAACAGCATCATGGCTCGGGGATAATACCAGACATACTCAACAATGGCTATGACCAGAAGCCCTATAAGGCCTGAAACACCGGCTTTTAAAGCATTCTGAAGATACGGATCCACTTCCCTGCCGAATACGACGCGCAGGGATTTCTTTATTGTGCGAACCATCCAGCCGGCGAAGGAGAGTACTCCCACTATGCCGGTTTCAAGCCAGATCTGGATATAGAGGTTATGGGCATGAAGAGGTGTGCTCTTGGTTATCACTTCATAGTTCTCGGTAACCCTTTTTACCGCGTCGCTTCCAAGGCCAATGCCGGTATACCAGAAATCCTTTACGACCGGCCACATGGTCTCGATTATCTCAAACCTGTACGTGATGGATGTGTCCTCCAGGTTTGTTATTGTGGAGATCCTCCTTATAACGGTGTCGGGAAGGAAGGGTACAGCCAGTATACCCAGGACAGCAAACAGGGGGATGAGGCTCCTTCTTACAAGGAACACGAAGACCAGGGCTGTAACTGCAAGACCCACATATCCCGATCTGGAATAGGTCATAAGAAGAGCGGCCAATGACGGCAACGCCGCCACCAGGAAAAGCGCCTTCTTCTGCCATCCCCTGGCGCTAAGGATTATTGCCGCAAAGAAAGGAACAAACATTACGATGATCTGGGCAAAGATATTGCTGTTTCCGAAAACCGAGAATACTCGCCCTGGCATACCCTCGTTCAGGTCAAGGTCCACCTGGCTCTGTATTACCGGAACGCCCACAATCCCCTGGTAGAAACCGTACAGACCTGCCAGGGCAACGCCAACCATGATAATCTCCAGGACGGTGGAAAACTGTTCTTTTGTCCTGATGCTGCTCACCAGGATCAGCATGATAAGGAAGTCGGTACCGTAAAAGACCAGAAATCTAAGACTGAGCTGCGGGTATGCTGAAAAGACATGTGCCAGGAGTATGCACAACATAAACAGGAACATAAACAGGTCTATGGCCTTGACGGCAAATCTGACGCTTCTGTCGCCCATTGTTTTTATGAGGAACAGCCCCAAAAGGATCACAGCCGCAAGGGTGCTGTAACGGTTGTTCCAGTATGAATAAGGGATGATCAGGGATGCCAGGACAAACAGAGCGCCAAGCTCTGCCACATGCCCGGCAAGGAAATTCAGCACTCTGTAGATAAGGCTCTTCTGGAACCATGGCTTCAGGCGGTCGTACAGACTTCCCAAAAGGTTAGGGATCAGGTTCAGCAACCAGTCGGCAAACCGCAGTATGGCGCTGTGCTCCCACATCCTGACAAGAACGCCGTCCTTTCTGAACCAGCCTATTATACTGCTGTTGTTCCATACATTCACGAACCAGGACGAAAAACAGCAGATCAGCCTATAGGTAAGGCTGTCCCGCCAGAGCTTTATGAAATATTGGACAGGCTTTGTCAGCCATTGTACTATAACGCTGCTCTCGAACAAGACCGATCTCCCTATTTCTTTTCAATATCCTTAATCCGGGTGAACAGCATGGTATCGCCCACGTATAAAGTGGTTTCCCGGTAGACATAGTAGTTGGTGTTTCCGATATTCACAACCTTACCATCGAATACCCCGGTACCCTCGACTGTGAACTCCAGCGAACAGTAGCCTTCTTTTGAAGAGCGTACAACCTTCCCCTCGTTATCAACGCCAAAGGTTATGTCAGGATTCTTTTCCAGCTTTGTAACATTACCCAGATACGCGGACGTCACTCTGTCGGTGACAGGATCGCCTGTTTCAACGCTGTCTGCTGCATACTCGGGAAGGCTTTCGATTATAAAGGTAATGGCGACGGGTTCCTGCCTCGCAAGAGGAGTGACGATCTTTGCCTTCCCGAATTTGTTGTAGACAAAAAAACCGGCCGCCACAATGATAAGAATGATGAGCAAATCGATGAGATTGATCTTTTTAAATAATCTGCCTTTGTCATCAATGATCATGGAGACAACTCCTTTATAAAGGTTTACGGTAGAATATGATCAGCCGGGTTTTGAGGCGCTGAGCCATGAAAGCAATCCGGCTTTAATCATTATACGCTTATAAAGCGGCTTAGACAAGCTGTTAATGTATTCCTTCCTGCACATCACCGGCACAGCGTTGGGAAAGCCCAAATATTAACCTTGATCAGGCATTGAACAGGATGTTACATTATTGGTATGAGAATCCGCCGGGTCGGGCGGAAATTAGGAGTGCAGGAATGCTTAGGATACTTTATCTTATAAATCATGCGGGAAAGGGCGGAACGGAACGCTATGTACATACTCTTGCCCGTCAGCTTCATGGAGCTGGGACTGAGGTTTTTTTCGCATACAATGAAGAAGGCCCGCTTGTCGACCGCATGAGGGAACTGGGGATTCCTGTATACAGGCTGGAAATGAAAAGCCGCTTTGATTTAAAAGCGGCCTTGTCCCTTGCCGGGCTCTGCCGGAAGCTTAATATCGATATTGTGCATACCCAGTTTCTGAGGGAATTCTACATCGCTCTTATATCCCGCCTGTTCGGAAACAGGGTATATGTTGTAAACACATGCCATATGACCCATACCGGCCACCCTGCGGACAAAATACTGAACAAACTTATTTCATTCAACAATACCAGGACCATCGCCGTAAGTCATGCCGCGGAACGCTCCCTTATAATGCAGGGTATGCAGCCACGGGACATCGGCGTTATCCATAACGGCGTGGATGTGGATTACTTTACAAAGGACTCATCATCCGGTATCAGGGAGGAACTGGGCATCGATAAAAACAGCCTGATAGCCGTATCCATAGCGCGTTTCAGCCCGGAAAAGGGACACAGTTTCCTCATCCGCTCCATCGCAAGGCTCTTTGAAACCCATGGCCCCGCTTTCTCTGGGAAAAAAGCCGTTTTCCTGCTTGTAGGCGACGGGGAAACGCTTGAGGAATGTAAAAACCTTGCTCGGGAACTTGGGGTATCAGACCATATCATATTTGCCGGCTACCGGAGCGATGTAAGAAACATACTCAAGGGAAGCGATATCTATATCTGCCATTCACAATATGAGGCGCTTGGCATCTCCATTCTTGAAGCCATGGCCTGCTCGCTGCCCGTTATAACCACAGATGTGGGTGGAACTGGCGAGATCGTCAACGATGAGAGTAAATGCGGAATCCGTATACAGTTTGGCGATATCGACGGGATGGCCAATGCCATGGGGCTTCTGTTTGAGAACAGCCTGCTGAGGGAAGAATACGGCAGAAATGGCCTTGAAACCGTTATGAAGGAATTCTCGGTCAGCGCCATGATAGAAAAAACCCGGCAGGTTTACAGGGAGTGCGTATAATCCACCGCCCTGCTAAAACCTCTTCTTCTGGCTTCAGGGTGGGTAATAACATTATCAATCACTGAATAGGGTCTGGCAGCACGGGGCAGGTTGGGATCAATGACGATGTTGTATGTTGACAATATCTTGCCGTTCTCCTCGGCTATAACGTACCGGTAACGGTCCTGATTAGTCATGATATAATGCCAGACTTGCTTCAGGCGCTCTGCATCCCCTTTTAAGGTCATTAGGAACCACGATAGAGTGCCATGATCTGATCCAGATCTTCATGGTTTCGAATCTTGTGTTCAACATTAAGCACCTATTTACGCCGCAATACCGGGCGGCTCAGGAAGCGGCCTCCACATTGTTGAATATGCCCCCTGAAAAGATGAACAGGGTTATAGCCAGTACAAAAGCCCAGGCTCCCAGGGCGCCGATGATCAAAAACTCGCTTTCTGTGGCTATGCCGGCAATTACTGCAGCGATGATACCCGGCACAATCAGGACGATGGATAAAATGATCTTGACAAAGATCATCAGTCCCTTGCTGTGAACCCGGCCAAACAAGCGCCTTGCCAGTACGTCGGAATACATGAATACCGCACCGAAACAGGTATAAGACAGAGCGCTCATCAGGATGGTTGGAACATCGGCTCCAAATAAGATACCGGAAAGAGTGAAGAGCACTATCCCATCAAACAGGTTTTTCACATGATCGGAAAGGCTGGCATAAAACAGCTTCTCGTAGGGCGATGCCGGAATCAGAAAGATGAAGGGCTTTTCCACCTCAACTGCCCATCTTCCCTGGGACTGTATAAGAAGCAGCATGTACGAACTGAAAGCAAGGATCATGAGCATGGATAAGTCCGTGGTTTCCGACGGCATGACCAGCTTGAACATAATAGCAGATAGAATAACTGATACTGACATTCTGTCAAATAATAAGAACATGGAGCTCTTTCTGATTTCCAGCATATTTTTTGCAAACAAAGCCTTGGCTCCCACACCCGAAAATCCGTTCCGGATATTTTTCCTGGTCCTTAGGTTAAAGGTCATGTTCCTTCCTTCACGCTTGGCCTTGATGACCGCTTCAGCATATTCGGTAGCTGCCAGTACATCCTCATAATAGTCCAGCTTCATCTTGTAAAGCAGCAGGGACAGACCTGCTATCACAATCAGCATGCCCGTCGCCCCAACATAGAAAGATGTATTAAAATCGCTGACCGCTGACGAGGCAATAGATCCGGTCCAGCCAATGATGGGAAAGTAATGGGCAACAGGACTGCCAAAGACATTGCTCAGGGATTGAGTGAAATTCCTGGTTTGGCTAAGGTCAAGAAGAAATATCAATGCCACAATAATTGCTGCCATATCAAGGATGCGCTTCATCAGCTTTTTTCTTTCCTTACTGGCTGAAGTCCAGGAGTAGATGACCATGCTGATTAGAGGGTATGCCAGTGTATAGGCTACAACCGACAATAGCAGCACTGGAACTCCATGGGGTTCAAAGGCAAAATTATTCTTCAGGTTGGGAATCTGAAACAGTGCAAGAACAACCAGGAGCAGTGTTCCA
>LFSK01000008.1 GCA_001512555.1 Clostridiaceae bacterium DTU059 | reverse complement strand
ATAACAGCCACCGTTGCCTTGCTTATTGCGGCGCTGATGCTCATTCTTCAAAAAAAGCAGGTGAAAAATTCTTGCCATACCACTGAATAGTATGGTAGAATGGTTTTTGTTGTTGATCAAAAGCACACATTAATGGATAAAGATTATTTCAACATGCTGCAGGGAGGTGTAATCATGGCAAAGTGCGAGATATGCAATAAGGGACAGCATTTTGGTATACAGATCAGCCACTCACACAGAAGGTCCAACAGAGCCTGGAAGCCCAATATCAGAAAGGTCAGGCTTGTAGTTAACGGTGCTAAAAAGTGTATGAACGTTTGCGCAAAATGCCTCCGTTCCAGCAAATTGGAAAAGACCGTATAATCTGTTTATTGGCAGCAGGAGAAAACTCGGGAATGGTTTCCCGGGTTTTTTGCATACAGCGGTTATCTTTCATGATAAAAAATGTGGCTTAAGCCACATTCCTTATCTTACGCATCCTGGTTTCGCCATCTGACAATGACTGTAAAATGTCCGGTTCACTGCACAAAAGTGCTCAACGAATCTTAAAGATGCGCCTGAGTATTCCTCCCAGGAATCCGGGCATCTTAAGGACGACAATCTTCATCTGCATGACCTCCATGCCAGCTCCTGTCTTTACAGTATATTCACTTCTTTGTAAAAGTGTTAACTAATTTCTTGTTAAATTTCAGTGTACAAGCTCATTTTAGCCAGGATCCGGACATGGCGGGTCATTTTTCGTCCCGTGATACCACAGATCAGACCTCAGGGATACCTGTAAGAGTGTTGATGAAGGATTCCCCATCATTATCCACGATCATCACCGGCACACCCAGTTCAGCTTCCAGGCCGGATCGTGTCATATCATCCAGCAAAACCTCGGTTCCTGATCGGAACATGCTTCGGGAAAGCAGAAGTAATTCACCGAGATCCCTGCCTTTCAGAGCTTTTAACAGATCATGTCCTGTAAGAAGCCCGGTAACCGATACCTTGCCGCCAAAGAAATCATTCTCCACAGGATACACCTTCAGTCTGACATTATGAAGCCTTTCCTCAACAGTGCCGGCCAGTCTTTCCATGATGGGGTAAAACAGGGTTCCCGTGGCGATACTAACCTGCCTAAGGGCATATGACCGCTCTTCTGAGTTTTCATCGGAACCGCCTGCCTCTGCTGGCTCAGAATTCCTTCCGGCCTCAATATGGGAAAGAGCCTCCAGGGTCTCATGAGTGAAGGAAGATACCATGCCCACACCATTCTCTATCTGGGGAAAATCCTCATATGCTTCATAGGAGGGCAAAGGCCTCTCGGCCATCAGGTAGAATTCATCTGCCAGATAAACAACACGGCTTCCACATTTGTGGAAAAGATCACGCTGCCAGGATTCAACCTGATCCACCACCCGGGATGCGGACTCTTTGGTGAAGCATTCCAGAGGATACAGACCTACCCTGTATCTGGTCAGGCCTACAGGAACCACAGAAATACTGTGCATTTGGGGATACAGTTGGGACAGGTCATTTAAAGTTCTGTCCAGTTCCTTCCCGTCATTTAGCCCGGGGCACAGAACGATCTGGCTGTTCACCATAATCCCGGCCTCGGTGAATCTTTTTATGCGCTGGAGCACGTCCCCGGCAAAGCGGTTATTCAGCATCTTTACCCGCAAGGAAGGGTTGGTGGTGTGAACAGATACGTTAACCGGCGACATCCTGTATCGGATGATCCTGTCCATCTCCCCCTCATCCATGTTGGTCAAAGTAATATAGTTGCCGAATAAAAAGGACAGACGGACATCGTCGTCCTTATAATACAGGGTCTTACGCATACCCTGAGGCAACTGATCTATGAAACAAAAAACGCATTTATTTCTGCAGTTTTTTTCCTCGTCCATCAAGGGATTCTCGAATTCCAGCCCCAGGTCTTCATCCTCATCCTTCTCTATCTCAGCCGACCATCTTTCGCCGCTTTGGCTCTCTATTTCAAGGGTCAGGAAATCCTCGGCCGTCTGAAGCCTGTAGTCGAATACGTCTCGGATCTCTTTACCATTAACCGACAGAAGATAATCCCCGACCTTAATTTCCAGTTCTTCGGCTATGCTGCCGGCCTGGATGCCAGATATTTTGATTTTATTTCTTTTCACTTTAACATCACCATGCCTTCATACAGGCACCTTCCATATTCGGCTCATGCCGCCCGCATAAAAAACAATAGCAGCTCATTAAAGCTGCTACTACTTCTTGTGAATACTGACTTGATAACGGAGATTAAGATTTCACCGCTTCAACCTTAACAATTTCCTTGCCGGCGTAGGTACCACACTCCTTACAAACCACATGGGGAAGCTTCAGAGAATGGCACTTGGGGCATGCCACCAGGTTTGGCGCGGCAAGCTTATAATGAGTTCTTCTTTTATTCTTTCTCTGCTTGGATATTTTACTCTTTGGGACTGCCATGTATTTACACCTCCGTTCAGGCCAATAGCCTCATTCCTGTCGTCCGGGAATAATTAAAATCTTTGTTTCTATTAATCAAGTTATTTCTTAAAATAACTCTTTAACGATTCCAATCTGGGATCAATATCCTGATCCTCGCTGCAATCGCAATGAAGACCGTTCAGGCTGTTGCCACATGTAGGACACAACCCCTCGCAATCCGCACTGCACAGATGCTGCATGGGCAGATTCAAAAGGATTGCATCCACTACAATGCTGTCAAGTTCAATAAAATGACCTTTATACGTGAACCTGTCTTCATCCTCCATCGCCGTATCCTGATCCTGCCCTTTCCTCTCAACAATATTCTCATTGAAGGAAACGGTGAGATTACGCTCAAGGTTTTCTCCGCAACGGTCACAAACAGTCTTGTACCGGATTTGCGCCTCCCCTTTAACCTCGATCATATGATTAAAACTTGTGGCTGTACCCTTTAGCGTCACAGGGCCTGTGAATGACACGGTGCCTATGCCCGAATCAAGAACCTCAAGTTTATCGGTCATCTCAAATTCAATGGATTCGCCGATGTTCTTTATGATTGAAATTATGTCAAGTTTCATAAAACCCCTCCTTGGAAAAGACAAAATACCTGCTTCCCGGAAGGTCAACATGAAATATTATACTCAGAGAATCTGCCTTTGTCAACAAAACCTTTTACCTCGATTTCAATAGTATTATCAAATCTTTCCCTGCCTGTCCCATCCATATAACTGGTCGTCATCGTAAAAATACATCGGCCATCCTGCTATCGGTTCCAGACATATCAGTTTTTGTCAGCAGTTTGTATACCATTGATCAGCTTGCTGAACTCTTCCCTGCTTTCGGCAAAACTCCGCACATCTTTACCAAATAGCTGATTTGCCCATTCCCGTGTGTATTGTAATGAATACGGGTCTGATCCGTCATCCAGGTTGAAATTGATAAATTCCACATTTCCTATCAGAGAAAACATAATCACGGCATTATTCTCAAACCGAAGTTGGTTTGCTTTATCACGATACAACTCCATGGTTTTAGTATCTGTTTTCAGATTTACGGCTATTCCATAAGGCTCATTGTCAGTGAAAAGCTCAAAGGAATCATAAGCTATGTTCTCAGGATAGGGCAATGAATATATGATGCCTCCCACCTTTGAGCTATTGCCCACATACTCTGTTTTATTCTTCAAAAGCTCTGAAATAATGCCGTTGTCTTCCGGCTCATTTGAAATCGGATCAGCAAACAGACCGACCCCGACCAAAATGGCTGCGGCCACAGCAACAACGATCACCCAAAAAGCTGGTTTTCTGTAATTCATTACGTTCTTAATCCTCCCCCGCACATTTCCCTCTCCAAAGGCAATGGGGCTTCCGCCTAAAATATGCTTTCCTGCAGCAAGGGATAGCAATGACCGGGCATAGGGCTTTTTAATGTCTTCATCAACTTCTTTCAATACCCTCTCGTCACAGGACAGTTCCATATCGGTGCTCATCAAAATGAAAGCAACCCACACAAGAGGGTTAAACCAATGTATGGACAATACTATGAATGCAGCAATCTTTACAATATGGTCCTTCCTGCGGATATGGGTCTTTTCATGCAGCAAAATATAGCTTCTTTCGGTGGCGCCAAGTCCAGCCGGCAGATATATCCTGGGTCTTATCAGGCCGAGCACAAAGGGTGTCTTCAGATGAGGAGCCTCGTAGATATTATCCCCTGTCAATCTGGCATTCTTCAGATGCCTTTTCAGGATGAAAACGGATACAAGGCTGTAAACAATCAGCGCTATCATACCTGATACCCAGATGTATGCACCTATTCCGGCATAGACTTGCAATGGATCAGCGCTCGCTCCCACAGCCGGTGCTAACGAATCTGACGCTCCTGTCCCGATATTGATCAGAAAATCCTGTTGATGGAGGATATCCCCGGGACTTGATAAAACACCTGAACTGCGGGGCATTAAACTAAAGGTGCTTTTAATGGAGAATGGGAATATGAGGCGAAAAGCAACCACTCCCCACAGGGCATAGGATATGGCCTTCGGCGCTTTTTTCAGAAAGACCCTGATCAATATGACAAAAAGGATTGCATAGCTTGCCTTAATGCTCATACCCAATATGGTCAGAAACAGTTCACTCATTGCTCCGCCTCCTTGTGCTCGTCAATCAGTCTTTTCAGCTCTTCAGCCTGCTGCCTGCTTATTTTTTTGCCGCTGATAAAGGCTGTCAGAAATTTTGGCAGAGATCCTCCAAAGGTGTCCTCAACAAACCATATGCTTTGTTTTGCGTAGTACTCATCCCTTGAGATCAAAGATGTAACAACAGCATTTTCATTTTTAAAAATGCCTTTTTCACATAGCTTTTTCAACACGGTATATGTTGTGGATTTTTTCCAATTCATTTCCTTTTCACTGAGCTTAACCAGATCACCAGAACCAATGGGCTCATTCTGCCAGATAAGTTCTGCAAACCTTTCTTCACTCTCTGCAAGTTTATACCTCTTCATTGAGAACCTCCTGGTCTATACACTATAGACTTCACGAGATAAGTCTATAATGTATAGACCAAATTGTCAATGGTGATTTCTAAGTTCCACAATAAAAAGCCGTTCCAGGATGGAACGGCCGTATTATTGATCATATCAGGTGCTGTATCAGTTTAACTGTAAAGAGGGAATCTTCGGGTTAATTCATTTACCCTGCTGATGATCTCAGCCTTATTGGCCTCATAGTTTCCGCTGAGAGCCATGTCGATAAGACCAGCAATCTCCCTCATTTCCTCTTCCTTCATGCCCCGGGTGGTAACAGCGGGTGTACCAATCCTGATACCGCTGGTTACGAAGGGACTTCTGGTATCAAAGGGTATACCGTTCTTATTGACGGTTATTCTTACCTCATCCAGCATATGCTGTGCATCTTTTCCTGTTATGCCTTTGTTGGTGAGATCAACAAGCATCAGATGATTGTCGGTTCCGCCGGAAACAATATCAAACCCTTTTTCGGTCAATGCCTCAGCCAAAGCCCTCGCATTTTTTACTACCTGGTGCTGGTAATCCTTGAAGGAATCGGACAAGGCTTCCTTAAAACAAACAGCCTTGCCGGCGATGATATGCATCAAAGGCCCTCCCTGTATACCGGGGAATACAGCTCTGTCAATATCCTTTGCATACTTTTCCTTGCACAGAATAATGCCGCCCCTCGGGCCTCTCAGGGATTTGTGGGTGGTAGTGGTCACAAAATCAGCATAAGGGACCGGGCTTGGATGCACACCGGCTGCAACCAGTCCAGCGATATGAGCCATATCCACCATGAGGAGAGCCCCCACTTCATCGCATATCTCCCTGAAAGCCTTGAAATCTATTATCCTTGAGTACGCACTGGCTCCCGCGATGATGAGCTTGGGCCTGCACTCCAGAGCTGTTTTGCGCAAAACATCGTAATCGATGCGGCCATCCTTCTCACTGACACCATAGGGAACGGGCCTGAAATACTTTCCTGAGATATTGATGGCCATTCCATGGCTCAGATGGCCACCATGGGCAAGATTCATCCCCATGTAAACATCGCCGGGCTCCATAGTCGCAAAGAATACGGCCATATTTGCCTGGGCGCCCGAATGGGGCTGAACATTGGCATGCTCTGCGCCAAAAAGCTCCTTGGCCCTTTGAATTGCCAGGCTTTCGACCACGTCCACATGCTCGCAGCCGCCATAATAGCGCTTTTTTGGGTAGCCTTCCGCATATTTATTTGTCAGGGGTGTGCCGCATGCCTCTAAAACAGCCTTACTGACAAAATTCTCTGATGCGATCAGCTCGATATTGCCGTTCTGCCTGTTTATTTCGTCATAAATGGCACTTGCTACTTCCGGATCAATTCTTTCTACTTCGTTATACTTCAGCATTCTGATAGTCCCCCGTTAGATTTAATCATAAATTTGATTATAATGCTTTATGAAAGTTTATGTCAATAATGATGAATAATTATACAACTGTTTTCCCTTTTTCCTGCTTTCCATCCTTCCGTTCCAGGGACGCGGCATCCAGGAACATGAGCACAGACATCCTCTGGGTTACGAGCAAAATAATGGACTCTAAAAATGCAGAGATGAAAAGGGACAGAACTGCATTGTTCACATCAACCGAAAACATGTTCAAAAGAAACCCAAGGGCATAGAGACTCATCATATTTATAATGATATATTTCTTGTTGCCCCGGGTCAGATCGATGGTTTTTTTGAAATTCCTGAAAACCCCGATATCGAATTCTATGATGAGTAAATCCTTAAACACAAAGAGGGTGCTGATGGCCATAACCAGCAGTGGAAACATTGCTGTGAAAACCGACAGTAAAGGAATTATAATCGTGATTACGGCAAAAAACATTAACAGGACAAACACACCCAGATAGAAGGCGACATGGAAGAGTATATTGAAAACAATAATCTTGGTAAGCCTCGTGAAAAACACCGATACCCTTTGGGAACCGAGCATCTGGGGATTTGTCAGGCCAAAGAAATACCAGCTTCCGAAGAACAAAGAAATAAGGAAGGCTATGAAGCGCACAGCAGCAATCAGCAGCACAACGCGCATAAAAGACTGGATCATGGCTTCATAGACACCGGAACCGAACAGGATACTGTTCAGGTTTTCAAGGTTTAGTTCGCCTCCCAGCCTTACAAAGAGCTGTTCATAATGGGTATAAAGATCAAGGACATATGGCCTGGCTAACATATATCCCCCGAACAGAACAGCCAGTTCCAGAATAAATATGATCCTGGCTACCACTGGTTTATCCAGATCATAAAACTTAATAGCCTCTTTAATATATCCGCCGAAGGGTTTTATGGTGCGTGATCCTTTATCCATTTCAGTCCCCCTTGATTCTTTTCACCTCTTGAGCTGATATATAGCGCCACTTGCCCGGTTTCAGATCTCCCAGCCTGAGCCCGCCGAAGGCGATGCGCTTAAGGCTCTGTACCGGATGGCCCACGGCTTCACACATCCTCTTAACCTGCCTGTTCCGGCCTTCATGGATGGTTATCCTCAAGACGGCGCCGTTCTTTTTTTCCTCAAGTAGCTCCACCTTGGCCGGTGAAGTGAGTCTTTCGTCCAGCATGACACCAGTTCTCAGCTTTTGCAGCGCTTCCTGGGAAGGTATACCTTCTACCTCTGCAATATAGGTTTTTGTAACCTGATGTCTCGGATGGGTCATTCTATGAGCAAAATCCCCATCGTTTGTAAGAATGAGCAGCCCTTCGGTGTCATAATCCAGCCTCCCTACCGGGTAAACACGCTCCCTGACACCGTCTATCAAATCCATGACGGTTTTTCTGCCTTCAGGATCCGACACTGTGGTGACATAACCCCCGGGCTTGTTCAGCATGATATAAACCGGGTTTTCTTCAGGCACTATTGGCTTTCCGTCACATTCCACCAGATCGAGAGCCGAAACGGTCATTCCCATCTCGGTCACAACCTTTCCATTGACCCGTATCCTGCCCTCCCTGATCATTTCCTCGGCATGACGACGGGAAGCTATACCGCACCTGGAGATATATTTTTGAAGACGCATTTTTTCAAACATATGCCTGCCGCCCATTTCGTCAACCATTATACCATAGTCCAATTATGTTTACTATTTGATTTATTTATAACAAAGCATGGCAGAATATAAAAGATTCCGGCAAAATAAACCCTGGGCAAACTTCCGGATAAAAAGTTGTTTGCGTGGAGGACTTGCGCTATAATATTCCGGGCGGGGTGGGTTACCACCCCATGGTTATTGGAGGTATCTATCAATGAAGCTTGGTATAGTGGGCTTGCCCAACGTAGGAAAAAGTACATTGTTCAACGCCATCACAAAGGCAGGCGCAGAAAGCGCCAATTACCCTTTTTGTACTATAGACCCCAATGTAGGTATCGTCCGCGTTCCCGATGAACGTCTGGAGAAACTTGCCGAGATGTACAACCCGAAAAAGGTCACATATACCACAATTGAGTTTGTGGATATTGCGGGGCTTGTCAGGGGAGCCAGCAGGGGCGAGGGTTTGGGAAACAAATTCTTGTCCCATATCCGTGAGGTGGACGCCATTGTACATGTGGTGCGCGCCTTTGATGACAGCAATATTGTACATGTGGACGGCTCGGTGGATCCTAGAAGAGACATTGACACCATCAATATGGAATTGATCTTTGCAGATCTGGAAGCCATTGAAAAACGAATGGAAAAAACCCGAAAACAGATGAAATCCGGCGACAAAAAGTATCTGGTGGAGCTTTCCCTTCAGGAAAGGATAAAGGACGGCCTGGAAAAGGGAATCCCCGTCAGGGCTATGTCCTTTGATGCGGAGGAGACTGAATATGTCAGGCAACTCTTCCTTCTTACCTCAAAACCTGTGCTCTACTGCGCCAATGTGGACGAAGGAACCCTCGCTGATATTGATGCCAACCCCTATGTGGGTATGATCAGGGAGGTAGCCGAGGCCGAACAGGCCGAGCTGGTGGTCATCTGTGCCAGCATCGAAGAAGAGATATCCCAGTTGGATGACAATGAAAAAGAGCTCTTTTTAGAGGAACTGGGGCTTAAAGAATCGGGTCTTGATAAGCTTATAAAGGCAAGCTATAAACTGCTTGGCCTCATCAGTTTCCTTACTGCCGGGGAGCCCGAGGTACGGGCATGGACCATTGTTGAGGGCACAAAGGCTCCACAGGCAGCCGGCAAGATTCATTCCGACTTTGAAAGAGGATTTATCCGTGCCGAGGTAATAGCCTTTGATGATCTGATGCGCTGCGGCTCCCATGCCGCCGCCCGTGAACAGGGTCTGATCCGGTCAGAGGGTAAGGATTATGTCATGAAGGACGGGGACGTTACCCTGTTCAGGTTCAATGTATAAGTATTCAGCGGGCTCAGTTGAGCCCGCCTTTCATATCAGGTTTTTTGATCTTGTACCGTGTCTTTTTATGCTTTTGCATCATGAGCCTGATATTGATCCGGGTTCCCAGCACCAGTCTCCGTAATCCCGCATTCTTCCGGCAGCGTCGAGTCTTTCTTTTTGTGGCCAGCTCGTCTATGACAAACCTCGCCAGATCGTAGGGAGCCTGGGGAAGGGACCGGATAAACCCGTTCCTTTCGATATTCTCCCTATACTCCTCAAGGATAGAGGTATTGAGGATCCTGTCCATCAGATCCTGTAATTCTTCCTGGTTATTGATGAACCAGCCCACCTTGTTGTTGAGGCAGAAATCCATATTTCCCTTCTCCTGGAGCCCGGCGCTGTGGGTCAGAATGGGCGGAACTTTCTTTACAAGGTGTTCGAAAACAGTGGAGGGACCTGCCTTGGTTATTGCAAAATCCGACGCCTCAAGAAGTTCATGCATGTTATCAACAAACCCCAGAACGGCAATTCTGGTTTGGGCATCTTTGTTCACCATGCTGCTCAGTTCTTTGAAGAGTGCCTCGTTCCTGGCGCAAACCGCAATGATGTTCAAAGGATACCCTTTTTCATAGATGAACCTGACATACTTGCCCGTATCCCCTATGCCCTGACCGCCAGCCGAAGCCAGAACCGTTTTCTTCGACGGATCCAGGCCAAGGCTCCCCAGGATCTCCTCCCTTGTTTTGGTTACCTTTGAAAAGAACTTGGGATTGAGGGGGAAGGACATGACCTTTATCCTGTATCTTGGCTGACCCTGGCTTATCAGATACTTTTTTGCCTCTTCTGTGGCGGCAATCACGATGTCCGCATCCGGGTTCACCCACATGTTATGCCCGGTGATGGGATCGGCCATATAGCTGATCACCTTGTACTGAAAACTGTATTTATCCCTGGCAAACAGGGCAACCGAAGTGCAAAAAAAATGTGTCGAAAACACAATATCGGGCTTATACTCCAATATATACTGAGCGCCCTTCCTGATAAAATTCTGGAAGAGCACCTTCGTAACAAGATTGGATCGGGTCAGGTATTTGAATGTGTCTAAGAGTAAATTGACGTTGGTGGTGAGCTTTGGATGCGCCAGAGCAAAATCCCAGATGTCCTTCATGGCCTTGTCGTCTCTAATCGCACCTGCTTCTTTTGCAAAATCAATAACATCAACCTGATATTGCCCGGGAAACAGCTGATCAATTGCTTCTTTCACGGCCAGCGCTATCATCCTGTGCCCGCCACCGACTTCAATCATGGGTATAAGGATTTTTTTCATTAAGCCATATCAGCTCCAGTATGATTACTCTCTGTTTTCATTAAAGATGATGTTGACTATCTTCATGGGTGAAACAGTTGAGATGGCATGCTTGTATACCAACTGCTGCTTACCGTCGCTGTCCAGCACCACGGTAAAATTATCAAAACCCTTGACCATGCCTCTTAACTGGAAGCCATTGGTCAGGTATACAGTAACGGGTATGTGCTCTTTCCTCACCTGGTTCAAAAAAACGTCCTGAAGGTTGATGTTCTTGGTCATGAGAATTCCTCCTTGCAAAAAAGATCATATGAAATCAACTCAAACACCTTCCATCATTTTACTAGATTAGTACCTGATATTCAAGGAGTCAGCCAATATTTTCAACATTGCCCGTCTATCGAGAGCCTTTGTATCAAGCCATTTAAGGCCCTCCATACTGTTGAACCAGGTGATCTGTCTCTTGGCCAGATGCCGGGTTCCCAGCTTGATGTTTTCAACCGCTTCCTCCATGCTGCATTCTCCGGAAATGGCCGCAGCGATCTCCTTATATCCTATGGCCTGAAGCGACACCAAGTCCCTTGAATAGCCCATCTTCAGGATTCCGGCAACCTCGTCCGCAAGCCCTTTCTCCATCATGATATCGGTCCGTTTTTCTATTCTCTCATACAGCATCTGCCGATC
The DNA here is from genome assembly GCA_001512555.1 of Clostridiaceae bacterium DTU059. Taxonomy (GTDB): domain Bacteria; phylum Bacillota; class Clostridia; order DSM-8532; family DSM-8532; genus Thermoclostridium_A. The sequence continues at coordinate 18,594 of LFSK01000008.1, read as the reverse complement.
CATGGTAAGGCCAAAGAGCAGGTAATCAAATTCAGGCGGCTTAGTCCTGGATTCAGCCTGATGCTCCGATATGGGCCTTCCGGTTGTTTCAAACACCTCCAGAGCACGTATTACCCTCTTTACATTATTGGGATGTATCCTTTGGGCGCTGACAGGATCAACCTCTTTAAGCCTGTCATGCAGATACCCGGGACCATATTTTATGGCCAGAGCATTCATACGCTCCCTGAACTCCCAGTCACATATTGTATCCGAAAACTGGATGTTGTATACCAGCGAGCTGATGTACAGCCCGGTTCCTCCAGCCACGACGGGCACCTTTCCCCTGGACAGGATATCCCTGATAGAATCCTCCGCCAGGTTCTTGAACTGTGCCACACTGAATTCTTCGTCGGGGTAGACAATATCGATCATATGATGCGGCACTCCGCGACGTTCTTCAGGAGTGGGCTTTGCCGTTCCAATATCCATGTACCGGTACACTTGAGCTGAGTCAGCTGAAACAACCTCACCGTTTACAAGCAAAGCAAGCTCTATTGCAAGATCGGTTTTCCCGGTGGCAGTGGGTCCACCCAACACAATGACCTTTTTCAAATCAAGTCCTCCCACCCTATACTATCCGCTTGAATCTCTTCTCCAATTCCCTTTGGGAAATACTTATAATAACAGGCCTTCCATGGACACAGGTATAGGGGTTCTCCATGGAGAGAAGCTGGTGAACCAGCGCCCTGATCTCATCCTTCTCCATCCTTCGGTTAGCCTTTATGGCGCTCTTGCATGCCATCATATAAATGGCCTCGTCACTTATACCGGTCCTCTCACCAACGGTCTCCATCCACCTGTCCAGTATTTCGTGAAAGTCATCAAGACCAAAACCATCTCCCAGGATATCGGGAACGCTTCTTATGATAATAGTCTGAGGACCGAAGGCTTCTATTTCAAAGCCCGCTCTTTCAAAGTCGGCCATCCTTGAGAAAAGAAAATCGTATTCGGCGGGCGAAAGCCTGACAACATACGGTTCAAGAACCATCTGAGAGAAGGCTTGTCCTTCTGCTATCCTCTTTTTCAGCGTCTCATAACGAATTCTTTCATGGGCCGCATGCTGATCGATCAGATACATGTTGTGGCCTTGCTGGAGGATGATGTAGGTATCAAACACCTGCCCCACAATCTCGGCTTCAAGCAGAATTTCGGATCGGTATTCCTTTTGGGTGATCGCCTCCTGCTCTTCAGTAAAATCCGGCTCAGTCCTTTCTGAACTCTGGTGAACCGGGTCCATAACGGGCTGCGCCGGTTTTAAGGGCTCAACCGACTCAACAGGTGCATCATCAGTATTAACCTCAGGCTTCCATGGGAAGGGAGAGCGCTGCTGCGGCGGAAGATTTGAAGCCGGCTGCTTCAAGGTTTTTATCTCCACCTGGATAGGGGTATCCTGGGCAGTTGCGCTTCTTTTCGGTTCATAGGAAGGTGCTGCCACCTCCCTGATGAGGGAAGCCGATGACAAAGCGCTCTTCACTCCATGGTAAACAGCCGAGTACACGGCGCTCTCATTGGAGAACCTTACCTCCAGTTTTTGCGGATGGACATTCACATCATACATCTCAGGGGCTATAGTAAGGTTTAACACACAGAAGGGGAACTTATTCTGCATTAGCAGCGTTTTATAAGCATCTTCCAGTGCCGCTGTGAGCACCTTGTTCTTTATGGTGCGCCCGTTGATAAAGAAAAACTGGTTATTCCGCGTTCCCCTGGCTATCTCGGGCTTTCCCGCAAAGCCCGAAACCTTAATTCCTGCCTCTTCATGATCCAGAGCTAAAACCGATCTGGCCGTCTCGTTTCCAAACAGGCTGTAGATCACGCTTAAAAGATCGTGATTACCCGGGGTATGATGCTGCACCTGATTGTTGCTTATGAGCTTGAATGAGATCCCGGGATGAGCCAGAGCAAGGCGCATCATCATGGATGATACATACCCTGCTTCGGTGCTGTCCTTTTTTAAGAACTTATACCTTGCGGGGGTATTGTAGAAAAGATCTTTTACGATGAAGGTGGTTCCTGTGGGACACCCGGTCTGTGAAACCGAAAGAACCTTTCCGCCCTCTATCCTGACCAGGGTGCCCGTCTCCTCGGTGGCAGTCTTTGTCCGTACCTCCAGACGGGATACGGCCGCAATGGAGGCAAGGGCTTCACCCCGAAATCCCATGGTGGCAAGGCTGTCAAGATCCTCGATCCTTCGGATCTTGCTGGTGGCATGTTTTTCAAAGGCCATCTCCACATCGTCGCTTTCCATACCGCTGCCGTTGTCCGTCACCCTTATGTAGGATATGCCGCCCTTTTTTATTTCAACAGTTATGGCTGTTGCTCCCGCATCGATGGAGTTTTCCACCAGCTCCTTGATAACCGAAGCGGGGCGCTCTATCACTTCACCGGCTGCTATTTGATTGGCCGTTCTTTCATCGAGAATAACAATACTACCCATAGAAACCTCGCCCGTCGTATTATATAATCACTCTATTTGAGCTTCTGCTGAAGGCTGTACAGCTTGTTCAGCGCATCCAGAGGAGTCAAAAGTGATGGATCCAGTGCCCTGAGCTCATCCAGCACCTCGTGCTCGGCCTTTGTGAGGGAGCTGGAAGCAAATAGATCCAGTTGCCCTTCAACAGGTTTATCCCGCCTTCTTCGTGGATTCTTATTAATATCCGCCTCGTCCAGTTCCTCAAGAATAATTCTCGCCCGTTGAATGACAGGTTCGGGAATACCCGCAAGTCTTGCCACCTCCACCCCGTAGCTTTTGTCGGCTCCGCCCCGCGAGATCTTCCTTAGAAAGATGATATCCTCTCCCCTTTTCCTTACCGAGACGCAATAGTTTTTAATGCCGTGAAGCTTCTCCTCAAGTTCTGTGAGTTCATGGTAATGGGTGGCAAACAGGGTTCTGGCCCCAAGCCTTGCCCTGTCGTTGATATACTCAATAACCGCCCAGGCTATGCTGAGCCCGTCGTGGGTACTGGTCCCCCGCCCTATCTCATCCAGTATGAGCAGGCTGTTGGGTGTGGCATTGGAGAGGATATTGGCCACCTCACTCATCTCAACCATGAAGGTGCTCTGGCCCGAAGCCAGATCATCCGACGCCCCAACACGGGTGAATATGCGATCCACAAGGCCGATGCGCGCAGATTCAGCAGGAACAAAGCTTCCCGCCTGAGCCATGAGAACCATCAGTGCCACCTGGCGCATATAAGTGGATTTACCCGCCATATTGGGCCCGGTAATGATGGCGATTCTGTTATCCTCGGTGTCGAGCCAGGTATCATTGGGAACAAAGGGATTGTCCGACAAAACCTTTTCAACCACTGGATGACGGCCCTCTTTAATCTCGATAATCCCACCCTGGTACACCTGGGGCTTGACATAATTGTTGCGATCCGCCACCTCTGCCAGCGAACAAAGCGCGTCCAGTTCGGCTATGCAATGGGCTGTGGCCTTAAGGCGCCGCACATGGGAAGATACCTCGTCCCTCAACTGGCAGAACAGGTCATATTCCAACTGAACCACCCTCTTTTCCGCACCCAGGATGGTCTTTTCCAGCTCAGCCAGGGCTTCAATGGTAAACCGTTCGCTGTTTACCAGTGTCTGCTTGCGCACATAATCCTCGGGCACCAGCCCGATATTGGCCTTGGTAACCTCTATGTAATATCCGAAATTATCGTTGTACCTTATCTTCAGGCTCTTGATGCCTGTTCTCTCACGTTCCTTGGCTTCCAGGTCAGCAATCCAGTTCTTGCCCTCGGTGGCTGCTTTCCTGAGCCTGTCCACCTCTTCATTGAATCCTTCTTTAATGATTCCCCCTTCCTTGATGGTCAGCGGGGGATCATCGTCTATAGCCCTTTCAATCAACTGAGCCATATCCTCCAGAAGATCCAGTCTCTCCGCCATGGTGCCGTTAAGGCCGCTTTTGAGCCCTGATATCATTTCCTTTATATATGGCAGCTTGGAGAGGGAAAGCTTCAGGGATATGAGATCCCTCGCGTTAATATTTCCGAAAACCAGTTTTCCGGCCAGCCTTTCAATGTCATAAACGCCTCTTAATAGATCCATCAGCTCGTTTCGTACCATAAAGCCCGCCTTGAGCTCTTCGACCGCGTCAAGGCGCATCTGGATCTCGTCCACATCCATCAAAGGCTGCTCAAGCCAGCGCCTCAGCATCCTTCCGCCCATGGCTGTGGAGGTCTTGTCCAGAACCCACAAAAGGGATCCCTTCTTCTTAGCGTCACGCATGGTTTCTGTGATCTCCAGATTCCGGCGGGATGCGCTGTCTATCATCATATACTGTTCAATCTTGTAGGCCTGGATGGATTCGATATGGGTAGAATCAACCTTTTGGGTGCTTTCTATGTAATCCAGAAGAGCCCCTGTGGCACACCTGGCCAGTTCAAGGTCTTGTAGCGGATCATTCTCAAAAAGGCTTGATATTTTTTCTTCACAATAAGCAGGGTCAAAGACCTGATCCGGCAGCACCGAAGCCCGGATTCCCAGATAATCCTCAAAAAAGCTTTTGTATTCGGGTTTTTTAATCAGTTCCTCATTGGCTATGATCTCCGAGGGTTTGAAGCGGGCTGTTTCGTCCAGAAGCTTCCTCATGGAGCTTCCCCAGGTAATCTGTGTGGTGAAGAATTCACCTGTGGTTATATCCACAACCGCGATGCCAAAATAGGTCTGGCGGCAGTATATACACATAAGATAATTGTTTTTCTTATCCTCCAGCATGGTGGGGTCAATAATGGTTCCGGGTGTCACAACCCTGGTAACATCCCGCTTGACAAGTCCCTTTGCCAGCGCCGGGTCCTCCATCTGCTCACAGATGGCAACCTTGTATCCCTTTGAGATGAGTCTTGCAAGATATGTATGAGCAGCATGATAAGGAACACCGCACATTGGAGCGCGCTCCTTGAGGCCGCAGTCCCTTGAAGTGAGGGCTATCTCCAGCTCTCTTGAAGCTATCTCTGCATCCTCGAAAAACATTTCATAAAAATCGCCCAGCCTGAAAAAGAGGATGCAATCCTTGTAACGCTCCTTGATGGCTTTATACTGCTGCATCATCGGGGTAAGCTTAGCCACGCCTTTTGCCCTCCTTACCTTCAAGCCAGAAGGCTCCGGCCCGGATAATGTTCACATCCGCCATCTGACCCGTCAGATCTGTATCCCCCTTAAAATTGACCAGCCTTCCCGTACGGGTGCGGCCGGACTGCATCTCCGGATTGGATTTGCTCGGGCCGTCCACAAGAACCTCCACCGTCCTTCCCTCGTACTTCTTCGCAAGCTGGGTGGAGATATCGGTCTGGATTTCAAGAAGCCTTTGAAAGCGTTTGCTTATGGTCTCCGGCGACTCGGTCTGTTCCCATTTTTCAGCCGGTGTACCCTTGCGGGGCGAGTAGATGAAGGTATAGGCAGCATCAAACCGCACCCGCCTTACAAGATCCAGTGTATCCTCAAAATCCTCCTCATTCTCCCCCGGGAACCCCACAATGATGTCGGTGGTCAGGGCTATATCGGGAACCGCGTCCCGGATCCTCTCCACCAAATCCAGATAATGCTCCCGGGTATATTTGCGGTTCATCCTTTCAAGGACACGGTTGCTTCCCGCCTGGAAGGGCAGATGGAGATGCTCACAGACCTTGCTGCATTCTTTCATGGCCTTTATCAGGCTGTCGGACAAATCCTTGGGGTGGGACGTCATAAACCTCACCCGGTCTATTCCGTCAACGGTTTCGATATCGTAAAGCAGCCTGGCGAAAAGATCCTTCTTTCCAAGGTCATTGCCGTAGGAATTCACATTCTGGCCAAGAAGGGTTATCTCACGGCACCCATCCGATGCCAGAGCCCGGATCTCCTCCAGTATATCCTCTCTTCTGCGGCTTCTCTCACGGCCCCGCACATATGGGACTATGCAGTAGGTGCAGAAGTTGTTACAGCCATAGACAATATTGACCCATGCCTTATGCCGATGGCTCCGCTTTATGGGCATGTCCTCAATAACCCGCCCCTCTTTCTCCCAGACCTCAAATACCCGCTTCCTTTTGGTCAGGTAACGGTGAAGAAGCATGGGAAAATCATGAATATTATGGGTTCCAAAAACAATCTTCACGTTCCGGTAGGATTTCTTTATCTTTTCTGCCACATGGGGCTGCTGCATCATGCATCCCGATGCCACTATGATGGAACCATGCTTCTCACATTCATGGGACAGGGCGCCTATATGACCGTAAATCTTCTCCTCGGCGTTCTCCCGAACGCAGCAGGTAACAAAAACAATAATATCCGCCGGTTCATCATGTGAAACCTGCTCATATCCCATATTGGTCAGCATTCCGGCAATGGTCTCGGCATCCCGTTCATTCATCTGGCATCCAAAGACGTCCAGCCTGAAGGTTCTCACCTTTCCGGTGCTAAGGGCATGCTCAGCATTAAGGTTTCTCACCTGCTCCATCCAATCGGTGGATTCCATTGATCTGGCCAGATCGTGTCCGTCCTGGCCGCAGGATATGTTAGTATTTGTTCTATCCCTGTTGTTATTCAAAGTGTTCTATCTCTCCCCGTCATGCACCACAAAGAAGTGGGCATTCAAATGTTGTTTTTATTCTTTGCGGCTACAGCATTATATAAACCGGTGATCCCGGCTGATAATCATAATTATCATACCAAAAATCAGATAAAAATAAAAGAAAACAGGCCTGCGGCCTTTCCAGCACAATCAAAGGTTTTAAGCTCTGGGATTCATTTTTAGCAGAAAAAAAGGAGGTGACTTGTGCGCCACCTCCTGCTGTTTTACAACCACTTAATTACCGGCTGTTCCTGCCACCTACAAACCTCAGTATGGTGAGGAAGAGGTTGATAAAATCCAGATACAGCCTTAATGCACCGATTATACCCAGGTTGTTTCGCAGGGCTGAATTGCCCTCGGTACCAAAGTAAAATGCCTTCAGCCTTTGCATGTCATAAGCCGTAAGGCCCAGGAATACAAACAGGCTGACGATGCTGATAAGCCAGTCGATGGAACTGCTTCCCAGGAAGATATTCACAACCGACAGAACCAGAACACCGATAAGCCCCATGAAAAGAAGGGTTCTGAAACGGGTCAGGTCGGCTCTGGTGAAATAACCATAAACGCACATGATACCAAAGGTGATGGCTGTTGTGCCAAAGGCTGTGGCAATGGACCCACTGGTATAGGCCAGGAATATGATTGAAAAGGTAAGTCCATTAATTAAAGCATAAGCCAGGAACAAGCCAATAGCCGCTCCATAGGACAGCTTTGTTATGCGGGCCGATAATACAACAACCATTACGATCTCGGCAATAAAAAGCCCGAACAGCAGAATGGGATTGGTAGCAATGGCCACAACCAGATTGATATTGCCAGACACATAAAGCCCCACCGCTGCAGTCAGCAAAAGGCCTATGAACATCCATCCAAAGACCTTGGCTATATAAGTATTCATGCCCCTTATGGCATCGTACTGCTCTTCATAGGTTTGGGACCCGTAGTTGTTTTCGCCATGATACATACTTTCACCACCTTCATACATACATTATATACCTATAACAGTATTATATACTTGGGACTTGCTTTTGTAAATCGAACAGGCTTCAGTATCGTGACCAGGTTACAATACTGAAGGTAGAACCTTTCGTGTACAATCCATCAGTCTCCCTTTATACCGTACTCAGCCAAGGGAGGCAAGGATATCACCCTTATAGCTGAGAAATTGGCTGCTTAGCAGCATATCACGGTTTCTTGGTCGCGGAAAGCCTATCCTGATATCCTTAACAATGCTTCCGGGCCTTGAGCTCATCACCAGCACCCTATCTGACAAAAGGACAGCCTCATCGATATTGTGCGTAACAAAAAGCACTGTTTTCCTGTGCCGTCCCCATACATCCAATAGCCAGTCCTGCATCTGCATTCGCGTAATCTCGTCCAGCGCGCCAAAAGGCTCATCAAGAAGCATTATGTCGCCCCTCATCCTATAGGTTCTCAAAAGGGCTGCGCGTTGGCGCATCCCCCCCGACAGGGCATGGGGCCTGTAATTTTCAAACTCTTCCAGGCCAAATTCCTTCAGCATTGGCCTTATTATTTCAGCTTCCTTTTTAAGATCGGCACCCTCAATCTCGGCAGGCAGAAGCACATTCTCCATAAGGGTTCGCCAGGGCATGAGATGATCCTTCTGGAGCATATAGCATACGGGAACCCTCTTCTCCTTTAGGTCGGTGCCATCCACATGGATGGAACCCTCATAATCCCTGTCAAGGCCTGCCAACAGCCTGAGCAGGGTGCTTTTGCCACAGCCGCTCGGCCCCAGGATGGAGACAAAATCATTTTTCTCCACCCTGAAGCTTACCCCGGCCAGCACCTGAAGCCTTTCATAGGATCTTCGGCTGTTCTCCGATGGCATACCATAGTATTTATTGATGTTATCAGCCACAATTTGTTCCATATCATTCCTTGCCTATTCCACAAACCTGTTTGTAAAGGCCTTCTCCACATCAATGGCTTCGGAGATGAAACCATTTTCAAAAAGCCATTCAGTGTAACGCTGCCAGACCTCTTTTTTCTGCATACCCCAGTAGGGCGCATCGTCCTGGTACCTGCCAGCAAGATATTTCTGGCTTTCCCTTATAAGCTCAGCATCAGCCTCGGGTACAGCTTTTATAAATATTTCAGCCGCCTCCTCCGGATTCTCCATGGCAAAGGTATAACCCTTTATGGTTGCCCTCATAAAAGCCTCAACCATCTTACTGTTTTTTTGTATCATATCCTCACTGGTCACGATGACCGGTGTGTAGTAGTCAAAGACAGGATCGGTCTGACCCAGATCGATATAATCCATCTCAACGCCCCTGATTTTTGCAGCAACTCCATCCCAGCCCTCAAATACCCATGCAAAGTCTATCTGACCGCTGCTGCTGGCTTGGAAGAAATCGGCGGTCCCTATGGACAGGATCTCCACCTTTGTGGGATCGGCTCCCGCCTTTTCCATCAGATATTTTATGGTGGCTTCCTCAATTGGCGATCCCCAGCCCCCGTATTTCTTTCCTTCAAAATCTGCCGGGCCTTTGATATTTTTTTCTTTGAGCGCTCCGAAACCAGAAGTGTTATGCTGGATAACCGCCGCTATGGAAACCAGTGGCACATTTTCTGCGCGGGCAAAGGTTACGCTCTCCTGATAGCTGACCCCAAACTGAGCAGTTCCGGAGGCAACCATGGTATCAGCACCCATATCCGATGGCTGGATAATCTCCACATCAAGACCTTCCTCCGCATAATACCCCTTTTCCAACGCTACATACACACCGGTGTGGTTGGTGTTTGGGGTCCAGTCAAGCACGAAGGTTACCTTCTGCGACCCGCCGCAGCCAGCTGAAACAACCATCAATATAAGTAAGCTTATCACAGCAAAATATATCTTACCTTTTCTCATACGATATTCCCTCCATTTGACATGTCTTTGCAAACCATCTGTTCAACCCATTCCACAATTTTGTACAGGACGAGGCTGAGCAGGACAATAATAAATACATCAGCAAAAAGCGCACCTGTTCTGAAGCTCTTCATGGCTCTCGTCATAAAGACACCAAGCCCTTTTTGTGCACCCACCCATTCGGCCAGAACAGCGCCTACAATACCATATGTTGCCGCAATCTTAAGGCCGGAGAAAAAGTATGGGAGGGCCTGTGGTATACGGGATATCCTGAAGATTTTCCAGCGACTTGCACCCATCACCTTTAAAAGATCATCCATTCCGCTGTCCGACCTCACGAGCCCCTGGGCAAAGGTCACAGCTATGGGGAAAAAGCAAACCATGAAGACCACAATGATCTTCGGCAGTATTCCAAAGCCGAACCAGAGTATGAACAAGGGTGCCAGAACAAACAGGGGAACGGTCTGAGTGATCACAAACAACGGATAGACCATTCTTCTGAATGTTTTAAAATAGCCCATGGCAAGGCCAATGACCGATCCCAGCACGATGGATGCCAGAAGTCCCAAAAACGCTTCGGTGACAGTGACAAGGGTATGATCCAGCAAGATCTGCCATGAACCTATGAGTTCCTCAATGACCCTTACAGGAGATGGCAGGATGAACTCCGGCACGTCACGTATAACTACAACCACTTGCCAGATAACCAGGATCAACAGGGAAAACCCTATTTGGAGCCAGTCTATCCCTGATTTACGCTTCTTTTTGATATTTTCCGATCTTCTCTTCAATGGTGACACCTTCCGGCCGATAATCGATTTTAACTACAGATATGACTCTTTTTGCCCCTGCCTCGCAGCATACAGTCTGAGCCTTCTTTACAATCTCCATGAGCGTGTCGAATTCACCCTCCATAGTTGTTTCCATAGGTCCTACTATGTATTTCACTCCGCTGTCCCGAATAAGCTCAATAACCTTGTCCACCACAGGATAGATGTTCTCCTGCGGCACGCTTGGCAGCACCTGAAGGCTGACATTTACTATTGGCATGTCCCATTCCTCCAACTATTATTTTTGGGATCCCATCTTGAAATTCATGCGGGGAAACCTTCGAACACACAACCCGTCGATTGTGTTAACCCGGCTCAATGAGAGATTGGCTGAAACTGCCATCGGAAGACCGGAAGATATTGTTTTCCGGCATGTGCTAGAATCCTTGCCCGGAATGTCTTTAGCCAGGGATATGTAAAAGAAAAACCGCCCAACATAGGCGGTTGCCAGACTACGTTGTGCATTCCCTACGCTGGTATTATCCAGATCAGGTTTCCGATGGTCGGGATCAATAATCCCCTCTCAGCCGGTTCGCCGGCTCCCATATGCATGTATTTATTTAGCATTTATTCTACACGTATACCAGATCCATGTCAAGAGATTACAGCCATACTTATACGCAGGCATAACCCTGCTTTACAGTCCTGACTAAAACTCTTACCTCTATCCCCCCATCTGTCATTGCGAGCGGTGCGGCAGCGCAGCGCGGCAATCTCCTCATCCGTCATTGCGAGCGGAGCGGTAGCGCAGCGCGGCAATCTCCCCATCCGTCATTGCGAGCGGAGCGGCAGCGCAGCGCGGTAATCTCCCATTATCTTTTATCTTCTCGGCTGCCATATTACTTTTCCTTGTTTGTTAATATAGCCGATCTTTGCGCTGCCAAGGCCTCCGCCTGGTTGATATACATACACCCTTGCTATTCCCTTATAAAACGGGTCCACGTAATCGTAAACAGTATCGATCACCAGATTGCCTTCCTTGTCAATAAATCCCCATTTACCGCCAAGCTGGCTCGGGCTATTTCGGTATGCCGATTTTGTGTCTATGTTAACCCGCGCATACCCTTCCATGAAATAGTCAGCATAATCATAGACCGGCTTGATAACCATTTCGTCCTTAATATTGATAAATCCATACTTACCATCCACGCTAACGGCTGCCAATCCCTCGTTAAACAGTTTTACGGCCGTGTATTTCGGTTGGATAAGCGTATTACCGTTTAAATCTATGAATCCATATTGATAGCTCTGTTCAACAGCGGCGTAATTATCACTGAAGTCGTCGGAATAAAGTATATAGTCCCATGTAGGTTTAACTACAACCTTTCCAGTCCTGTCTATCATTCCAAACTTGTTTTTGGATCCGAAATCTGTATATACAGTCTGCTGAATTAATGCCCGGTCTTTCATAAACCCATTAAAAGGAGAAGCACCGTTAAGGCGGATTTTGTTTTTCCCATCCAGCGAAGCAAATCCAGAGACCCTTTTCCCATTTTCAGTCCAGGAAGCTCCAATCATTCCCCCTCTGCATATTGTGTGTAAAGTATAGTCTTCGCCCAGCAAGAAATTCCCATTACGGTCAATCAATCTGTCCTGTCCGTTATAATGAACTATTGCAGCTCCACTACTGAACATTCTATTAAATCCATAATTCCTATTAAAAATGAAATCCGTTATTTCACTGCCATCAGGCCTGATATACGTATACCGGTATTTCAGTCCGGGGTAATCATTGGCTTTATCATCGAAAATGTATACTGCGGCGCGATTATCTTCAAAGAAATCAACCTCATCATATTTAGGTTCCGTGATAAATTCGTTCTTATGGTTGATGAATCCCCATTTACCATTTACCTTGACAGCGGCATAACCGTTATAAAACCCCATTACCATTCCGTTCTCGTTTTGCAGCATGAGAATATCATCGTATTGCGGGCTTATGACTATCTCGCCTTTGTTGTTGATGAATCCATATTTCCCATTAACAGAAACAGGATAAAGAGGGTTGTTTATTTGAAGAGTATTCGTTTCGGCATCTCACACAGTTTCAAAATTGAATATTGAAGCCAGGTGTACTGCTGGTACGTATATTTTGTTGTTTACAGCAGTTGGTGGGCTGTCAAAGGAGCTCAGAACCCCGTTGATAGTTATCTGTGGATTGTTAAGGGTCATTTTCAGCTCGATGTCATCCTTAATTGCGGTAATCTGAAGTGATTGAGGATCAAGAGCCACCTTTATCCCTAAAGCAGAACAAATATCCTCAAGGGGAACCATGGTTCTGTAATTTACGATCTCGGTCTGAACATCAAGCTTTTCGCAGTCGTAGAGAATATTGATATTGCTGTTTGTACTGGCACTAATGATTGAAAATGAAAGCAGAAGAGCGATTAGGAAAACAAGGATTCTTTTCATTACATCTCACCTTTATAATTACTAAATTTACTAATTATAAAGTACTATACAGTGTATATCATTATTTGTAAATAACTAGCCCGGCCTTCTTGGCGCAAAGAAGACAGCGGGAGCGGTTACCTCAGCCCCTCTTTTAGCCACTTTTTCAGCTTTTCTATCCTTGCCCCCGGCGGGTTGTCCCCGTGCTCCTTATCAAGGTAGGAATAGAAATACAGCATTTCGCAGGGCATATCATGACAACGCCCGCAGTGCCCGAAACCCTTGCTCTGGCAGCAAGCCGCAACCTTACATTCACCATAGAAGGGATTGCCGTTTGTGGCAACACAACCCCCGCAGTTATAAGGCTCCTTTTTGTACTCACATTCACTGCAAACCAAGCCACATCTGGATTCCACCATACAATTTCAACCCCATTCTTTTTGCTTTTGGGCATATTCTATCATTATGAACATGACAACTGTTATGGAAACCACTGCTTCGCCTCCTGGAGCAAGCCTGGATATCAGCCATTCCATGCGGGAGGTATCGGATACGCTGCTCAGGCCTTTCAGACCTGCAATAATGCTTTGCACTTCCTCCACTGTTAAAACGCTCTTGTCCAGTCAAGCTGGATCACTCCTTAACCGGTATCTTCAGAGCATAGGTAGCTGGCTGCAGAAATTACAGCACTACCCTCACGGGTTCTGCAATTGTAAAGCCATCGTGCTCCACATTGCAGTCATAGGCTAGTATTTTGACGTCGTTATTCTCGGCAAGCCTTAAAGCATCGCCAAAGGCTCTGTGCGTTTCGTCATTGGGCATGAAACAGCGAAGCTTCTTCATCTGTATCACAAACAGGATGTAAGCCATATAGCCTTCTTTCCTCGCTGCAATAAGCTCATGAACATGCTTTACCCCGCGCTCAGTGGGCGCATCCGGAAACATCGCTATCCCGTCTTTCTCCAGTGTAACACCCTTGATCTCCATAAGTGCCTTTTGCCCTCCCCCTTCAAGGTATATATCAAAGCGTGACTTCCCATATCGGTATTCTGGTCTGATAAGATCAATGTCAGGCATACCCGTAAGCTGCAGACTACCTTCTTTTAGTGCCTCCACAGCGACCTTGTTCGGGGCGTTGCTGTCGATATTAACAATCCTCTCGCCCTTTTCCACTGCAATCAGTGAATAACGGGTTTTTCGGGCTGGGTTATCCGAGAGCTCCAGATAGACAGGAACTCCCGGAACGAGTAATTCCTTTAATCTACCGGTATTCTTCACATGAACGGTCTCTATAACACCATCTATCTCGCACTGTGCAATAAACCGGTTGGCCCGGGACAGAAACCGACCCGGAATGACTTTCTGATATTTCAATATAAACTCCCTCATCATTTATTTCTTCTATTATCCACCTTTTAAAGAACCCTTTTCAACCCTTTTATCCCTTAGCATGAACACAGTGGAAAGGGTCATGAGGATCAACGCCAGGGCTGCGATGAAGGCAAAGGCAGTCTTAAAGCCCATGTATTGCGATATGGCTCCCACAGCCGGGAAAAAGGCCACCATCATGATGCTGAAGAACATAGATTGAAAGGACAGGATGGTTGCACGCTGCTGGGAAGGTATCTGCTTGTTGATATAATCCGAAAACACCACAAACAATATCGTGTCAATGGCAGACAACAGGATTAAGGCCAGGGACTCCATATGAGTAAGGGCAATCATACCGAACAACAGAATGGCAATGGGAGAGGCCACCAATATAAGCTTTCTTTCTCCCAGCTTTTGTTCTATTCTGTAGGCAAAGGATGAGGCTATAAGCCCTGCTACCGCACTGGCGGCAAGCACCAAACCAATCTGGAACTCGGTGTAGCCCTTTGATTTCAGGAAGTTCTGAAAATAAAAGTACAGTGTGGTACAGAATAGCGATAAGCCTTCTATATAGAAGATATATCTTAATACCCCCTTATGTTCCCAGACCACCTGCAAGGAATCACGGATATGTCTGAAGAAACTCACGCGCACCTCCACCCTTCCAACCTCAGGTTCCTTGAAGGAGAAGGAGAACAGGAAGCTCGCCAGATGGATGGCCGCTGTGAGGAGGTAGGCCAGAAGGTAGCTGTAGGTTGCGATCAGGCCACCAGCAATCAGCGATATCAGCCTGGCGGATTGAAAGCAGATCTCCTGCCTGCCTTTAACTTTCATATACTTGTCTTCCTGTCCGCACTCAATCATGGAATCATAGACCAGGGCATCGCCGGCACCGGATTCCAGGTTGTAGGATAGAGACGAGAAGATGATACCAATAGCAAAGAATGCAAAGCTATGACTTGAAATCATGATCACGCATCCGATGAAAGCCGCCCCCCGCCCCATGATCCTGGAAGTCTTTCTCCCATAGCGATCGGCAATATAGCCTGTGGGCACTTCGCAAAGCATACTGGTGATATGGAAAATGGATTCAAGTATACCGATCTGAACCAGGCTCATGCCCCTGGAAGCCAGATACAACAGCCAAATAGCTTCGTCGAAGACCGTTGAGCTCATAAATTTGAATATATAGTTTTTCCTTATGTTTCCGATTATAGTTTTCATGTTGCACATCCTCCGATACTTCCGTGTGTGTCAACATCCCCTCGTCAAGGAGCTTTTCTTCATGTCTTTGCGAGGAGGTAAATCCGACGAGCCTTTGAGATTGCCACACTCCACTTCGTTTCGTTCGCAATGACTTCCTGGAGAACTTCTCTCTTCTCGCCTCCCACCTCTCACCTCTAGCATGTCATTGCGAGGAGGCGGAGCCGACGAAGCAATCTCTGAGATCACATAATTTCATACAAAAAGGACCTGAGTAAGCCTCAAGTCCATCCTGTTTCCGAAACTCCGATTCTGACACACCCGGATCATTCAATAATAAAAGCCGGGTAAGTATACCCGGCACAAAGCAACAAGCTGGTATATCTTACATAAATTAACACTCTATTCGCATACTACGCCAATTAGCCGCTGTATCATGTACGATAGCGGCCATGGAAGCAAGCATAGTATTCAAATAGAATGATTTACGCAAGCTGTTCATGTTTTCCTCCATAAATTTCATATTATATTATACTCGCATAATCCATACTTAGCAAGGCATATCCTCAACTCTGAGATTGCCACGCTACGCTCGCAATGACATGTTGGAGATTGCCGTGTCGCTTGCTTCTCGCAATGACATGTGTGGAGATCACGTGCTTCACTCCTGTTCCGCTCGCAATGGCGTGTTGGAGATACTTTCCACTTCAAATAAAGGAACCGCTCTGCTGCGGTTCCTTTCATGCCCCGGACACCTATGTGTCCCAAAATTTTAGAAGAATTTCAAAATCTACAAGATATTCAGCCCAACACTACCTTAACATCATGTTCCGCACCGTCGTTGAAAACGGGAAGGATGTTGCCAGATATCTTCTTGCCGTCCACAGTGATGGACTTGATTCCTTTCTCCACATGATCAGGATTGGAGACCTGGATATTGTAGATAGCTCCCCTGAATTTACGTCTGACCGAGAAGCCATCCCATTCGGCAGGTATGCAGGGATTCACCTTCAACCCTTCATAATCGGGCTGGATTCCCAGAATCCACTGGGATATGGTGGTAAATGTCCACGCTGCTGTACCCGTCAGCCAGGAATTCTTAGCCTCGCCAGGACGGGCGGCAGCCTTCCCCGCTACCATCTGAGAGTACACATAGGGCTCAGTTTTGTGGAGATCACTTATATCCTGCAGATAGGACGGAGTAATCTTCTTATACAGCTCAAAGGCACGGGTACCGCGTCCTACCACTGTTTCAGCACATATGATCCAGGGGTTGTTGTGGCAGAATACACCGGCATTTTCTTTGTATCCCGGAGGATATGAGGTTATTTCACCCAGGTTCTTGTTATAGCTGTAGTATGGAGGATCGTTCAGAACGATACCATATGGGGTTTCCAGCCTTTCTTTAACTGAATCCAGCGCCTTCAACGCATATCCGTTCTCCACACCGATTCCGGCCATAACGCACATACCCTGAGGCTCTATAAAGATCTGGCCTTCCTGGTTCTCCTTACTTCCCACTTTCTGACCGAAAGCATCGTAGGCTCTTAAGAACCAATCACCGTCATATCCATGCTCATATATCTTCTCTTTCATCTCAGCGATCAGTTTATCGGCCTTATCGGCTTCTTCATTCAACCCCTTATACCTGAGCAGAGCTGAATACTCCGGACCGATGAAAACAAACATACCGGCGATGAACACAGATTCTGCTACTCTGCCGTCGGGATCGCCATAGGTCTGGAAGGACTCATCAGGAGTGGTGGAGAAGCAATTCAGGTTGAGACAGTCATTCCAGTCTGCCCTTCCTATGAGAGGCAGCCCATGAGGCCCCAGATTGTTGATAACATGGTAGAAGGAACGGGTCAGGTGTTCCAACAGAGTCGCCGTGTTGTTGGGATCCGAGTCGAATGGAACCTGTTCGTCCAGAATGGAAAAGTCTCCGGTTTCCTTTATGTAGGCGGCTGTGCCCAGAATCAGCCACAGAGGATCGTCATTAAAGCCGCCGCCAATATCATGATTACCCTTCTTGGTGAGGGGCTGATACTGGTGATAGCAGCCGCCATCTTCAAACTGGGTTGCCGCAATGTCCAGTATTCTCTCCCGGGCTCTTTCCGGAATCTGGTGCACAAAACCAAGGAGATCCTGGTTGGAGTCACGGAATCCCATACCCCTGCCGATACCCGACTCAAAGTATGAGGCGCTTCGGGACATGTTGAAGGTAACCATGCACTGATAAGGGTTCCAAATATTTACCATTCTGTTGAGCTTGTCATCATGGCTGTCAAGGATATAGACAGAAAGAAGCTCATCCCAATAAGCCCTGAGTTCCTGCATGGCCTTATCAACCTGTTCGGTGGTCTTAAAGCGCTCCTGCATAGCCTTTGCCGGCTTCTTGTTGATCACATTGAGGCTCTCCCATTTCTCCTCATCCGGGTTTTCAACATAGCCCAGGACGAATATAATGGTCTTCTCCTCTCCTGCTTTCAGGGTGAGATCAAAATAATGGGATGCCACGGGCTGCCAGCCATGGGCGATGGAATTTGCGGGTTTTCCTTCAAGAACAGCCTTGGGACAATCAAATCCATTATACAGACCTATGAAGGCTTCACGGTCGGTGTCAAAGCCGTCCACAGGGGTGTTTGCCCAGTAGAAGGCATAATGATTTCTGCGCTCCCGGTATTCGGTCTTGTGGTAGATGGCTGAGCCCTCCACTTCTACTTCACCGGTTGAGAAATTTCGCTGAAAATTGGTCATATCATCATATGCGTTCCACAGGCACCATTCCACAAATGAGAACAGCTTGAATCGCTTTTCTGCCGCGGTTTTGTTCTTAATGGTAAGCTGGTGTACTTCTCCGTCAAATTTTAAGGGTACGAAAGAAAGCTGGCTCACAGATATTCCGTTTCTTTCGCCACGTATCTTCGTATATCCCAGTCCGTGCCTGCATTCATAGGCATCCAACTCTTTTCTGACCGGCATCCAACCCGGTGTCCAGACATCACCGCCGTCATTGATATAAAAGTAGCGGCCGCCGTTGTCAACGGGGATATTGTTGTAGCGGTACCTGGTCACACGTCTCAGACGGGCATCCCTGTAAAAACAGTAACCGCCTGAGGTATTGGATATGAGGCCAAAAAAGCTTTCATTTCCAAGATAGTTGATCCATGGATAGGGAGTTTTTGGGGTCTCGATGACATACTCTCTGTTGATATCATCAAAATAGCCAAATTTCATAAAGTAACCTCCTCATGAATTATTCTGGTCTGTTAACTTAATAATAAAAATGAGACCTGAAACGCCTCTGGTATAATGGAATCGTC
>LFSK01000114.1 GCA_001512555.1 Clostridiaceae bacterium DTU059 | reverse complement strand
GTCCGATGCCGCTGAAACTCTTTTGGCATGTACCCATGCCGTAAGAAACGCGGCCGGGGTGGCTACGGTTATCGGACTGGCCATTCTCTTTGCGATACCGTTTATCAAGATGCTGGTCATCATGCTGGTCTATCGTCTTGTAGCAGCCTTTGGAGCCCCCCTGGGTGATGACAATATCTGCAGCGCTCTTGAGGAAGCGGCAGGATGTATGTCCGTAATGATAGGAATTATGGGAGCTTCGCTGTTTGTACTGATCCTTTTGACCGGAACACTGATGAGCAGCACCGGATTTTTATGAGATTCGAAAGGGAGGCCGTGGTTTTTGGAGGCACTGAAAGTATGGGTGATCAGCCTGATATCCATTTCGGTCATATGCTCCCTGGCAGAAAAGTTTGCGCCGGAAGGGAGTCTGAATAAATATGTGAAGCTTGTATGCGGCCTGGTTGTTGCCATCGTTATCGCCGGGCCTGTGATCAGATTTCTTGGCGGTGATATCAGAATACAGGAGGTGGCATGGAATGATTATGTGACCATGTCAAAGGGGGAAATGGAAAGAAGGATACAACGTCTGGAGGAGGAGGATGCCAGGCAGTTGCTGGAGATATACAGGCAGTCTTTGATCTCAGATGTGAAATACCGGTATCAGGGAGAAAGGGA
>LFSK01000111.1 GCA_001512555.1 Clostridiaceae bacterium DTU059 | reverse complement strand
ACATCACGCATTTCCACTATGCGTTTTGTGACATAATCGGGATGGAATCGGCTGTTCAATAGATCCACGAATTTTGCTATGAACTTTGTTTTAAACTCCTCATTGGTCAAGAGGGAGCGAAGGAGTACGGTAGACCAGTCGGGATTGGGCCAGGGTTCCCCGTCGGGTGTGGTGGCAAACTTCAGAGTCCTGTGGCTTACCGTGGAGTGTATGCTGTATAATCCAAAACCAAAGTCGGTATCAAAGAGCAGCCACCGCCAGCGTCCGTCGTGTCCCGGAGGGGCATCCGGATCTGTCTTTTCAGTGCGCTTCCTCCATACCTTTACATTGTTCCCGGGCCAGTCGGTGTTGGCATAATAAATCTGGGCCGCATGGTAAACAATAAAATTGTCCACATCTATCTGATCAGCAACATACTCGTAGTTCTCCTGAATGGACATATCGTGGGTTCTTACAAAATCGATGATGCTGTGGAAGCTTTCCACATCCCCTTCCTGTCCGTAATATAGCCCCATCCCATCTTCATAGGAAACACCCTCTAAAATCACTATATCATCAAATTCCACGTTGTAATTAGTGTTGATAAAGTATTCATCAAAAGTTTCACGGATATTGTAAATCCCCCAGAATTCCCCGTTGATAAACAGAATGCAGGGTTTATAGCTCTGAGTATCCACACCGAGTCCGGCAACAAGGCTCTGCATCATGGCATCCCTGAACAGGGTGTACTCCCAGTCATTCCCCGAGCTTCTCAGCAGAAGCTGTTTGAAAGAGGTTAAGGGTTCTTCTGGATTTCCCCTCTTGGTCAGTTCGGGGAAAACCGGGTATTCAATGGTCCCGGAATGGTCATACCGTTTGCGGGCGATCACGCGCAGAGGCTTATGCCGGTATGATCGGCTCCATCCACCGAAGGTACGAATCCCCACATTCTGGGTAAATCCCACGGTTCCATCAGGCTCAAAGAAGGTGATGGTCGCTTCCCTTTCCCATTCTATACCCCGTTGGTTATAGTTGCCGGGTGTACCACCATCCACTACTGCCCCAGGGTTCTCGCTTAACCAGTCGCTCATTACCTTGCCCTTCATAAAGATGCCCGTGAAGTAATCAAACAGGTTCTCCGGGTTCGTCACAAGGGATATGATGGGAAGATTATAGCGTTCCGCCATATTCTCTTCAACAAAATAGGTATGGGTAACGGTCTCACTCATTATTGAATCAGATGCAAAAACCCTTGCCCTTACAACCGTACCCTTAAACACTTCTTTTAAAGGAGGCTTGTCATCGATGGAAATCCCGGTTCTTGCGGAATAAATATTTGGATCCCCCGCCCTTGACCTGATAACAATTGGTTCCTGATAAACAGGGGAATCGATGGTAGGTTCTGACCCGTCCAGGGTATAACGAATAACGGCTTCAGGATCAGCACAGCTGAGAGTCAGTTCAAAACCTTCGCTGTAGAAACCGCTTTCCCTGGAAAATTCGGGAGGTGAAACCTGAGCAAAATATGGGGTGGGATCCAAAATGCTATCGGAATTACTTCTGCCTGGAGTATCCTCAGCAAGAAATGAATAGCCGGTTCCATCCGGTAGTCTGCCATATGAGATATTGGGAATGATTCTGTTAAGGTGCATGGAATCAACAAGCGTTCCCGATGGATTGGACAGGGTGATCACCTCGCCGGCACTTACTTTAAAGTTTGTATGAAGTCCCGCATAGGAAACCCTGTCCTTCCCGTCTGCCCATACAAGCAAGTATTCGCCGGGTAATATGGTTATATCGGGAAAGATCCATAAATGGGGCATATCCTGCTTATCAGACAAGCCGTAGCCCGACAGGTTTACAGGCATGACACCCGGATTGTAGAGCTCAATCCAGTCCCCTCTATCCCCATCCTCATCGGTAATGCCGGTATGATTCATAGCCATGACCTCGTTTATGACGATATGAACGTCCCGACTGCCGGAAATATTAAAAAACCCTACGGCCTGAAGTGAGCCATCCATAGAAATAATACTCAATGCCAGCATGGCCACTGTTACAAATAACAGATACAGCCATCTCTTTTTCATAGTTTCCACCTTTCCACCCTAATAAGGTTGTCTTAATTGCCGCCATCCTGTCCACTATAATACATCATTCAGGGGATAAAACTCAAAAATAAAT
>LFSK01000145.1 GCA_001512555.1 Clostridiaceae bacterium DTU059 | reverse complement strand
AACAAAGATCAGATTATACTGAGGGTTTCAGTTGAAGATTATGATTATGTGATGGAAAACATTGAACATATTAAAAACCGGGCAGGGGACATCGGGCAGATTGAAATCCGAAAAGACCAGACACTGGCCAGAGGATCCTGCATTGTGGATACCGGGTATGGAATGGTGGACGGCGGACTGGAGACCAAGATGGAAATGGTGGAACAAGCTTTCCGGGAAGTGATGGGTGAGAAGAATCAGGATGAATAGCCATACCCTTTTAGAGAAATATCAAAAGCTGTTGGATGAAAGAAGCTTTGTCCGCTACATGGGCAGAGTTACCAAGGTTGTTGGTCTGACCATCGAATCGGAAGGCCCCGAAACACATGTCGGGGCTTTATGCACTATTAAGTCCCGAGGGCATAGAAGTATTATGGCGGAGGTTGTTGGCTTCAGGGACAAGAATGTCCTGCTAATGCCCATAGGGGATATGTCGGGCATTGGCCCCGGAAGTACGGTAACGGTCTGCCACAAGGATTTGGAGGTAGCCGTGGGAGAATCATTACTGGGCCGTGTCCTCAACGGGCTGGGTCAACCCATGGATGGCAAGGGCCCCATCATACCGGAAGGCTATTATCCTGTCTCCAATATGCCGCCAAATCCCATGACCAGGCCAAGGATCAAGCAGGTCCTTCCTTTGGGCGTTAAGTGCATTGATGGTCTGCTCACTGTGGGCAAAGGACAGCGCATAGGCATTTTTGCCGGCAGCGGGGTTGGAAAGAGCACCCTAATGGGAATGATCGCCAGAAACACTAAGGCGGATATTAATGTCATCGCATTGATAGGAGAGCGTGGAAGAGAGGTGCGGGATTTTCTGGAAAGAGATCTTCAGGAAGAAGGCCTGAAAAGGTCGGTGGTGGTCATAGCCACCTCGGATCAGCCCGCCCTGATCCGACTTAAAGGTGCCATGGTGGCTACCGCAATTGCAGAATACTTCAGGGACAAGGGAAATGATGTCCTGCTTCTTATGGATTCCCTCACGCGTTTTTCCATGGCTCAGCGGGAGATTGGACTTGCAATCGGAGAACCTCCTGTGTCCAGAGGCTACACGCCTTCTGTATTTGCAATTCTGCCCAAGCTTCTGGAGAGGACAGGGACTTCACAAAATGGTTCTATAACAGGCCTTTACTCGGTACTGGTGGATGGAGACGATATGAATGAACCCATTACCGATACAGCCCGCGGTATATTGGACGGTCATATCGCCCTTTCAAGGCAGCTCGCCCATAGAAACCACTATCCGGCCATCGATGTGCTTGGTAGCGTCAGCCGTGTCATGAGTGATATTGTGGATGACAATCACAAAAAGTGCGCCAATGAACTCAGGCAAGCCCTGGCAGTCTACCGGGATGCGGAAGATCTGATCAATGTCGGCGCTTATGTGAAGGGCAGCAATCCTGCCATTGACAGGGCTATCAGTCTGAATGAAAGCATTAATGATTTTCTTACCCAGGGAGTGTTTGAACGTTATTCCTTCCGGGAGACCATCGAAAAACTGGAGCAAGCAGTCACCCTGAAGGAATCCGGTTAAATGACAATACAGCAGGGGAGTTCTTTCCGGCGGCCAGCCATCCCGCTGTTGTTACGGAGTGAATTATGGCAGTTTTCAGGTTCAGATTGCAAAGGCTGCTCGATCTGAAACAACAAATGGAGGATAAAATAAAAAATGAACTGGGGCTGGCTATTATAGCCCATGAGAAGGAAAAGGAGAAGCTCGCGTTGATTGACGCGGGCATTTCGCGTTTGTCTGAGGATTTCAGAAGAGCCTGCTCTGGAACTATTCAGCCTGAAAGAATCAAGGAGATTAAGGCCTTTCTTGAGGTTCAAAAAAAGGTTAGGGAACAGCAACTGGAGGCAGTTAAGAGAAGCGGTGAAAATGTCGATAAAATAAGAGTAAAGCTCGTTGCTGCAATGCAGGAAAGAAAGGTCCTGGCCAATCTGAGGGACAAGGAGTTCGAAAAATTCAGAAAAGAGGAAGACAGAAACGAGCGGAAGCTTACGGATGAGCTTGTCAGTTACAGGGAGAGTGTAAAAAAATCATCTGAGGGAACGGGAGAGCAATAAACCCTGGAGGGATACTGCTTTGCCCTTCCTAAGGGGAGATTGAGATGGCTGAAAAGGCAAAGGGTACTTCAAAGAATCCCAAACCGACTATGCAAAATCCGGAAGGCAAATCACGCAGAATACTGCAGGGCTTTTTGGCGGTCATGCTGTCATTGGTTATTGTCGCCATGGTCTTCTGCGGTGTTTTTTATATTATTCTTAAAAATAATGTTTATGGCCTGGGGGAGATATTCAGGCCGGCATTTCAGGACAACCCCATACTCAGGCTGGCTCTTCCGCCACTTCCACAGGAAGTTGATCCGGATGCGCCTGAGAATCTTACCGATACAGAAATCCGGAAGAAATATGTTGAATACAGACAGAAGGTGGCCGATCTCACCACTGAACTGAATGAGGCCTACGGGGTCATCAGCCAGTACGAAAGCGACCAGAGTGTTTTGGAAGAAAACAAGGCCGTATTGGAAGCCAATGAGAAGCTACTGATATCCATACAGAATGAGCAGGGAAAGCTTGAGCAGCAGAAGATTGAGGTGGCAGAGCTGATTGCCGGAGGCAACAAGGAAGGGTTTATGGAGTATTTTGCACAGATAGAACCTGAAACTGCAGAGGCTATCTATAAGGAACTGGTCAGGGAAGATATTAACCATCAGATAAAAACAGAGCTTGCCAAGCCATATGCGGCTATGGATCCCGCCAGTGCTGCCAGGGTCCTGTCTGAACTGTGGAGTAAGGATCAGGAAACCGCCATAGGCGTGTTTGAAGGACTTAATGCCAACGCCAAGGCACTGATTCTGGAAAAGATGGAAGCATCGGTAGCTGCTGAGATCACTAAAACACTATCTGACAAAATGCTGATCAAATAAGCGATATGCCCATCCGTTTGGATGAAAGCATAACAGGATTACACCTGGAAGGAGGTGAAAAAGATGGAAAATAGTATTTTGGCCAGTTTAATGGTTTCCGGCGCCAATTCATCCGGCAAGGCAGGAATGGTCAGAAGGCAGGAAACCGGGGATTCCTTTTCCGGTATACTTGCAGAAAAGCTGCAAGACCGCATGGGTTCCGGGAAGAATTCTTACAGGCCTGCCAGAGTTATCAGCCATGACAAGCCTGGGACCACGATACAAAAGGATCTGAAACAGGAGCGGGGTTCTGAAGCGGAGCGCACTTTTTCAGAAGTCAAGGGTGGTATTGCAGCAAGTAAGAGTGCTAAACCCCAATCAGGCTCCTCCGTGACCGAGACGGAAAAGACAACGGAGAAAAAAGAGATGATTGATGAAATTGCTCTGCTGCTGGAAACCCTGTTCATGAAGCCTGACATGGCACTTTCAGGCTGGGGCTCTGTTGAGGAAACAAATACTGAAGGAATCGCGGCGGAGGATATGAGCCATCCCGCTGAGGCCTTGAGGGCTATGATGGAGGGCAGGCTGGATAGGCTCCAGGAACTGCTGAACCGGGTTCGTTCAATGGAGAATGATACCGGACAGGCTGAAACCCTGGCTCTGCTGGATGAGATTGAAGTGTTGATTTCGAAGATCCAGCAGAATGGGACTGGCCGGGACTCTGCTGCGAACCAGAGTTTAACGGCAATCGCGGAAAAGGATGGGGAGGCTCTTGAAGTTCTGATATCACAGCTCCAGATCCAATGCCGCGAGATCGCCCAAAGACTAAGAGGCAGGCAGGATGGCACCGGAATACAGGATCAGGCTCCGGAAATCGTTGAGAACCCGGATAACGCACTGGATCCCATTATTGAAGGTACAGATGCAAGCAGGGATGATGGGAAGTCTCTGAGCCATCCCAAACATAGGGATGTCAAGGCCGACAAAACAATGACCGATGATTCGGGCAAGATCCCTGGCACTGAAGCGGCGATGACCGAGGCAATGAAAAACAGCCAAACCCTGGAAGGACATGAAAGCATGCATCAGAGCCAGCAGGCTGCCCGCGCCCAGATGCCTCAGGACATATCGCCAAGCCTGAAGACCGATAACATGAGCTCGTATCTTTATGAAAAGCAGATGAGCCAGAACGTTACCGATCAAGTGACCATGAAAATCAGGCTCATGGCCGGCGAGAACAAACAGGAACTGGAGATGCATCTGAAGCCGGATAATCTGGGCAAGCTGAGCCTTAAAATTGTCCATGAGCGTGGAGAGGTTCTGGCCAGGATTACAGCCGAGAACGAGCAGGTCAAATCAATTCTGGAGAACAACATGCAACTTTTAAAGGACGCTCTGGAGAAAAGCGGGTATTCGGTGCAAAGCCTGGATGTATCGGTGGGGAATCAGAACAGTGAAAACCGGTCAACTCACCATCAGGGACAGAACAACAAGCGAAACCAGATTGAGGAACCGGTCAGTGTATTGACCCCAAGCGACATAAGGCGGGTCTCAGGAAGTCGCCTGTATGACCTGGGAATGCCGGGAGTCTCTCAACAAATCGATCTGATAGCATGAGAAAGGGGTGAAAGCATATGTCCGACGTTGCTTCAATAGCAAGTAACCAGAAAACAATTGAGCAAATCATTGCTGAACAAGCCAACAAATCAAAAAACACAAGAAATACCGGCGAGCTTGGGAAGAACGATTTTCTCCAGCTTCTCATCACACAGGTGCAGCATCAGGATCCGCTGGATCCCCAGTCCGACACCGACTTTATTGCTCAGATGGCTCAATTCAGCGCTCTGGAACAAATGCAGAACCTGAACAATGCGTTCTCCATGACCAAGGGCTTCGGCATGATCGGCAAGTATGTCGTGGGCCAGATTTCTAACGAGGATACTGGAAAGACCAGCTTTGTTTCAGGTGTGGTGGAATCGGTTCGGGTGAAGGGTGGCAAGGTTTATGCCATCATTGATGGGCAGGAGGTTGATATTGACAGCATCACCGATGTTTCAGACACCGCTCTTGGCAGCGCGAACAGAAGGATTTCTGATTACAGCGGTCTGGTGGGCATGCTGGGCAGCGCTTACCAGTTTAACAATGACGGTGGCAAGGCCACTATAAAAGGCATCATATCGTCTCTTGAGCAGAGGGCTGATGGAATATACGCCCGCCTGGATGAAGTGGACGTGAAGCCCTATGAGTTGGATCTGGAAGGCTTTGAGGGTCCTGAGGAGTATGTAATGACTTATGCAGGCAAGGAAATCACAATCAAGTTAAAAGATCCTGAAACCGATGCAGTGATCCGGGTAACCGGTACGCTGAGAGACGGCTATCTGGATGACAGCGACAAGCTGCGCCTAATACTTGATGATGTTACCCTTCCTGTAGACACCATCTACTCCACAGAAAGGGTTGACCTCTACTCAAGCGAACACATGCTTCTCCAGCAGATCCTTTACATTCTTAAGAACAGACTTGGCACAGGCAATCAGGACGACGATTCAAGCCAGGATACTGAAGCGCCTGAGGCCGTGACCGGATCTGAGCCGGCTGAGACGGAAACCCGAACCGATCCGAATGGAGGGGTTGGATGAGCATTAGCAACAGACCCATTCAAAGCATCAACCAATATCTGAAGACTGTTCCAGGGTCGCCAGGCGAAAGGGTGAAGACCTCATCCGATGAGTTTTCAAACATTCTGAACCAAAAGCTCAGTGAGAGCAGGGATGTGAAAATCTCAAAGCATGCGGCCATGAGGTTGGAAGCCAGAAATATCAGCCTGGATGCTCTTCGGCTTGAAAAGCTGAGAACAGCCGTTGATAGGGCTCAAGCCAAAGGAGTGAAGGATTCACTGGTGGTGATGGAAGATGTGGCGCTTCTTGTAAACATACCCAACAGAACCGTTATAACGGCAGTGAAGCAGAGCGAACTGAAGGAGAATGTATTTACAAATATTGACGGAGCAGTTTTTACTTAAAACAAGACCTTTAGAACATTTGGAATCAACAATTTCAGCCGGACCCTTCCGGGAGGCTGATCGTTTCTGAATGACAGACGAAGCGAATTACGGGAGGTTGATTTTTATGATGATGTCCATGTTTTCAAGCGTTTCGGGCTTGAAATCCCATCAGATCAAGATGGACGTAATAGGTAACAATATTGCCAATGTTAACACCGTAGGTTTTAAAGGAGCCAGAGCCACATTTCAGGAGATTTTCTCACAGACCCTGTCATCAGGCGGAGCCCCGGATCTTATGACGGGGAGGGGCGGAACAAATCCCATGCAGATCGGTCTTGGCATGAATGTGGACTCCATAAATACCGATATGGGACGCGGAAGCGTGCAGCGCACCGAAAGCCCCACTGACCTTTCCATAGAGGGCGAAGGCTTTTTTGTGGTCAGAAGTGGCAATGAAGGTTCTTTCAATTTCACAAGGGCAGGCAATTTCACCATTGACAAGGCTGGGAATCTGGTCACATCCACCGGTAAGAATGTTTATGGATGGATGAAATACTCCTATGGGGACAACGGCTATGAGTTTGATACTCAGGAAGTGATAAGACCGCTGAATCTCTATGAAGACATCTACAACATGAACAAGCGTATCATAGCAGCCAAGGCCACCAGCGAGGCTATCCTTTCCGGTAACCTGGATGCCTCCAGAAAAGCTATATCAGGAAGTGGCGCAACATCCACTCCTGTAAAAATCAATGATACAGTCGCTGCTGACGGAACCAGTGGTGCAGATGGAATTCCGGACATTGACGGCAAGAATATAGATCCCCACTTCATTGTTCCCATCAATGTTTACGATGAGCTGGGCAATGAATACAAGCTTAATCTAAAGTTCTGGAAAAGCTTTGTGGATACAACAACGGACGGGGCGCCTAAAACCCAATGGTATTATATGATAGACCCCGGCAATGGCGCAAAAGCCTCACCAGCAGGCGGAACCGAATCTGCGTCGGGCTACCTGTGTTTTGACTCCAAGGGCAGGATTGTGACCGATGATACCAACTTCCCAACATCCCTGGACGTAACAGTCACACCTTCTGCCGAATCAGGGGCAGGTGCCTTTACCTTCAAACTGGATATGAGGCAATTGTCCCAGTATGCCGACGACTCCTCTGTAAAACCTATGCGGGTGGACGGCTATCCCCCTGGAACCCTGGTGACTTTCAGCATAGGTGATGACGGAGTCATTACCGGTGTTTACGATAACGGCAGGCAGCAGCCGCTGGGCTTGATCGCACTGGCCACATTTGAAAATACGGCCGGCCTGGAGAAAGTGGGAGCCAACGAGTTCAGGCAGACCACCAACTCCGGTGATTTCAAGCTTCCGAATAAGCCAGGCACCAATGGCGCCGGAACTCTGGTTCCCGGAACCCTTGAGATGTCCAATGTAGATCTGGCAGGACAGTTTACCGAAATGATCATCACCCAGAGAGGCTTCCAGGCCAACAGCAGGGTGTTGACAACTTCTGACGAGATCCTTCAGGAGCTTGCCAATTTGAAGCGGTAAGGCGTATAGGGCCGGTATTCAACCGGCCCTACCTGTATTCTGATTGATTTCAGCCCGGATAAGAGGAGCTGATTT
>LFSK01000156.1:64250-65764 GCA_001512555.1 Clostridiaceae bacterium DTU059 | reverse complement strand
ACGGTCTTACCGTCCTCAGGAAGACCGGCAAGTTTCAGTGTATCGAAAATATCCTGCTCCACAGCACCGTCGAATACCGGGGTTGCAATCTTCCATCCCAAAGCCCGGGCTGCATAACTCAAATGCACCTCAAGCACCTGCCCGATATTCATTCTTGACGGTACACCCAGAGGGTTCAGAACAATCTGGAGAGGTGTGCCGTCGGGCATGAAAGGCATATCCTCAACAGGGAGTATCCTGGATATAACGCCCTTATTACCATGGCGCCCTGCCATTTTGTCTCCAACAGATATCTTTCTTTTTTGAGCGATGTAGACACGCACCAGCTGGTTTACTCCCGGCGGCAGTTCATCGCCGTTTTCACGGGAGAATACCTTAACATCAACAACAATACCTGATTCCCCGTGGGGCACTCTGAGAGACGTATCACGGACTTCTCTGGCCTTCTCGCCGAAGATAGCTCTGAGCAGGCGCTCTTCAGCAGTCAGTTCAGTCTCACCCTTCGGTGTGACCTTACCCACCAGAATATCACCGGAGCGAACCTCCGCGCCGATGCGGATGATACCCCTCTCGTCCAAATCCTTAAGAGAATCCTCACCCACATTGGGAATATCACGGGTGATCTCTTCCGGACCCAGTTTGGTGTCACGGGATTCGGATTCATATTCCTCTATATGGATGGATGTGTAAACATCATCCCGAACAAGTTCTTCACTTATGAGAATAGCATCCTCGTAGTTATAACCCTCCCAGGTCATGAATCCCACGAGAACGTTCTTGCCAAGGGCAATCTCACCGTTGTCGGTGGACGGACCGTCGGCAATAACATCCCCTTCTTCAACCTTGTCACCCTTTCTGACAATGGGACGCTGGTTGATGCAGGTACCCTGGTTGGAACGCTGATACTTAAGGAGTTTATAATAATCCTTGGTGCCTGACTCGGTTCTAACAACAATTTCGCTTGCTGTAACCTTTTCCACAACACCAGAGTTTTTGGCTATAATGCAGACACCTGAATCCCTTGCAGCCCTGTACTCGATTCCTGTAGCAATGATGGGAGCTTCGGGCTTAATCAGCGGAACTGCCTGACGCTGCATATTGGAACCCATGAGGGCACGGTTGGCATCGTCATTCTCCAAAAACGGGATCATTGCTGTGGCCACAGAAACAAGCTGTTTTGGAGAGACATCCATGTACTCAACCTTGCCGGGGTCAACTTCTATAATCTGATCCTGATAGCGGCAGCCAACGCGTTTGTTGAGGAAACGGCCTTCCTCATCCAGCGGCTCATTGGCGCCTGCTATGATATAGGGGTCTTCCTCGTCCGCGGTCATATACTCGGTCTGGTCGGTAACCCTGCCATCCACTACCTTCCTGTAGGGTGTCTCGATAAACCCGTATTCATTGATGCGGGCATAGGTGCTCAAAGAACCGATAAGACCGATATTGGGGCCTTCAGGTGTCTCAATGGGACACATACGGCCATAGTGTGAATGGTGAACGTCACGCACTTC
>LFSK01000156.1:2694-64140 GCA_001512555.1 Clostridiaceae bacterium DTU059 | reverse complement strand
ATATCCTGGATGGTCATCCTCTCACGAACCACCCTTTCCATACGGGCAAGACCTATACGGAACTGGTTCTGGAGGAGTTCTCCCACAGAGCGGAGACGTCTGTTCCCCAGGTGATCGATATCATCAATACGCCCTACACCATGATCCAGGTTGAAAATGTAGCAGACGGTGGCAATGATGTCTTCCTTGGTTATATGCCTGGGCATCAGGTTATCCTTATTTTCCCTGAGCAGGGCTATCAGCTCTTCCTCTTTTGCCTTCTTATTCTCTTTGAGAATTTCCATGAGGACATCATACCGCACCTTTTCGGTGATGCCCGCTCTGGTAGGATCGAAATCAACATAACCTGCGATATCAACGGTGAGGTTTCCGACAACCTTTACAGGCTTGCCATCAACCTCCACATGAACCACATTGGTTCCTGAATTCTGAATCTTCCATGCCTTTTCTTCGTTGATCTCTTCTCCGGCCTTAACAATGACTTTTCCGGTATTGTTGTCTTTAATGTCCTCAGCCGCAATATGGTTTCTGATACGGTTGGCAAGGGAGAGCTTCTTGTTGAACTTGTAGCGGCCTACACTGGAAAGATCATAACGTCTGGAATCAAAAAACAGATTATTAATAAGGGTACTGGCGCTTTCTTCGGTTGGCGGCTCTCCCGGACGGAGACGCTTGTACACTTCGAAAAGTCCCTCTTCTCTGCTCTTGGTGCTGTCTTTGGCGATTGTAGCCAAAAGCTTGGGCTCTTCACCAAAGAGATTAAGGATCTCTGCATCAGTTCCATAGCCCAGAGCACGAAGGAACTGTGTTATGGGTAGCTTTCTTGTTCTGTCTATGCGCACATAGACAACCTCGGCAGAGTCGGTTTCGTATTCAAGCCATGCACCCCGGTAAGGAATAACAGTACTGGAGAACAGATTATTACCCGCCTTATCCTTTTCCTTGGCATAATATACGCCCGGAGAACGGACAAGCTGGCTGACAATAACACGTTCAGCTCCATTAATGACGAATGTACCGGTTTCGGTCATCAAGGGAAAATCTCCCATAAAGATTTCCTGTTCCTTGACCTCGCCTGTCTCCTTGTTGATCAGACGAACCTTAACCTTCAGGGGTGCGCAATAAGTAGAATCCCTTTCCTTGCACTCCTCGACCGAATATTTGATGTTATCGGTTTCAAGAGAGTAGTCAATGAACTCCATGATCAGATTGCCGGTATAGTCTGTTATGGGAGAGACATCCCTCAATACATCCCTAAGTCCTTCCTCAAGAAAATGCCTGTATGAATTTTTCTGAACTTCAATTAGGTTGGGCATTTCAAGAACTTCTTTGATCTTGGCATAACTCATGCGTGTAGTCCTGCCTAATTTGACCGGATGAACCATTCATATCACCTCATAGGACTCATGTAATTAGTCAAAAAAAACATAAAAATATAGAGGGGGGAAAGATCAATCCGTTCCGGCAGCTATACTACATATACCGTAGGTAATTGGCCGGTTAGATTATGCATGTGAATAATACACTCCAAACTATCATTCTCCCGATCTATATTTTTCGTTTCAAAAAGATTATTGACATGTATTGTACTGTTCATACAATTGTGCTATACTGGGAGCGGAACAAACGGTGATTATGCACAAACAAAAAGAAAAATACAATACGTCATCATATAATAATGCAGTAAATAATTCTAACACAGGAATTAATCAATGTCAATACGGACATTGTTTTTTTTTGCTATAATAAGGCTGCCTAAAATCTATTGTTTAATGCGCTTTTCGGAAATTCCGTTCTTTACGCTATTCCTCCATGATCCGTATCTCAAAACGATCAAAATGTACGGCATTAAAAAACTGGTCGGCATTAAAGGAAGTCCGCCGGAACCTGACATATTCACGAGTGTTCTTTGTAAGCCAGATGGGCACTTCTATGGCAAGCAGTCTGCATACCTCAAACAGGCATTTCTCCAAACGATCCTGATATGTGCCTTCGTCATCATCAACATCCACTACCCTTTCATCAAGGACTGATGATCCTTTATACAGCTTACCGGTCATTCTCATCTTAAACCCTCCCCCGGGATCTGATGTGTGAAAATCCATCCCGGCAATACAATTCCAATGAAGCCGGCATGAGGGGATCACAGCATTATTAGTAAAACACTTCAACAAGGTACAAACCTGCAGCAGGGGCTGTCATCCCAAGTGTGTTTCTGTCGCCGGTTTTAAAAGCCTCCAATATTATTTCCGGCGGGAAGCGACCCCGTCCGATATCAACCATGGTACCCACCATGATCCTGACCATATTATACAGAAAGGCATTTCCCATGGTGTCATACCGGAGTATCCCGTCCTTGAACTGCCAGGATGAATGGGTTATGGTTCTGTCAAAAGTCTTATTCTGATGACCTGAAGCACAGAAAGCCTTGAAATAATGGGTTCCTGTAAGATATTGGGCAGCTTTCTTCATAGCGTCGTGATCCAGTGTTTCCCGGATATGCCAGGCTCGTTTTTCCCACAGAGGGGAGCGTTGAGCCCTGTTGAGGATCAGATAACAGTAATGCTTCCCTTTTGCAGAAAACCGCGGATTAAAGTCCGGATCCACCTGCTCTGAACGCAGTACAGAGATACCTGAAGATAATATACTGTTGAGGGCAGGGGCAAACCTTTCGGCGGGAATGGAAGACTTAGTCATAAAGCTGGCTACCTGCCCCAGAGCATGGACTCCCGCATCGGTTCTGCCGGCTCCATCGGGTATGACCGACTCCCCGGTCAATTTTTTAATAGCCATGGCAAGTTCCTGCTGAACCGAATGGGCATTGGACTGAAACTGCCATCCATGATATTTTGAACCATCATATTCTATAACAAGCCTGATGTTTCTCATCGTTCAGCTCGCATTCTTTCCTCGTACTCCTGCCTGAATATGTATTCAGAGTATTCTATGACCTGGATATGAAGGCCGCACCTATAATACCGGCATCATTGCCCATCCGGGCCGCCACAAGGCGTGTGTTTTCCACACCTTCTGCGCAGTAGGTTCTGCTCTTCAGTTTCTCCCTTAAGGGACCCAGAAGATTTTCGCCTTCCTTTGAAACACCGCCCCCCAGCACAACAACATTGGGCTGGAAGATGTTGATCATATTTGCAAGGCCTTCAGCCAGCATTTCTATGTATTGATCCACCACCTGCTTTGCGGTCTCATCACCCATACGGGCACCGTCAAAGGCGGTCTTTGCGTTTATCCTGCTAAGGTCTCCCTCTGCCAGTTGATTGATTATGGACTGGGGATTGTCTTTCGCTGCCCGAACAGTCTGACGGATCAGTGCGGTTGCGGAGGAATAGGCTTCCCAGCAGCCTTTTCTGCCGCAGGTACATTCTTCGCCGTTCATGTGAAGCACCACATGTCCCAGCTCACCGCCCGCCCCATTGAAGCCGGTATACAGCTTGTTACCAATAATGACTCCGCCCCCTATTCCCGTTCCAATGGTAATGACCACTGCATATGGCTCATCCTTGGCCGCACCAGCCACACTTTCGGCAATGGCGGCGCAATTTGCGTCATTTTCAAGATATACCGGAAGATTGAAATGCTTCTGTATAAGCTTACGAATGGGAACATTTCGAAAACCAAGATTATTGTTGTAGATTATGATACCGTTCTTTCTGTCGGGTGTTCCCGGGCTTCCGATGCCTATGGAATGAATTTCGGCCTCCTCAATGCCCGCTTCACTAACAAGATTCTTTACAAGAGTGCACATATCCTCCACGATCTCTTCGGAAGCACGGCTCCTTCCGGTGGGAACACTCCCCTTTTTTATAATGGTTCCGTTCCCGTCCACAATCCCTGCGGCAATATTTGTTCCGCCCAAGTCAATCCCTATGTAATACATGGACACCCTCCCAGAATTCCAGCCTCAGAAACAACGGGCAAGGGGTTCTCTAATGCCCAGCCAGGAAGCACACACTACGCAGTCGTTTATACCTGCTGTATTCTGACCGCTGTTTACTGAAATAATATCACTGTGATCAGCAAAATGCCATGAGTCCGAGCGATTTGCATTTGCTTGGAAAGATCTAATCCATTATATGATATAATGCAGATAGGGTCAATAAATGGATTCAGTGCAGTAAAAGAAGGGACAAGCTATGATCAGAGGAAAAAAAGTAATTCTTAGAACCGTTATCCCTGAAGAGGTGGATTACCTGTACAGGTTGATTACCGATATCAATAAGAAGGGACCCTACTGGCACCTGCAAATCCCTCCCCTGAATAAATTCCGGGATGAGTACCGAGAAAGTGGCTTCTGGTCCCGAGAAGAAGGGCGTATGCTGATTCTATCCCTGGAAGGGGAACATGTGGGCGAGATTCTCTATTTCAAAGGCCTTGATTACCAATCCGGGTACGAGGTAGGTTATGAGCTTTTTGACCTGGCGTTTTCAGGGAAAGGCTACATGACTGAAGCCCTCAGGCTGTTTTGCGCCTATATGTTTGCTGTCTGGCCCATCAACAGACTTCAGGTGAATGTTATGAGCGATAATATTGCCAGCAGCCGCGTGGCCGAAAAATGTGGATTCACTTATGAAGGAACAATGAGACAGGCAACCTTCCACAATGGCGTTTACCATGATTTAAAGCTCTACTCTATTTTGAGGGACGAGTGCCCTCCTCTGAATTCCCTTTTAGCTGAATGATCTTCACCGGGCGGGGATAAACTAATCCTTGCATTCCTTTGATGGAGGTCATATTTGTGGAAGGCATTCTGCCTTTATTGTGGAAAACCTTTTTATTATATTCTGTGGTCATAATCAGCATGCGTTTGATGGGTAAAAGACAGATCGGTCAGCTCCAGCCTTTTGAGTTCGCTGTAGCCGTAATGATTTCTGAGCTCGCGGCACTGCCTCTGACCGAGGATGACAGGAAGGTTCATCATGCCCTCATACCCATCGCTGTCCTGGTTGTCTGCCAGCTTTTGATCTCCCATGTTTCCATCAGGGGCGTGCGGATAAGGGGCTATATATGCGGAAGACCCGCCATTCTAATCCGTAATGGCAGGATGCTTGAAAAAAATATGCGCAAAGAGCTGTGCACCATCAATGAGCTTCTGGAGCAGCTCAGATTCCATAGTATCCAGAATGTAAGTGATGTGGAATACGCGGTAATGGAAACTAACGGCCAGCTAAGCGTTGTCCTTAAATCTCAGAAACGACCTGTAACACCCGAAGATCTGAAAATCGACACTAAGTACGAAGGATATACCACAGATCTGATCATAGACGGCAGGCTTATGAGCAGGACTTTGAAGAAAATGAATATTGACAGGCAGTGGCTTGATCAGCAATTAAGGGAGAGGGGCATTTCGGACTATAAAATGGTTTTTTATGCTTCAGTTGATACGGCCGGCAACCTCTTTGTTCAAAAAAAAGGGGAGTGCCTGGAATAAAAGTGCCTCAAAGGCACTTCATACTTACTACCTACCGCCCGCGTTCAGAAGATACTCGGCGATCTTGTTAAGAATCTCCAGCTCCAATTTTTTGGAGTTGATTTTCGGAAGAACACTCTGTATTTCCTCAGGATATCGGATAGTAACCCTGGGAGGCTGTCTCAAAACATCTACCGTCACATTCTTAAATGAAATGTTTTCATCCTCATAGCTTACCATGACTGTAAAAGCAGGATCATAACTCTTTTCTTTAACAAGACTAACAGAAATATTCATGATAACGCATCGTCCCCCCAAAATCTCACTGTCTTATGTCTTCTTCCCTAATTCATATATGTTTAATATCATATACCTTCTTGCCCGATGATACAACTCATTGTCCATAATGATCAACAGCGTTTTCTTAGCCGGCACTCGTCAAAAAGCGAGATCCGAACAGGATCATGAGAAACAAAACTCCTGCGAGGCTCGCCCTTAAATCCAGCATGGTAAAACGGATCTGCTTAAGCCGTGTCCTGCCCCTGCCTCCATGATAGCATCTTGCTTCCATGGCTTCTGCCAGCTCGTCGGCGCGCTTAAAAGCGCTCACGAAGAGCGGAACCAATACCGGAATAAAGCTTTTAACCCTTTTAAGCAGGCTTCCCGTATCGAAATCTGCCCCCCTTGATGCCTGCGCCTTCATGATTCGCTCAGTTTCCTCCATGAGGGTGGGAATAAAGCGAAGAGCTATGGACATCATCATGGCTATCTCATGAGCAGGAACACCTACGCGTTCAAGGGGCTTCATCATGCGTTCAATGCCATCGGTCATTGCCATGGGGGTGGTTGTCAGGGTCATCAGTGAAGCCGCCACAACAAGCATCACCAGCCTGAAGAACAGCATAACAGCTGAAATAATCCCTTCATAGGTTATCATAACAGGGCCCAGTTTCACCAATGGTGTACCCTTAACAAAGAAAATATTCAAAATGGCGGTAATGGCAAGAATCAATACCAGGGGCTTTATACCTTTCAGAGATTGTTTGACAGGTATATCGCTGATAACAAGCAAAAGGGCAATAAAGGCACCCATGATCACATATTCCTGCCATGTATTTATAATAAATACGGCCACCATGAGAAGGACTGTCCATATGATCTTGAACCTTGGATCCAGCTTATGCAGTATGGATTCACCGGGTATATACTGCCCGAGAGTAATATTGCCAATCACAGGATCATTCCCCCTTTATATCCCATTCCTGCTCAGTAACCATGTTTGAAATCTCATCAACTGCTTCTGAAATAGTCAGAACATGGTCATTCACCGGACACCCTGAACGGTTGAGATTCCGGAACAGACGTGTGATCTCCGGGATATCCAGCCCCAGTTTATGAAGGCGTTCCTCATGGCTGAAAACCCTGCGCGGAGTATCCAGCATCTCAAGCCTCCCATTGTTGAGTACCGCTATCCGGTCGCAATAGGCAGCTATATGATCCATGTTGTGGGAGATAATCAATATGGTAGTTCCATTAGACCTGTTCAGCTCAGTCAAAAAAGAGAATACCTCTTCACTGCCCTGGGGATCAAGCCCGGCGGTTGGTTCATCCAGCACCAGTATCTCCGGTTCCATCACAAGAACGCCTGCTATGGCAACCCTTCTTTTCTGGCCTCCGGAAAGTTCAAAGGGTGATTTTTCCAGGAGTTCCTCGGAAAGTCCAAGAATCTCCAGAACCCGCTTTACCCGTTTTTGTATTTCCGCCTCAGGAAGTTCCATCTTAGTCAGGCCAAATATGATGTCCTTGTAAACCGTTTCTTCAAACAGCTGATGTTCCGGGTACTGAAAGATGAGGCCAACCTTTTGACGAAGCTCTTTCAGGGTTTTGCTGCTGTATTCAAGACCATCAACTTCTATACCGCCAGAGGTTGGCTTTAAAAGCCCGTTCAAGTGCTGAACCAATGTAGACTTCCCCGAACCGGTATGCCCAATAATGCCCAGTATCTCACCCTTCATGATATCCATGCTTACTCCATCCAGGGCTTTTCGTTCAAAGGTGGTTCCGGGCATGTAGATATGGGTCAGCTCCCTGATCCGTACAATTGCTTCACCAGACTCCCGGGTTACGGCTGAGTTCTGCATGACATCCGGTTTTCTTTCAGCCTTGACTAGAACCTTTTTAAGGCTTTCTTCCGCCTCTTCCAGGGTAAGAGTGGTCCCTCCCCGGACAAGACCTCTTAATCTCAGTTCATGCATGAGCTGCGTGACATGGGGCACACTGAGCCCTGCCTCTTTCAGCTGGTCTACTCGTGAAAAAATTTCCCTTGGAGTACCCTTCATTATAATGCGCCCACTGTCCATGACCATTACCCGGTCGGCAAAAACTGCCTCTTCCATGTGATGGGTGATGAGGATAATGGTTATTTTTTTGTCCCTGTTGAGAGTCCGGACAAGATCCAAGACCTCTTTTCTCCCTTTTGGATCCAGCATTGATGTGGATTCATCCAGCACGATGCATTTCGGTTCCATGGCCAATATGCCGGCTATGGCGACGCGCTGTTTCTGACCTCCTGAAAGCATATGGGGAGAATGCCCCATATGCTCTTCCATGCCCACGTATCTTGCGGCTTCATCAATGCGCTTTCTTATTTCTGACGGCTCCACACCCAGGTTTTCGGGACCAAATGCCAGATCCTCCTCAACGGTTGTCGCTACAATCTGATTGTCAGGATTCTGAAAGACCATTCCCAGTGTTTTTCTGATCTCCCATATCGTCTCGCCTTCAGAAGTATTCATACCTTCCACCCACACGGTCCCGCCGGTGGGCAGTAAAAGGGCATTCATCAAGCGAGCCATGGTGGATTTGCCGGAACCGTTTCTTCCCAGCACCACAACAAATTCGCCCTCACAGATGTGTTCGGTTACCCCGTTAATAGCCTGCGTTACAGGCTGATCTGCAGATTGTGATCCGTATTCAAAAAAGACATCCTTGAACTCAATCATCTTTATCCCCTGACCAGTGAAGTTGCCATAAGTCTTAAGAATACTATGACAAAATCATGCCGGTATGTAAAGAACAAATGGAGAACGGAATCCCTGCCCGCTCTCCATCGGTTAAGCAATTATTATTCAATAGCGTTTATACCAGCTCCAGCACAACTACTTCTGCGCCGTCGCCTCTTCTTGGGCCGAGTTTGTATATACGGGTATATCCGCCTTTTCTGTCCTTATATTTAGGAGCTATCTCATCGAATAGCTTGTTGGTAAGGCTTATGGTTTTACCCTTCTCATCCTTTACCCTGTAGACCCAGTTCATGACCATCCTTCTTGCTGCAAGCCTTGAAGGAGCA
The DNA here is from genome assembly GCA_001512555.1 of Clostridiaceae bacterium DTU059. Taxonomy (GTDB): domain Bacteria; phylum Bacillota; class Clostridia; order DSM-8532; family DSM-8532; genus Thermoclostridium_A. The sequence continues at coordinate 55,366 of LFSK01000156.1, read as the reverse complement.
TCAACAGTCCTCAGTTCTTCTTTCTTTTCCCTCTCTACCACTTCATACTTGTTACCATTCTTGCTGGTCACAGTCTTCAGCATTTTGCGGCCTTTGCTGTCAACAACCGGAACGCTGACGCTAACATTCTTGGATGTAAAATTATCGCATTCTTTTACAGCAAGGGTAATAAGTTTCTCAGCGATATTTTTAACTTCCTTTGCTCTCGTTTCGGTTGTCTCTATCCGGCCATGCTGGATCAGAGAGGTTACCAGGCCCTTCAGCATGGCTTTGCGCTGATCTGTAGGCCGTCCTAGTTTCCTATGTGCAGGCATTTTTATTTCCCTCCCTAGTACTCGTTAATCTTCGGATGGAGCAAGTTTCAAGCCCAGAGCATCCAATTTCGTAACCACTTCTTCAAGTGATTTACGCCCGAGATTCCTGACCTTCATCATCTCTTCTTCAGTCTTGCTGATCAGATCCTCAACAGTATTGATGCCGGCTCTCTTCAAACAGTTATATGATCTCACCGAGAGATCCAGTTCCTCGATGGTCATCTCCAGAATCTTGTCTCTTTCGGGCTCACCCTTTTCAACAAGAATTTCTGCATTCTTAGCCCTGTCGGTCAGGTTTATGAAAAGGTCAAGATGATCGCTCAAAATCTTGGCTCCAAGGCTGATGGCTTCATCAGGAGCAATGGAACCGTCTGTCCACACTTCGATGCTCAGCTTGTCGTAGTCGGTAATCTGTCCGACACGGGTGTTCTCAACAGTATAATTAACCTTTCTCACAGGCGTATAGATGGAGTCAATGGGTATGATACCGATGGGCTGATTGGGAAGCTTGTTCCTTTCAGCCGGAACATATCCCCTGCCATGGCTCACATTAATCTCCATAAAGAACCTGCTTGTACCGTTCACCGTAGCGATATGCAAATCCGGATTTAAAATCTCAACATCTGAATCCGGCTTGATATCAGACGCCTTTATCTCGCCTTCCCCTTCATAGTCGATATATAGGGTCTTGGGCTCCTCACAGTGGAGCTTGAACCGAAGTTCCTTGACGTTAAGGATGATCTCGGTCATATCCTCAACTACTCCGGGGATGGTGGTAAATTCATGCAGCACACCGTCAATTTTTATGGACGTAACGGCTACTCCCGGAAGAGATGAAAGCAATATTCTTCTCAGGGAATTCCCCAACGTAATACCATAACCTCTCTCCAGGGGCTCTATGACGAATTTCCCGTAGGAATGGTCTTCAGCACTCTCTACGCATTCAATCCTTGGCTTCTCAATTTCGATCATTTATCAACCCTCCTTGGGTTATTAGAATTCTGGGCACAAGAGATATCGGCTTACTTCGAGTACAACTCTACGATCAAATGCTCTTGTACCTGGAGGTCGATATCCTCCCTGGCAGGCAGTGCAACAACCTTGCCCGTAAGGTTTTCCTGATCTACTTCAAGCCAGCTTGGTACAATCTTCGAGCCCGTAACATCAAGGATCTCCTTGAACCTTGCCAGTTTCTTGCTTTTTTCCTTTACGGTAATGGTATCATTCACTTTTACAAGGTATGAGGGAATGTTCACACGTTTCCCGTTAACCTGGAAATGACCATGCCTCACAAGCTGACGGGCTTCAGCGCGGGTTGTCCCGAACCCCATCCTGTAAACCACGTTATCAAGTCTGGTTTCCAGTATCTGGAGCAAAAGCTCGCCTGTGATACCCTTCTTGCGTGCAGCCATATCAAAATACTTCCTGAACTGGCTTTCAAGAAGGCCGTAAAACCTTTTTGCCTTTTGCTTTTCACGCAGCTGTAAACCATATTCTGAAAGTTTTTTCCTCTGTGCGCCATGCTGACCGGGTGCATAAGCCCGTCTGCCGATAGCGCATTTATTGCCATAACATCTCTCGCCCTTGAGAAAGAGTTTCTGCCCTTCCCTTCTGCAGAGCCTACAAGATGCATCGGTATATCTTGCCATTTATTGCTACACCTCCATTAAACCCTTCTTCTCTTAGGCGGTCTACAGCCATTGTGGGGGATCGGGGTTACATCCTTTATGGAATTAACCTCAAGCCCGGCTGCCTGAAGCGCCCTGATCGCAGCCTCACGACCTGAACCAGGTCCCTTCACATAAACCGAAACGGTTTTCAGACCGTGTTCCATAGCAGCCCTTGCTGCTGTCTCAGCAGCCTGCTGAGCTGCAAAAGGTGTGCTCTTCTTAGAACCCCTGAAACCAAGCCCGCCTGCGCTTGCCCAGGAAAGAGCATTACCCTGTACATCGGTTATAGTAACTATTGTATTATTGAAAGAGGAACGAATATGGGCTGCGCCACGTTCAATATTCTTCTTTTCCTTCCTCTTCCTCGATCTTCTAACAACTCTCGCTGCCATCTTTATCCATCGACCTCCCGATTACTTCTTCTTATTGGCAATGGTCTTTCTGGGACCCTTTCTGGTCCTGGCATTGGTCTTGGTCCTCTGACCGCGAACCGGCAGACCCATTCTATGCCTGATTCCGCGATAACACCTAATTTCAACAAGACGCTTTATGTTAAGTGCAACCTCTCTTCTCAGGTCACCTTCAACGGTATATTCCTTTTCAATGGTTTCGCGGAGTTTGCTGATCTCATCATCTGTCAAATCGCGTACGCGTGTATCGGGATTAACACCTGTTTTCCCGAGTATCTCCAGAGAGCGACTTCTCCCTATCCCGAAGATATACGTCAGGCCGATTTCAACTCTTTTTTCTCTTGGCAAGTCAACACCTGCTATACGAGCCAATTCACTACACCTCCGATTGGTTAGCTGTTTGTTAATTGCTGTTTCTGTTTGGGTTTAGCTTAATATATGATAAAGATCTTTGCATGCTCCCCAGAGTTTCATATAACCCATAGGGATCAGCCGCCATACAAAAATCATTTTTCCCAAAATTGTACAAACTTAGACCGGCCTGTTGGTATCATAAGGAAATCCATTGACACGGCCCAAGAGTCCGCTGCGGTAAATACCCGCAAACCACCCTCATTTCAAGGCCAACCGTCATCCAGGCAGTAACATGGAAGCGGATGGCCCTTATGCTGAGGTATTTCCCATAGTCTTACAGAATATGGGGCTCATCCTTTTTACTTATCTTTCGGCCAGATACCTGGCTTTGAATTGCTACCGGCGCCCTGAAGGCCGCCGGCTGTCAATCCAATAAAATCCCTTTTATCTTAGCCCTGTCTCTGCTTATGCTTGGGATTTGCACAGATGACCATAACGCGGCCTTTCCTGCGGATGATCTTGCATTTCTCACAAATTTTTCTAACCGATGGTTTTACTTTCATAGTCTGTTCCTCCAATCATGCTGGCTTAAGAAATCACGATTTGCCTCTCCATGTAATCCTGCCGCGTGAGAGGTCATATGTGGACATCTCAACTGTTACCTTATCTCCAGGAAGAATTCGAATATAATTCATTCTGAGCTTTCCGGATATATGGGCGAGAATAATATGCCCGTTCTCAAGCTGCACCCTGAACATGGCGTTCGGCAGTGCTTCCAGAACCGTACCTTCCAGTTCTATTACATCTTCCTTTGACACTTTAACCCTCCTCGCTCACAGAATCATCCGTTAGTTCCATTAAATATCCTTGAACAGCTTTTCTCAAATCGTCATCGGTAAGCCTTTTCCGATTAATAACCGTTTGAGATATCTCTTCTGCTATCTTTTGAGTAACCTTCAAATGTTTAAGCTTTTTCTTTTTTGGTTTACTTACAGGTCTTAAATCACCATCTGCAATCAGTACATGGGCATCATCTGCAATATCGATAATGATAAAGAGCCTGTCTTTATCCCTGCCGGCCTTGGACCACACGAAGCGTCCTATTACGGCATCCAAGCCATTCACCCCGTTTCCGGACTAAAGCCCAAGTCTATATTGTATATGATCTTCTCTATTTTTTCAACATTCTAATTCAGTTTCAGCAAATTTAATAAAGAGCGGTAAGTATTTCAGGACCTTTGTCAGTAACGGCAATGGTATTCTCGTGATGTGCCGATAAGCTGCTATCGGCGGTTACAACCGTCCATCTGTCATCCAGTACACTTACCTGCCAGGTGCCGGCATTTACCATGGGCTCTATTGCAAGGGTCATCCCGGCAGTAAGCCGGACTCCCCTGTATGAGGATACATAGTTTGGAATCTGTGGTTCCTCATGCATCTCCCTGCCGATACCATGCCCGACATAATCCCTTACCACCGAAAAGCCATTCTCCTCAACAAAGTTTTGAATCGCTCTGGAAATATCCCTTATGCGATTTCCTTCCACGGCCTGAGCCATCCCTCTGTTAAAGGCTTCTTCGGTGACACTGATCAGTCTGAGTGCATCAGGTGATACCGAACCCACAGGGTATGTACGGGCAGCATCACCATGAAAACCGTCCAGTATGGCACCTGTGTCTATACTGATGATATCGCCGTCTTCCAGAACCCTGTCTCCGGGAATGCCATGAATAACTTCATTATTGATCGATGCACATATAACTCCCGGAAAATCAATACCACCATAGGGACATGGGACACCTCTGAAGGAAGGGACAGCTCCTTTGCTTTTAATCACTTCAGCTGCTATCCTGTCCAATTCTTTGGTGGTCACGCCCGGCGCAATCATCTCTTCCAGTCTTTTATGGACGAGCATGACAACCTCGCCGGCTTTTCTCATCTTGTCAAGCTCCCTCTGGGATTTGATACTGATCATGTTCATACTCCATCCGATTCCCGACCAAGAGCCGTTAAAATATCCTGAAAAGTTGCGTCAATCGGTTTATCACCGTCAATCTCAATGATCAATCCCCGCCTGCTGTAAAAATCAATAAGTGGGCTGGTCTGATCATGATAGGTTTTGAGGCGGTTGAGGACGGTTTCCTCACGGTCGTCATCCCTAATATAAAGGGGCGATCCGCAAGAATCACATACGCCCTCCTCCCTGGGCGGGTGGCTTAACACATGATATACCTTCCCGCAGGGGCACATCCTTCTGCCCGACATCCGTTTTACAACCACAGAGTCATCAAGGGATATGTTGATCACTGCGTCTATCCTCTGGTTGTTTTCTCCCAACATACTCTCAAACATCTCAGCCTGAGGAAGGGTCCTGGGAAAACCATCCATAATAAAGCCGTTACGGCAATCGTCCTTCATCAGTCTGTCCTTGACAATCTCACAGGTCACATCATCAGGAACCAGCCCGCCCGATTCGAGAATCCCCGAAACCAGCTTGCCAAGCTCGGTTTTCTCCTTGATATTTGACCTGAAGATATCACCCGTCGATATATGGGGAACCTTGAGAGCTCCGGACAACAATGCAGCCTGGGTTCCCTTGCCTGCTCCGGGTGGGCCCAGAAGTATTAATCTCATATAAAAGACCTGCCTCATTCATCAAAGTATTTAGCAAGCAATCATGTCAAATTAACCAACAGAAGCGGCAATAGCGGATGGTACAATCATCCGCCATTTTGTACCGCAACTTTGTTCTAATCCAGAAAACCTTTGTAATGTCTCATCATCAGCTGTGATTCAACCTGCTTCATGGTATCCAGGGCAACACCAACCATAATAAGTACAGAAGTACCGCCAAACCACATGTTGTGAAGACCAGTGATGAACCCAAGCAAGATGGGTAATACAGCAACCAGAGCCAGGAAGAATGCACCGAACCATGTAATGCGATTCAGTACCTTTGCAATATAGTCCGAGGTTGGCTTACCCGGGCGTATGCCTGGAATAAACCCGCCGTTTTTCCTGATGTTGTTTGCCAGCTCCACCGGATTAAACACCATGATGGTGTAGAAAAAGGTGAAGAACAGGATGAGCAGTCCGTACACCAGCATATATACCGGGCTCCTGTTAAAGTTCATGAGCGCCAGAAGGAACTTGCTGGTTGTATTGGGCGCCACCAGACCAATAATGGTGGGGAAGAATGCCAGTATAGACATGGCAAAGATGATGGGGATAACACCAGCCACATTCACCTTCATTGGGATATGTGTACTCTGGCCTCCATACATTTTCCTTCCAACCACTCTCTTGGCATACTGAACAGGGATCCTTCTCTCTGCCTGTGTAACCCAAATGACAAACACGATGACGGCCACAAAGACCACCACAATAGCTGCCATTACCAGTATACCAATGGCAAGCTTCCCATCATAGGCATATGCCTTCACAATGCCGTACAGTACGCTTGCTCCATCAGGAGCTCTTGAAATAATGTTGACAAAGATGATAAGCGATATACCATTGCCTATTCCATATTCATTTATCTGCTCGCCCAACCACATGATAAAGGCAGTACCTGCAGTAAGAGCAAAGGTGATAGTCAGGAATGAAATAACGCTGGGCTTCACAATAGCACTCTTGAACCCAATATATGTGAAAGTGGCCTGAACAAAACCAAGTATCACTGTTCCGTAGCGCACCCACTGGGCCAGCTTCTTTCTTCCTTCCTCGCCTTCCTTCTGGAGTCGTTCCAGAGCGGGAATGGCTATGGTCAATAGCTGCATAATAATTGATGCGTTAATATAAGGAGTGATGGACATGGCAAAAATACTTGCCCGTTCAAACGCGCCGCCGCCAATAATGTTCAGGAACCCGAACAGTCCACCTTGGCCTTGGGCCAATTCTCTCAGTGCTACATCACTCAGTCCGGGGACAGGGATGTACACACCCACTCGATAGACAAGAAGAAGCAAGAAACTTGCCAGGATCTTCTTCCTCAGATCCGGAATTTTCCAGGCGCTTTTGAGTGGGGTCAGAAAGTTTTCCATTTATACCACCTCTGCCTTTCCTCCTAAAGCTTGAATCTTTTCGGAAGCTGTTTTTGTAAATCTGGCAGCCTTAACATTCAATTTCTTTGTCAGATTGCCGTTACCTAAAATGACGATGCCGTCATTGATCTTCTTGATAATACCGTTTGCCTTTAAGAGTTCGGCTGTAACCTCAGTGCCATTCTCAAAGACCTCCAGGTCTGATAGCTTCACTTCGGTATACACCTTTCTGAATTCATAGTTGTTAAAGCCTCTCTTGGGGACTCTTCTATAAAGAGGCATCTGGCCGCCTTCAAAGCCTGGTTTTACACCGCCGCCAGATCTTGCCTTCTGACCTTTTGATCCCCTGCCGGCAGTCAAACCATTACCAGAACCGTAGCCTCTTCCTTTTCTCTTGGGAGCCTTATTAGGCGCTCCAGGTTTCAATTCATGCAAGCTCACCGGTTGCACCTCCTTTACGCTTCCTCAACACTCACAAGATGTGATACCTTTTCGATCATTCCGCGAATCTGAGGATTGTCCTTCTGTTCAACGGTCTGTCCAATTTTGCGAAGACCGAGAGCGGCTATCGTAGCCTTCTGATCCTGTTTTGCCTTTATTGTACTCTTTTTCAGAGTAATTTTTAAATTGCCCATTGAAAGCTACCTCCTAATCCCGGATTTCTTCAACGCTCTTGCCTCTGAGCTTAGCCACCTTCTCAAGGGTCATCAGCCTTGAAAGTCCGTCCATGGTGGCTCTGACCATATTGGTCGGATTATTGGATCCCAAAGATTTGGTGTAAATATCGCGTACACCCGCAAGTTCCAAAACGGCTCTCACAGGTCCGCCGGCAATAACACCGGTACCTTCCTGACCCGGCTTCAGTAAAACCTTGCCTGCACCGTATACACCCACAATCTCATGAGGAATTGTAGTGTTCTCCATGGGTATGAAGATCAGGTTCTTCTTTGCATCCTCGATACCCTTACGAATAGCATCAGGAATTTCTGTTGCCTTTCCGCTGCCGACACCCACATATCCATTTTCGTCGCCTACTACGACCAGAGCGCTGAAACGGAAGTTTCTACCACCCTTTACAACCTTGGTGACACGGCTTATATTCACTACCTTTTCCTTTAGGTCCAGAGTATTTGGATCAATCTTCTGCAATGTGTTCCCCTCCTTACTCGGAAATCCGGATTAAAAATCCAGACCGGCTTCTCTTGCGCCATCAGCCAGTTCTTTAACCCTGCCATGATAAAGGTAGCCGCCTCTGTCGAAAACTACCTGTTTGATTCCTTTTTCCAAAGCCTTATTACCGATCAGCTTTCCCACTTCTCTGGCCGCCGCTTTATTGCCTGCGTTCGCAAACTTTCCCTTCAGGGCCTCATCAAGAGTGGAAGCAGCAACAAGAGTGGTGCCTTTTATATCATCGATAATCTGTGCATATATATGCTTAGCGCTTCTGAAAACACAGAGCCGTGGCTTCTCGGATGTGCCTGCAATCTTTTTGCGCACCCGTACATGCTTACGGATTCTGACTTTGTTCCTGTCAATCTGCTTGATCATTCCACACTCACTCTCCTCTCTTATTTACCGGCCTTGCCTTCCTTGCGGATAATGACTTCACCAGCGTACTTGATTCCCTTGCCCTTATACGGCTCAGGCGGACGTTTCATACGAATCTTGGCTGCCACTTCACCCACAGCCTGCTTATCGGCGCCTTTTACGATAATCTTATCGGGCGACGGTACTTCAATGGTAATTCCAGCCGGCTCCTCCATCTCAACAGGATGGGAATATCCGAGAGTCAGAACGAGCTTCTTACCTTGTTTCTGGGCTCTGAATCCAACGCCCACGATCTCAAGATGCTTCTCGAAACCCTGTGTAACACCTGTTACCATATTGCTGAGCAATGACCGTGTCAAGCCATGCAAAGCACGGTTTGTTTTTTCATCATTGGGTCTGGTGACAACCAGGGTGTTTCCTTCTTTCTTAATGACCATATTACTGTGGAATGTTTCAACCAGGGTACCCTTGGGTCCTTTAACTGTCACTTCCTGACCGTTGATCTTAACATCCACACCTGCCGGGATTTCCACCGGCATTCTGCCTATACGAGACATATTGTGTGCACCTCCAGTCCTTAGATTGAGAACAGATGTCTGTTCTTTTCAGAACTAAATAATAGTAAGTTTTGTTGTTACCAGACAAAGGCAAGAACTTCGCCGCCAACGCCAAGCCTTCTCGCTTCCTTATCTGTTACAACTCCCTTTGATGTGGAAACAATAGCGATTCCCAGGCCTCCAAGAACCTTGGGTATTTCGTTCTTAGCGGCATATACCCTCAAGCCGGGTTTGCTGATTCTCTTAATGCCGGTTATGACATTCTTCTTGTTGTCAACATACTTAAGGGTTATTCTGATAATTCCCTGCTTCTTATCATCTATATCGGTGATTTCCCTGATATATCCTTCATCCAGCAGGATCTGAGCAATCTGCCTCTTAAGTTTTGATGCAGGAATATCAACGGTTTCATGCTTTGCATCTGCTGCATTTCTGATTCTTGTCAGCATATCTGCAATTACATCGGTTGCATGCATTGTTACAGACCTCCTTTCGCGACTGTTACCAACTTGCCTTCTTTACACCAGGAATCTGACCCTTGTATGCCAGTTCCCTGAAGCAAATACGGCAAATGCCAAATTTTCTGAGATACGCATGTGGTCTGCCACAGAGCTTGCAACGATTGTAGTATCGCGTCGAGAATTTGGGTTTTCTTTGCTGCTTCAATATCATGGATTTCTTTGCCACTACAAATACCTCCTTTAGCTCCTGGCAAATGGCATTCCGAGAAGCGACAGCAATTCTTTTGCCTCTTCATCGGTCTTGGCTGTGGTAACAAATGTGATGTCCATACCACGCACCTTTTCTACCTTGTCATATTCAATCTCAGGAAAGATAAGCTGTTCCTTTATTCCCATGGTGAAATTTCCTCTTCCGTCAAAGGAATTCGGGTTGATACCGCGAAAGTCCCTTACCCTTGGAAGACCAACATTGAATAGCTTATCTACAAACTCGTACATCCTGTCTCCGCGCAGTGTTACCTTGCAGCCGATGCTCATGCCTTCACGGAGTCTGAATGCGGCAACAGATTTTTTAGCCTTGGTAACTACCGCCTTCTGCCCGGTGATGACAGCAAGCTCGTTGGCTGCGTTCTCAATGGCCTTTGGATTTTCCTTAACATCCCCAACTCCCATATTGAGAACAACCTTCACAAGCTTCGGGATCTGCATGGGGCTCTTGTAATTAAATTTGGCCTGAAGCGCCGGAGCCACTTCTGATTTATATTTGTCAAGCAATCTTGGCATGCTCTCTTCAACCTCCTTAAGGATTAGTCTTTGCCTTCTCTGATAATATCAATTTCTTCTCCGCATTTCTTGCAGATCCGAGCTTTCCCACCGTTTTCGAGAACTTTCCTGCCTACTTTGGTTGGAACACCGCATTTCTCGCAGATGAGCATGACCTTATCAGCATAAATGGGAGCTTCCTGGTGAACCAGTCCGCCCTGAAAACCCTTGTTCGGTCTCGGCTTAACATGCTTGGTAACGATATTCACGCCTTCAACAACGACTTTGCGCTCAATGTGATCCACATCGAGAACTTTTCCTTTTTTGCCGCCGTCCTTGCCGCTGAGTACGTATACCATATCTCCTTTTTTAACGTGTACTTTTCCCATGAGTCAAGCCTCCTTCCTTACAGCACTTCCGGCGCAAGAGAAATAATCTTCATGTAGTCCTTTTCCCTGAGTTCCCTTGCAACGGGGCCAAAAATACGGGTTCCTCTCGGGCTGCCATCGTCCTTGAGAATAACAGCCGCATTCTCATCAAAGCGTATCAGCGAACCGTCCGGTCTCTTCAATCCCTTAACCGAACGAACAATAACCGCTCTCACAATTTCACCTTTCTTGACAACACCGCCGGGCGTTGCGTTTTTAACCGAACAGACGATCACATCGCCTATGTTGGCATACTTTCTTTTTGAACCGCCCAGGACTTTTATGCACATCAATTCCTTGGCGCCAGTGTTGTCAGCCGACTTCAAATATGTCTGTGCTTGAATCATTTCCTGCGCCTCCTCTTACTTCGCTTTCTCGATGATCTTAACCAAACGCCATCTCTTGTCCCTGCTCAGCGGTCTGGTTTCCATAATCTCAACGCGATCACCGATATTGCATTCATTATTTTCGTCATGGGCCTTGAACTTGGTTGTTCTCTTCATGATCTTCTTGTAAAGCGGATGCTTTACATTATCCTCAACAGCCACGACAATGGTTTTATCCATTTTATCACTTACAACCCTTCCAATTCGGGTTTTTCTCAAATTCCTTTCAGCCACGCGAAACAAACCTCCTTCCGGTTTAAAGGCCCATTAAGCCTTCCTTGTTGCAAGTTCCTTTTCACGAATGATGGTCTTCACCCGTGCGATATCCTTTTTTACTGCCTTCAGCTTCATAGGATTCTCAAGCTGGCTTGTAGCATGCTGGAACCTTAGCTTAAACAATTCGGCCTTGAGTTCGTTGAGCTCCTCATTGAGTTCGTCACGCGTCTTTTCCCTGAGCTCTTTCAGATCAGAAGCTTTCATTCTATACACCTACCTCTTCGTTACGTGCTATGATCTTGCACTTTACAGGCAACTTGTGGGACGCAAGTCTTAATGCTTCCCTGGCTATATCCTCCGGAACGCCTGCGATCTCAAACAATACGCGCCCCGGCTTGACAACGGCCACCCAGTACTCGGGGGATCCTTTACCCGAACCCATTCGAGTTTCGGCAGGTTTTTGGGTAACAGGCTTGTCTGGGAAAATCTTAATCCAGACATGACCGCCTCTCCTTACAAAACGGGTCATGGCAACACGTGCTGCTTCAATCTGATTGCTTGTGATCCATGCCGGTTCTGTGGCCTGCAATCCGAACTCACCATACGCAATGGTATTACCGCGGGTAGCCTTACCGGTCATGCGCCCTCTCTGGACCCTTCTGTATTTAACTCTCTTAGGCATCAACATTATGCTTCTCCCCCTTCCTTCTTCTCCTTCTTCTTGCTGGGAAGAACCTCGCCCTTATAAATCCAAACCTTAACACCTATTTTCCCATAGGTTGTGTCGGCTTCTGCAAAACCATAGTCGATGTCTGCACGCAATGTCTGCAAAGGAATCGTGCCTTCGTGATAGTGCTCAACTCGAGCGATTTCAGCACCGCCCAACCTTCCGGAAACCTGAGTTTTGATACCCTTTGCGCCAAACTTCATGGCTCTTGACATAGCCTGCTTCATGGCGCGGCGGAACGAAATTCGTTTCTCCAATTGCGAGGCAATACTCTCGGCAACCAATTGTGCATTTGTTTCGGGAGTCTTTATCTCAGTGATGTTGAGAAGAACGCTCTTACCGGTCATCTTCTCAAGTTCCTTCCTGAGGGCTTCGATGCCCGCTCCCTGCTTGCCAATGATGATACCGGGCTTGGCGGTGTGAATATTGATTTTTATCTTGGCTGCCGCCCGCTCGATCTCTATTCTGGCAATCCCTGCGATATAAAGCTTTTTCTTAATAAACTTCCGAAGCTTGAAATCCTCAACCAGGAAGCTGCTGTAGTCCTTAGCGTTGGCATACCATTTTGTATCCCAGTCCTTAATGATTCCAATTCTCAGTCCGTGCGGATTTACTTTCTGGCCCATTCTGCAACCTCCCTATTTAGCCTTTTCCTTGAGAACCACTGTAATATGGCTGGTTCTCTTGCGGATCCTGAACGCCCGACCCTGTGCTCTTGGCCTGATCCTTTTCAGGGTTGGTCCTTGCTCTGCATATATTTCCGATACATACAAGCTGTCTCTATCAAGTTCGTTGTTGTTGACCGCATTGGCTTCTGCAGACTTCAGCAGCTTGTACAGAATCTCTGATGCTTTCCTGGGCGTATACTTCAATATAGCGTAAGCTTCATCAATTCCCTTATTTCTTATAAGATCAATAACCAGCTTGGCCTTTCTGGTGGAAACCCTGGCATGCTTCACAACAGCTCTGCCTTCGTCCTTACCGATACCAAGAACCTTCCGCTCCTTCTTTGTCAGAACGGGGAGCTTATTGGATTTTCTGCGGCTCTTGCCGTACTGTTCGAGCAGCTCTTCCTTTTTCTCGAGAAGCTCCTCTTTGGACATAACCTTTCTGCCCAAGTCAATTCCTCCTTCCACTTCAGAAAGTACTTACCTCTTAAGTTTTGAGCCCTTTTCGTCCTTACCGTGGCCTCTGTAGGTACGGGTAGGAGCAAACTCTCCAAGTTTGTGGCCAACCATATCCTCGGTTATATATACCGGTACATGCTTGCGGCCATCATGGACTGCAATTGTGTGACCGACCATCTGTGGAAAGATAGTGGATGCACGGGACCAGGTTTTTATAACCTTTTTCTCGTTTTTATCATTCATGTCGTCAATTCTGGATAAAAGCCTTTCATCAACAAAAGGACCTTTTTTCAGCGATCTACCCACGGTACAAACCTCCTTCCAGCATACTACTTGCTGTTGCGTCTCTTAACAATTAGTTTATCGCTCTGCTTGTTCTTCTTACGGGTCTTGTAACCGAGTGTCGGCTTACCCCAAGGTGTAACAGGACTTGGCATACCGATGGGGGATTTGCCCTCGCCACCACCGTGAGGATGGTCGCTGGGATTCATAACGACACCGCGAACGGCTGGTCTGAAGCCCATCCAGCGTTTTCTACCGGCCTTGCCGATTGAAATATTCTCATGCTCAACATTTCCCACCTGACCAATGGTTGCCTTGCAACGGATGTTGACCTTCCGAACCTCTCCGGATGGAAGCCTGATCTGAGCATAGCTGCCTTCCTTGGCCATGAGCTGAGCAAGGTTTCCTGCTGCACGAACAAGCTGGCCACCCTTTCCGGGCTTTAACTCAATGTTGTGTATCACTGTACCCAGAGGAATGTTCTCCAGAGGCAGCGCATTACCCAGCTTGATATCTGCATCCGGTCCCGAAACCACCTGATCGCCCACTTTTAGCCCATCGGGTGCAAGAATATATCTCTTCTCACCGTCAATATAGGTGAGTAAAGCGATGCGGGCTGATCTGTTAGGATCGTATTCAATGGCCGAAACCTTTGCGGGAATATTGTCCTTATCCCTCTTAAAGTCTATCACTCTGTACTTCTGCTTTGCGCCGCCGCCGCGATGGCGTACGGTTATCCTCCCGTAGGAGTTTCTTCCGCCCTTTCTTTTCTGCGGAGCAAGAAGGCTCTTCTCCGGATCCTTCCTGGTAATCTCCTCAAATGTCGATACAGACATGAATCTTCTTGCAGGAGATGTAGGATTGTATTTCTTTACTGACATTTCTTTCTTCCACTCCTTTATAATGTTGGGAACAAGCCGTTATCAGGACGAGTGCAGATCCTATATCTCCGACTTGTCCGAAATCTTATACTTCAATAATTACTGGCCTACACCGAACTCTTCAATGGTTGTCTTGTATTTCTTGGCGGTAGTGATCTCTTTGCCGCCCTTGCCCATATAGGTCACTGGCTGAGGATCGGTGTCGATGGTCACAATAGCCTTCTTGAAGGCTTCGGTCTTACCCACATGAACGCCCATTCTCTTTTCCTTGCCCTGATAGTTCATGGTATTGACTGCCAGAACCTTTACCTGAAAAAGCTTCTCAACGGCGCCCTTGATCTCTGTTTTTGTGGACTTTTTATCTACGATAAAGGTGTACTTGCCCTCGGCTATCTCCTGATTGCTCTTCTCGGTAATGTACGGGCGAATAATGATATCTTCCGCGCGTCTCATTATGCATACACCTCCTCAATCTTTGCAATGGCTTCCCTGGTAACAATAAACTTCTTGTACCTGAGAATGTCGTAGGTATTGATGGTGTTCACCAGAGCTGTCTTCACACCGCTTATATTTCTGGAAGACTTGATGACATTTTCGTCCACTGCGGGAAGCACGATCAAAGCTGATGTATCCACATTCAGTTTGTCCAATACCTTTGCCATTTCCTTGGTCTTGATGGCTTCAAGCTTCAACTCGTCCAGAACCATAATGTTGTTCTCGAGAACCTTGCTGGTAAGAGCGCTTTTAAGAGCCAGTCTCTTAACCTTCTTTGGCAGGGTATAGCTGTAGCTTCTGGGCTTGGGCCCTAAAGCAACACCGCCGCCCACCCACTGGGGAGAGCGAATACTGCCATGACGGGCACGGCCGGTTCCCTTCTGCCTCCAGGGTTTCCTGCCGCCGCCTCTTACTTCCGCCCTTGTTTTTGTGGACTGAGTGCCCTGCCTTGCATTGGCAAGAATGTTCACAACTGCGGCATGCATTACCGTCTTATTTACTTCCACGCCGAATACGTCGTCACTGAGAATCATATCGCCGACCTTTTGGCCGTCCATATTATAAACATCTACTTTTGGCATATTTTATCCTCCTTCCGAGCTAGTCTTTCGTTATGCCTTTACCGAATCCTTGATCACAAGGAGGCCGCCCTTTGGACCGGGTACTGCGCCCTTAACGAGCAAAAGTCCTCTTTCAGCGTCTACCTTCACAATCGACAGATTCTGAACGGTCACTTTTTCAGCTCCCATATGGCCAGGCATGCCTTTTCCCTTGAAGATACGGCTCGGATCGGAAGTGCCGCCCATGGAGCCAATGCCTCTGTGATAGCCCGAACCGTGGGACATACGACCCCGTCCTGTTCCAAAACGCTTTACCGTTCCTGCAAAGCCCTTACCTTTGGAAATACCGGAGACATCAACTTTGTCGCCATCCTGGAACATATCCTCAACCTTGATGACACTTCCCACTTCGTAACCGGAGATATCCTCAAGCCTGAATTCCCTGAGATATCTCTTTGTGGAGACCTTGGCCTTTTCGAACTGACCTTTTTCAGGTTTGTTCAGCCTTTTGGCCGGGATGTCTTCATAGCCCACCTTGATGGCATTATATCCGTCAATCTCCTCGGTTTTCTTTTGAACAACCGATACAGGCCCTGCGGCAATAACGGTAACCGGCAGCATATCGCCGTTTTCGGTAAATACCTGAGTCATACCTATTTTTTTACCAAGTATGCATTTTTTCATCTTCTAAATACCTCCTGTCATTGGTTCAGCCATGCTGAACTTAACATCATCCATTCCTAGAGTTTGATTTCGATATCCACTCCTGCCGGAAGATCCAGCCTCATAAGTGCGTCAACCGTCTTTGGTGTAGGCATAAGTATATCGATAAGCCTCTTATGTGTCCTCATCTCAAACTGTTCGCGAGAGTCCTTATACTTATGGGGAGCCCTAAGTATGGTTACGATCTCCTTCCTTGTGGGAAGAGGTACAGGCCCCGAAACCTTAGCACCCGTTCTCTTTGCAGTCTCAACAATCTTCTCGGCTGACTGATCAATAACCTGATGATCAAAAGCCTTCAGCCTGATTCTGATTTTCTGTTTGTTCGCCATATACAAACCTCCTCAAGTTATGATTCTGCTGGCGCAACAAGCTGTTCTCTGTACACTCTGCCGGGTGTTCCATGTTTAATCATAGTAAAGGCCCAGATTTATCCTGGGCCACGATACAAACATACAAATCGAGATAACATGCATGATGTACAGTGACTTGTCGCCCGGTTTCATAGAATCGGACATTCTCCGCTACAGTTCCCAGTTTGTTTCACCTGCCATCTGCAGCTTCATCGTATGCCATGTCACAGCGAGTAATATTGTACTACAGGATCATTTGATTTGCAAGAATAATTTACGTCCAATCCTATATTTTTTTATTAAGACAGGGGCAAGTTCTTCCAGGGAACCCGTAAAGCCTGTGAAACCTATATTTACACACATTCTGTCCCCCACGATGACAGTCTGGTCTCATTAAGTCTGCAACGGCACAGCAACCGTACCGAGATTGCCGCGCTCCACTCCGTTCCGCTCGCAATGACAAAGGTTCAGACAGTCTGCATACCTAAAGAGATCCCGTAAAGGTAAAGGGCGCATTGCGATAAGGTGCCTAAGGCTCTCTGTAAGAATGAGAAAAAGGGGGGGCTGCAACCCCTGGCTTACTTTATTCCTTGTACTTGGCCGTTGTTTCGGCATAATACCTGAGTTTTTTGTACACCCGGTCATTAACCGTACCCTCGGGATAGGTTCCGTCGGATTTTTTCTCCCCGGCAGGAACACCGGTGAGGATCTCGATGCCCTCATCAACCGTGCTGACAGGATAGATATGAAACATCCCTTCCTTTACGGCTTCCACCACATCATCATTGAGCATCAGATTCTTGACATTCTGGGCGGGAATTATAACACCCTGCTTTCCGGTAAGGCCTTTTATCCTGCATATGTTGAAATAGCTCTGGATCTTAAAGGTCGCTCCCCCAATGGGCTGAATAATTCCAAGCTGGTTGACCGATCCTGTGGCAGCGATGCCCTGATTGATAGGAAGATCAGCCAGGCTGGACAGAATGGCGTATAGTTCGGTTGAAGAGGCACTGTCACCGTCAATTCCGCTGTAATTCTGCTCAAAGCAGATGCTGGCTGTAAGTGAAAGCGGAATATCCTGAGCATACTTTCTTCCTATATATCCGCTCAGAATCAGAACACCCTTGGAATGCGTATAGCCTCCCGTCTCTACTTCCCGTTCAATATCTACGATTCCAGCCTTGCCCATGAAGGTGGCTGCCGTAATCCTGGCGGGTTTTCCAAAGGTATAATCCCCCATATCAATGACGGCAAGGCCGTTGATTTGCCCTACTACCCAGCCGTCGGTATCTATCATGATGGTTCCGTCACGAACCAGTTCCAGCAGTTGCTCGTCATATTTACTGGAGCGCTTCATTTTCTCACTTATAGCCCTTTTTACATGCTGTGCCGTAACAAGGTCTGAACTCTGAATCCTTGCCCAGGTCCCAGCTTCCCCAAGTACATTGACAATTTCACTGAAGCGGGTAGTCAGTTTGGTCTGATCCTGCACCAGCCATGAGCAGTAGTTCACCACCTCAGCTACACCACTCCTGTCAAAATGGGGGATACCCTCCTTGTTACAGAAGGCGCTTATGTAGCGGGCGAGCTTTGCAATATTGACCTCATTCCAGTCCATTTGATCATCAAAATCTGCCTTGATCTTGAAATATTTCTTAAAATCACGATCATAGTTGTAAAGAAGATGATAAAGCTCGCTGCTCCCTACCAATATGACTTTGACATTGATGGGAATGGGTTCGGGCTTTAGGGCTGAAACAGCAACCAGTCCCATCTGTTCCTTAATATTTTCGATGACGATCTGCCTGGTTTTCAGGGTTCTTTTAATGGCTGCAAAGGATTGGGGGTTGGACAGGACATCGTTTATCTGGAGGATCAAAAAGCCCCCGTTGGCCTGATGAAATAGCCCGGGCTTTATCATGGTATAATCTGTGGTCATGGTCCCGAATTCATTCTCATATTCGCATCTTCCCATCAGATTATAGTAGGTTGGGTTATAGTCTACTACAACTGGAGCTCCATGTAGATGGCTGTTGTCCACCAGAAGATTTACCTTGTAGCGGTGATAGGGGTTTTCTTCGCCCCCTCTTCTGGCCATCAACTGAAGGAGCATGGAGTGCTGATCATCTCCATAGTCAGTACGCACAAAGGATTCTATGTTTTCCAGAATATCGCTTCTTACCGAGTTCAGGTATTCCACCACCGCCGGGTATGGTTCGTACTTTACTTTCAGATCATCTATATGTATCCCAACGGCATAAAGGGCGATCTGGTTCTCCCACTTCCTAACAGCCTCCTCCGCATCTGTTTCTATTTCCCGGATTTTTCTTATGATATCACCTGTCTGATCCTGGAGTTGTTCAGAAGATTTTGAAAGCTCGATCTTCACGTCCTCATCGAGAAGCTTAAACTCCTCCTCGCTTAAGGGCTCGCCATCCAACAGGGGCATGAAGTAGATGCCCGAGTTGGCCAGTTTGATGCGAAATCCGCGCTCCTGTGCCTCCTGGCTCAACTTCATGACCAACTCGTCTTTTTTGTCACGGAACCTCTTCATGATACGGGATCTCTCAGCTTCATACTCATCGCCGTTGAAAGCCTTTATGATCTCCTGCTCGATAATCCTTACGAATTCTTCCATGTCTTTTTTAAACTCACGACCTATGCCGGCAGGAAGGTTTATAGCCCTGGGACGGTTGGAGTCATCGAAATTATAGACATAGCACCAATCATCGGGTACGGGCATGACCCTTGCCTGTCTTTGGGCACATTCCAGTGCATAGCGGGTCTTCCCTTGCCCGGATTCACCAGCCATATAGATGTTATAGCCATCAAGCTCAACGGCAAGACCGAATTCGGTGGCCTCAACAGCCCTTTGCTGGCCAATCAGATCTCTGGAAGGCGTAATCCCGCCGGTATTTTCAAAATCAAATAATGACGGATCGCACTCTCTTCGGAGCGCTGAAGCGGGAAGCGGTTTTACTGGCATAACATCACTTCCTCCCATACATTTCCTGCTCATGGTTTACCTCAAAAAAAGCCGTCCAAAACATTGTGTTTTATAAGGACAACCCCTATATTCTATAAAAGACATATAATAATATGATTATGCAAATGAAGTGAGATGTGAGAATTCCCCATGACATATTAGAGGTACCTCTCTCCTCCCACCTCTCACTTCTAGTATGCAATTGTGAGTAGACGAAGTCGACGAAGCCATCTCGCAAAATAGATGTGGGATGTGAGAGATTAGAGTTTGGAATAAGAAATGGCTACCTTCTTATCTCCAATATATGAGTTTGCGATATGAGATACCGCGGTACCCCGCGATGACATGCTGGGTGTGAGATGTGGGAAGTTGGAAGTGAAAAACTGGAGCCTTCACTTCTCACTCCAACCTGAGCCACATGATCAGCGCATCCTCCCTGTTGTCGGCATAATACTGCTTTCTGCGCCCTTCAACCTTAAAGCCAAAGGACTCATAAAGCCTGATGGCTGGAAGATTACTGACACGGACTTCCAGGGTCAGGGACTTAATGCCGCTGGTTCTGGCATGATCTATGAGATCCTGCAGCAGTTTCCTGGCAAATCCCTTCCTCCTGAATTCCGGACGAACCGCCACATTTGTGATATGCCCCTCATCCATTATTCGCCACATGCCTATATATCCGGCAATATTACCCCGGAATTCAATGACTCGATACCTGGCACGGATATTGAAATACTCTTCCTCCAGCATGCCCCTCGTCCATGGCACGCTGAATGAAGCTTTTTCCACAGCCTCCAGATCGTCCAGATCCGAATAACGCATTTTCCTTATAATAATATGCTCATCCATATTGGACCTCACACCGGGCTAAGCATTCAATTCTCTCATACGCTCTGCCTGTGATTTTCTAAGATAGAGTGGCTCAAGTTCAAAGGGGCTTGAGATGGTGCCGCACTGTGCCTGTTTCTCTGCAAGAAGTGCCGTACAGGCAGCTCTCGGAAGAAACAGTGCCTTATCGGCCTGCCAGACCGGATATTTGACTGCATTCTTTACCGTTGAATGATGAAGGGGCGCTCCATCCCCCAGGATAAGAATCTCTTCCCTAAAGTCTGCCAGAATCCCTGCCAGCTCAATTACGGGAAGGGCATAATAATCGCTGATACGGCGGAAATCACCATTATTCTTCCTGTAAACTGCCGTATAGACCTGATTGTTTTTGGCATCCATCATAGGGCAGATGACCCCGTTGAAATCATTGACCGAATAGGCAAGGGCATCCAATGTGGGAATCCCGCACACCGGTTTCTTTTGGGCATAAGCCATGCCCTTTGCCGTCACGATGCCGATCCTGAGGCCTGTGAAGGAGCCAGGCCCTATGGACGCTGCATACAGGTCAAACTGGTCTGCCTTCAGATCAAGAAGTTCCATCAGGGATTGGATCATGGGAACAAGCTGTTGAGAGTGGGTTTTCGCATGGGAAGTCGTCAGCTCTCCAAGTACACGACCGTTTTCAACAACGGCAACAGAGGCTGTCAGACTGGCTGTTTCTAAAGCAAGAGTTCTCATGATCGATCCTGCCTTTCCAAGAAGATGGTTCTTTTGTTCAGCTGGGCTTGGTCCCTCATGATCCTGATATGCATGGCATCCGCAGGAAGCATTTGGGGCACCCTGTCCCCCCACTCAACAATGCAAACATCATTGGTGTTAAAGTATTCATCCCAACCGATATAATATAGCTCCTCAGGATCATCTATCCGGTATACATCAAAATGATGCAGCTTTATATCTCCCTCATAGGTATTTACAATGGTGAAGGTTGGGCTTGTAATGGTATCCTCAATACCAAGACCTTTGGCAATCCCCTTAACCAGAGCAGTTTTTCCAGCACCCAGATCGCCTTCCAGGCTCACAGTTGTGCCCGGTCCCATGAGGCGTGCCAGCTGTATGCCCAAATTATGGGTCTCTTCCTCCGAACAGGAGATATACTTTTCGGTTATATTTCCCATCGCTCAACCTTTCTCCTGAGTATATGCTATCTTTCCGTTAATGATGGTCATATAAACCCTGGTCATGTAATCAAAAGGATGGCCTGTATACAATACCATGTCAGCGTCCTTTCCAACCTCAAGGCTTCCGACGCGGTCATCAATACGGCAAGCCCTGGCTGCATTGATGGTTATAGCTTTAAGAGCCTCTTCACTATCCATCCCCTCACGAACTGTCAGAGCCGCACATAGCATGAGATGCTGAACAGGCACGCAGGGATGATCGGTCATGATAGAAACTCTGACCCCGCTGTCCGCCAGGATCGCAGGAGTCCTGAGGGACTGGTTTTTGAGCTCAATCTTGGAACGGTCGGTAAGAAGTGGTCCTACAATAACATCACATCCGCATTCTTTAAGTACATCGGGTATGAGCCAGCCCTCGGTGCAATGATCCAGGGTGAGATCAAGGTTGAATTCTCTGGCAATTCTGATAGCTGTCACAATATCATCAGCCCTGTGGGCATGTGCCTTCACGACCAGTTCCCGCCTTATCACCGGTAAAAGAGCCTCAAGCTTCATATCGAATTCGGGTTTCTCGTTTTCTTCCCTATCCCTTTCGTACTCCTCTTTAGCTTCAAGATATTCTCTGGCCTTGAAGAGCTGCTCCCGCAGTATGGCTGCCGTTGTCATCCGGGTGGTGGGAGCCTGATGCTTCTCATTGTAAACAGTTTTGGGGTTCTCACCAAAAGCTATCTTCATGGCGCATGGATCCTTGACAATCATCTCATCAACCGTTCTGCCCCATGTCTTGATAGCTGTGAATTGCCCGCCAATAACGTTGGAACTTCCGGGACCGGTTACCACTGTGGTAACACCGAACTGCCTGGCCTCCTCGAAGGCTCTGTCATATTGGTTGATACCGTCTATGGCGCGCAAATGGGGAGTGACGGGATCAGCCATCTCATTTACATCATCCCCCTCAAAGCCCATGGCATCTTCCACCATGCCGATATGGCAATGGGCATCCACCAGTCCGGGCATGAGCACCATACCTGCTGCATCAATCTCCTGATCGTCCTTTCCCGCTTTCGGGCAATCCTCCATGGATCCGATGGCAACAATTTTACCCCCGTCGCAGGTAACATATCCTTTATCGTACCGGGCACCTGCCATTGTATAGATCTTTGCGTTCTTTAATATTAGCATTTATTCCTCCAAATTATTCCCTCACGCTTGCTTTGTTATCAGTAAAGAAAATGCAGGCTTTTGAAAAAAGCCTGCACATATTATAGCATAATTCTTTATATCCAGCGAAGTATCCGCCAAAAATCACTGTTCGATACTCACAGCGGCTTCATCAGCAGCCTGCGCCATGTCCACCATATTTGGCATCTTCTTCTCGGTAGGGCCTTCAGGCATGCGAACCAGTGCAAGTTTAAACACTTCATCCATGTGGGATACCGGAGTGAGTTTGATCGTCTGTCTGATATTCTCAGGTATCTCTTCAATATCCTTGACATTTTCCTTAGGCATCAGTACCTCATTCACACCGGCCCTGTGAGCAGCGAGCACCTTCTCCTTCAGCCCGCCTATCGGCAGAACCCTGCCTCTCAATGTTATTTCACCGGTCATAGCCACATTCCTTCTTACAGGGATACCGGAGATCGCCGACATCATAGCGGTTGCAAGTGTGATTCCGGCTGATGGGCCATCCTTGGGTATTGCGCCTTCAGGCACATGGATATGCATGTCAAAAATCTTATGGAAGCCTGCATCGATTCCATAGTGATCTGCCACAGACCGGATATAGCTTCGGGCTATCCGGGCAGACTCCTTCATCACATCACCCAGTTGGCCCGTGAGTTCAAGCATGCCCTCGCCAGGCATGATATTCACCTCGATTGCCATGGTGTCCCCTCCAACAGGAGTCCATGCCAGGCCGCGCACAATACCCACTTCATCAACCTCATTGGCTACATCATACAGATATTTCCTTCCGCCAAGGTAGTTCTTGATCGTCCTTGGGGTAATCCTGACCATCTTCCTTTCACCAGAGACCAGCAGTTTGGCTGCCTTTCTCATCACAGTTGCAATGTTTCGTTCCAGGTTTCTCACGCCGGCTTCACGGGTATAGTGCACTACAATCTCCCGAATGCCTGACTCATCAAAGCGAACCTTCGATCCGTCCAGACCATGGGCAGCCAGCTGCTTGGGTATTAAATGGCGGGATGCAATACACACCTTCTCATCCTCGGTGTACCCGGAAATATCAATGACCTCCATACGATCCAAAAGTGGCTGTGGGATGGCTTCCTTATAATTTGCCGTTGTGATGAACATCACATCGGAAAGATCAAAAGGCAACTCCAGATAATGATCCCTGAAATCCTTGTTCTGCTCGGAGTCCAAAACCTCCAATAGAGCAGATGCAGGGTCCCCCCGGAAATCACTGGACATCTTATCGATCTCATCCATCAGGATGAGAGGGTTGCTGGAGCCGGCCTGCCTCAGGGCATTTATGATACGTCCAGGCATGGATCCTACATAGGTTCTTCTGTGCCCGCGTATTTCGGCTTCGTCCCTCACGCCTCCCAGCGACATCCTGACATAATTCCGGTTCAGGGACTCGGCAATGGATCTGGCAATTGAAGTCTTGCCAACCCCCGGAGGTCCCGCCAGGCAGATAATAGGACCGTGGAGCCCGTTGCGGAGCTTTCTGACAGAAAGATATTCCAAAATCCTTTCCTTTACCTTGGACAGACCATAATGATCCCTGTCCAGAATCTCAGCTGCATACTGGAGGTCAAGGCGTTCATCGGTCTTTTGGTTCCATGGAAGCTCAAGGATGGTATCCAGGTATGTCCTTATGACCCCGCTCTCCGCAGATGTAGAATGCATGCGGGAGAGGCGGTCCACTTCCTTCATGGCCTTATTTCTCACTTCTTCCGGAAGATCCGCCTTTAGTATTCTTTCCCTGTATTCCTCCACTTCAGAAGACAGGCCCTCACTTTCGCCTAATTCCCTCTGGATGGCCTTGAGCTGTTCCCTCAGGTAATACTCCCTCTGGTTCTTGTCGATCTGCTGCCTGACCTTGGTGCTGATGTTTTTCTCTATTTCAAGAATCTCATTTTCATGCACAAGTATGTCCAGAATCCTCTCAAGTCTCTTCTTGGGCGACAGCTCTTCAAGAATGCTCTGTTTGAGTTCAACGGCTATGGACAGATTGGATGCAATAATGTCCGGCAAGCGGGTTAAATCGTCAATGGCAGTAATTGAAAGGGTGGCGTCCGGTGATATCTTGCCGGAGAGCTTGGCATACTGCTCAAAGTGCTCAACAACCTGCCTTGCCAGTGCCTCAATATCGGTCTTCCCGCTGCGTATGGAGTAGACCTTTACAGGCTTGATCTTTGCCATATAGAAAGGCTCGGTCTGAACCAGTTCGGAAAGCTTTGCACGTCCAATACCCTCAACCAGCACTCTGATGGTATCTCCGGGAAGCCTCAAAAGCTGTTTGATCTTGGCTATGGTACCGTATGCGTATATATCTTCGGGCTCTGGATCCTCTATGTTTGGATCCCTCTGAGCCACAAGAAAAATAAGCTGCTCTTCCAGCATGGATTCCTCAATTGCCTTGATTGATTTAATCCTGCCTACGTCGAAGTGCAGTATCATATGGGGATAAACCACGATTCCTCTCAATGGAATAAGCGGCATATGTCTTGCATTCTTGTCTTTAACCTGTGCCATTGCAGCATCATCCTTTCGTTGCCGTAAGGCCTCTTACCCCTTGGCTATCCCTATTATAAAGGCCGATATCCTGTAATTCAAATGTTTCTTTTGCCAAATCAGCACCCGTTTGCTTTACTTATAAAGTACCGCAACCCACACCTTTATTTAGCTCCAAAGCCGACAGACTTCCGGCTGGCCAACCTTAGCCATAAGTATAAGAGACTCTTGATTAATATCTTCCCTGCGACCCCACCCCGGAAACAGTCGGAATCTATCCATCAGAGAACCCCAGGACCAAAGTCAAATGCCAAGTACATCTCAGGGGTTTGCGCCTTACGGGAAATTAAACCATTTGCCGTAAGGCGCAAAAAGGAGGAGACCGAAATCTCCTCCTTTAGTAATAAACCTTATTCTGTCAGCCAGATCCGATTATTTCTCCACATCGGCAACAACGCCAGCACCAACAGTACGTCCGCCTTCACGGATAGCGAAGGTAAGACCCTTTTCCATGGCGATGGGAGTGATCAGCTCAACGGTCAATGTGGTTCTGTCGCCAGGCATGCACATCTCTACGCCCTCAGGGAGCTTGATGTTGCCTGTAACGTCGGTGGTTCTGAAGTAGAACTGAGGTCTGTAGCCGGAGAAGAAGGGCTTGGAACGGCCACCTTCAGCAGCGGTCAGTACGTAAACCTCAGCTGTGAACTTTGTGTGAGGTGTGATGCTGCCAGGCTTTGCAAGAACCTGTCCTCTCTCGATTTCTGTTCTCTGGATACCGCGGAGAAGTGCACCGATATTGTCGCCTGCAACAGCCTGATCCAGAAGCTTTCTGAACATTTCAACACCGGTAACGGTGGTCTTTCTTGCCTCATCTCTGAGACCGACGATCTCGACCTCGTCGCCTACCTTAACAGTACCTCTCTCAACCCTACCGGTAGCAACGGTACCACGGCCGGTGATGGAGAATACGTCCTCAACAGGCATGAGGAAAGGAAGGTCTGTAGCACGCTGAGGTGTGGGAATATATTCGTCAACAGCCTTCATGAGCTCATGGATGCAGGCATACTTAGGATCACTGGGATCTGTGGAATCGCACTCAAGAACCTCAAGAGCAGAACCCCTGATAATGGGAACCTCGTCGCCAGGGAAGTTGTACTGGCTCAGAAGATCACGGAGTTCCATCTCAACGAGCTCAAGAAGCTCTTCGTCGTCAACCATATCACACTTGTTCAGGAAAACAACAATCCTCGGAACACCAACCTGGTGGGAAAGAAGAATGTGCTCACGGGTTTGCGGCATGGGGCCGTCAGCAGCGGAAACAACGAGGATCGCGCCATCCATCTGTGCGGCGCCGGTGATCATGTTCTTAACATAGTCGGCGTGTCCGGGACAGTCAACGTGAGCATAGTGACGGTTTTCTGTCTGATACTCAACGTGGGATGTGTTGATGGTGATACCTCTTTCCCTTTCCTCCGGGGCAGAGTCGATAGCGGTATAGTCTTTCACTTCAACAGTTGTGTCAGCAAGAGCCAGAACCTTGGTGATAGCAGCGGTAAGAGTTGTCTTACCATGGTCAACGTGTCCTATTGTACCAATGTTTACATGGGGTTTTGTACGTTCAAATTTAGCCTTTCCCATTTCTTAATAAACCTCCTTCATTGAATCGCTGATGATTCAAGATTATATAATTTTTGACTTATTAATTCAATAGCTTTAAGCTTTAGCAAAACACCGGCGCATCGGCTCATCCCTAAGGATAGCCGGAACTCAGGCTTTAGCTTCCTGCCTTGCGACCCTCTGTAAGCGTTTCCTGCAAACTCTTGGGAACCTCCGCATAGTGTGAGGGCGACATGGTGTAGGTAGCGCGTCCCTGGGTACGGGATCTCAGATCTGTTGCATATCCGAACATCTCTGACAGAGGCACGAACGCATGTACGCTGTGCCCGCCCGAACGGGCCTCCATACCTTCGATCCGGCCGCGGCGGGAGTTTAGGTCTCCTATAACATCTCCCAGATAATCATCGGGAGTCTGGACATCCACCTTCATGATGGGCTCAAGCAACACAGGATCGGCCTTTTTCATGCCTTCCTTGAATGCCATTGAACCGGCAATCTTGAATGCCAATTCAGAAGAGTCAACCTCATGATAGGATCCGTCAAACACGGTGACACGTACGTCAAGAACCTGATAGCCAGCGATAACACCGCTGTTCATGGCATCCCGTATGCCCGCGTCGATGGCAGGAATATATTCCTTGGGTATCACACCGCCAACAATCTTATTGACGAATTCATAACCCTTGCCGGATTCCAGGGGTTCCAGTTCAATCCAGCAGTGACCGTACTGGCCTCTGCCGCCGGACTGCCGCACGAACTTACCTTCGGACTTAACCGCCTTACGGATGGTTTCCTTGTAGGATACCTGCGGCTTGCCCACATTAGCCTCCACCTTAAACTCACGGAGCAGGCGATCTACGATGATCTCCAGATGGAGTTCACCCATACCTGCAATAATGGTCTGCCCGGTTTCAGCATCTGTGGTAACTCTGAACGTGGGATCCTCTTCAGCCAGCTTCTGCAGGGCAATGCCCATTTTCTCCTGGCCAGCCTTTGTCTTGGGTTCTATGGCAATGTTTATAACCGGCTCAGGAAACACCATGGATTCCAGAATGATGGGATGCTCTTCCGAACAAAGGGTATCGCCTGTGCTGGTATTCTTTAATCCAACAGCGGCCGCTATATCTCCCGCAAAAACCCTTTCCACTTCCTGCCGATGGTTGGCATGCATGAGAAGAATTCGTCCGATCCTCTCACGCTTGTCTTTCGTGGAGTTGTAGACATGGGATCCTGCGTCCAGGGTTCCTGAATATACGCGGAAGAAGGCCAGCCTGCCCACAAAGGGATCGGTCATGATCTTGAAAGCCAGAGCTGAAAAGGGAGCTTCATCGCTGGAGGGCATTTCCTCCTCTTCTTCTGTGCCGGGTCTTACGCCCTTTATGGCCGGTATATCCACCGGCGACGGCATATAATCCACAACACAGTCCAGAAGCTTCTGAACACCCTTGTTCTTGTAGGATGAACCACAGGTTACTGGTACCATGACATTGGCAATGGTCGCCTTCCTGATACCTGCTTTCAGTTCATCCTCAGTGAGTTCTTCTCCTTCAAGATACTTATTGAGCAGATCCTCATCAAGCTCAGCTATAGCCTCAATCATTTTCAGGCGGTATTCTTCCACCAGATCTTTCATGTTTTCCGGAATATCCACTTCATCAATCTGCTTGCCCAGGTCGTCCCTGTAGATGTAACCCTTGTTTTTCACAAGATCTACAATGCCCTCAAAATGGTCTTCCTTGCCTATGGGGAGCTGAATGGGTACAGCATTGGTATGAAGCCGGTCCCTCATCATCTGAACGCAATTGAAGAAATCCGCGCCCATTATGTCCATCTTGTTGACATAGGCCATACGCGGCACGCCATACTTGTCAGCCTGCCTCCAAACGGTTTCGGTCTGGGGCTCAACCCCCCCCTTTGCGCAGAAAACAGTTACCGATCCATCCAGAACGCGCAGGGAACGCTCAACCTCAACAGTGAAGTCAACATGCCCGGGCGTATCTATGATGTTTATTCTACAATGCTTCCAATAAGCAGTGGTAGCGGCAGAAGTAATAGTGATGCCTCTTTCCTGCTCTTGTTCCATCCAGTCCATGGTGGCGGAGCCTTCATGAGTCTCTCCGAGTTTATGTGAACGCCCTGTGTAAAACAGGATTCTTTCTGTTGTGGTGGTTTTTCCTGCATCGATGTGTGCCATAATACCGATGTTCCTTGTATTCTCCAGGGAGTATTCTCTGTTCATCGATATCCTCCTTTCGACTTAGTAGTGCGTAGTGTGCTGCATTGATTCATTACCACCTATAATGCGCAAATGCCTTGTTAGCTTCCGCCATCTTATGAGTGTCTTCCTTCTTCTTAACGGCGCCGCCCATGTTGTTGGTGGCATCCATCAATTCTCCGGCAAGCCTCTCACTCATGGTGCGCTCACTTCTCTTCCTGGCATTATCAACCAGCCAGCGCAGTCCAAGAGCCTGTCTTCTTTCAGCCCTAACCTCTATGGGCACCTGATAGGTGGCACCACCCACACGGCGTGCTTTAACCTCCAGTACCGGCATGATGTTGTTCAAGGCCTGATGGAAGACCTCCAGAGGATCCTTTCCGGTCTTTTCCTTAATGATGTCGAAGGCCCCGTAGCAAATCTTTTGTGCTATACCTTTCTTGCCATCCAGCATCAGATTGTTGATAAGCTTTGTTACAATCTTGTCATTATAAATCGGATCGGCAAGAACATCTCTTTTGGGTACATGTCCTCTTCTTGGCACTATTCTTCCCTCCTTTTCATGATAACTGCGGGTATTCACCCGGTATCACAGGTACTCGTCCCGAAACCATTCGGGTACGTCAGTGCGTTTCGTCAGTTAAAGCATAGATATAGGGTTTGGTGTGCCTTTGCAACCATGGCCAGCAGGACTTGCCGTCAACGGTCGCCCGCTTGCACTACCCAGGCGGAATGCCAAACTAACTATATATATGATAACAACGTTTTCGCACGTCGATTCGTCCTGTATTCAAATTTCTAACGGTTGCATGAAGTAAGTCACTTACTTACCTCTCTTGGCGCCGTATTTGGAACGGGCCTGCTTGCGGTTAGCCACACCGCCGGTATCAAGCGTTCCCCTGATGATGTGGTATCTTACGCCAGGCAGATCCTTCACACGGCCACCTCTTATCAAAACAACACTGTGTTCCTGGAGGTTGTGACCAATACCGGGAATGTAAGCAGATACTTCAATACCATTTGTCAAACGAACTCTCGCAACCTTACGAAGAGCAGAATTCGGCTTTTTCGGTGTGATGGTCTTAACCACCGTGCATACTCCGCGCTTCTGGGGGCTGCTCAATGCTACATGCTTCTTCTTCAGGGTGTTCATACCCACCTGAAGAGCCGGTGAATTGGATTTGTAGGTTACCTTCTTCCTGTTCTTCCTCACCAGTTGATTAAAAGTTGGCATTCATTCTCACCTCCTATACCCTTTGTTAAATCTATAAAATTAACGATTAACGTTAATTTTCCTTTTGCTCCGCCAAAATACCCACCACTGACGCGCCAACGTCTATACCGGCTGCCTTTCCCAGTTGTTTCATGGAATCAGCCATATGAACGGGAATCCCCTGCTGTTCACAGAGCTGCTTCAACTGACCAACCACACGTAAATCCGCGTCGTTTGCGACAATCAGTGATTCAAGCCTGTTGGCCTCAGCCGCTTTTCGGGCTTCCTTAATGCCGATAACCTTATCCATTCGTTTTAATGCATCAAGCATTATACACGCCTCCGGATTCAGATAAAATTGGCAACAACACAAAGCATGCAAACTGGCGCGTTCGCACGCTAAAATATTGTATCACCGCATTCATTCCGTTGTCAAGCAGGTTTTATCGGCACGACAGTCCGGTAGCGAAGCGGCACAGCCTCCTTTGGATAAGCCCGGTTCAGGGCATTTTCACAGAACGGTATACCCGGATGCCACCGCTTTTGACCACATCCTCCACGTTTCCAAATGTTTCCTCCATCATTTTTTTCAGCGACTTGCCCCCCTTATTGTGGTAGGCTACGATCTGGAGTGCTCCTCCAGGGAAGAGATGGCGGACCGCTTCCTGTATCAGGCGAAAGGTGACAGCCTTGCCTGCGGCCAGGGGAGGATTGGATACAATATCGCCAAATGTCCGCCCCTCCACTTCGCTGTACAGATCGCTTTTAATAACCCGGACATAGAGATTGTTTATATCCGCATTTCTTTTGGTATAATACACAGCCCGTTCGTTGATATCCAGAGCGGTTACGTCAAGATGTGGATATCGCGCTTTAATGAACAGGGCAATGGGGCCATAGCCGCAGCCCATATCCAGAACTGAAGGGTGTGCACCCGAGGGTTTGAAATTGGAGATGAGCAGCTCGGAAGCCCGGTCGACTCTGGAGCCATAAGCAAATACCCCGCTCACTGATACAAAGGAAAGGGTATTCCTGGCAATCCGCCAGTCAAAGCGGCATTCCCTGACCTCGGATTTTGGTTTTTCAGTATAATAATGATCTGACATCTTTTAACCACCTTCATTGTATAACTTCAGGTCTGCCTGAGAGGGTAGGAATAAGCTACCCTGAAGGAACTGGGCGTTATTCCTGAATAACGCTTGAACACATAAGAAAAATAGGCAATGTTTTCAAAACCGCATTCCAGGGATATGTCTGCAATGGATTCACTGGTGGTGGCCAGAAGCTCCCTGGCTCTATTCATCTTCTTTGAGATTACAAATTCGTTTGGGGTCATTCCCATTACTCTGGTAAACACCCGGTGAAAATAATTTGGGCTCATACCCGCTACCGCAGCCAAATCCTTCAACATAATCCTGTTGGAAATATTCTGCTCAACATACTCGATAACATTCCTTATTAACGTCCGATAAGCGGATCCATCCCCCTGATAACCATCAGGGCGCATGGCCTCCCTTGAAATTCTGCATAGTAATTGCAGGCAATAACCCTTAAGAAGGGTTGCTGAGTCAGATCCGGGATTGATATGCTCCTTTAGTATAGCATCAAAAAGAACCGAATACTGTTCGTACGCAGAAGCCTTCACAACCGGCGGAATTCGATCCAGGGACGGGCATGAATAACTCTGCTGATATTCCTGAGCCTTGTTGAAATCATATGTTTCCGAGTCCTTTCCCGTATTGTCCATGAGATCCAGAATAACCGCATAGCAGGTGTATGGTAATAAAGCCTTTGTGGTCTGCCCCGGCCTTCTGACAATGATATCCCCTCTGGAGACAGGATGGTATGTCTTGTCAATATACATCCCGCCATCGCTATAGGTGATGAGCTCGATCTCATAATCATAGACTGATCTTTCCTTAAGCTCATGGGGCTTTTTGTACTTTTTCCCGTCCGAGTAATAATAGGCTTTCAATACACGGGGATTTATCTGACTGAGGTCAATGTGTATAAAATCCATTAGTTCCACCAAATTATAATAAGATATTGATAGTATAATAAAGATTTTGATTTTACAGATGTTGCCATATTCAGTATACTAAAAGAAATTATTAGATACAAGGTGGAGATTGTATGTCACGTTCCCATTTTCCCCACGATTTTGTATGGGGAGTTGCCGCATCGTCGTATCAAATAGAGGGGGCCGCCTATGAAGGCTTGAAGGGCCCGAGCGTCTGGGATGAATTTTGTAAAAAAGAAGGCGCTGTAGCCAACAATGATACAGGAGATGTGGCCTGCGATCATTTTCACCGGTACGAAGAAGATGTGTCCATCATGTCGGAACTGGAATACCCGGTTTACAGGTTATCCATCAACTGGCCGCGGGTGCTTCCAGCCGGTACCGGATCAGTCTATGCCGACGGACTGGATTTCTACGACAGATTAGTGGATGCCTTGCTTGCCAAAAACATAACCCCCTATATAACCCTTTTCCACTGGGAATACCCGCAGGCACTGCTAGAAAAGGGCGGCTGGCTAAACCCCGACAGTCCCAAGTGGTTCGCGGAATACACCAGGGTTGTTGTGGACAAGCTCTCCGACCGGGTTCAAAACTGGATAACTCTCAATGAGCCCCAATGCTTTATCTTGCTTGGCCACCTCTATGGGGAACATGCGCCGGGTTTAAAAATGCCGGTGAAGGACATTCTGGCCATGGCTCACCACACTTTCCTCGCCCACGGGGAATCGGTGAAGGTTATACGCAGTTGCGCAAAAACCAGACCCCATGTTGGCCTTGCCATGGTGGGAACCACCTTCCTGCCCCATACCCAAAGCCCGGATGATATCGAAGCGGCCAGACAGGCCATCTTTGGTTTCAACGGCAGGAGTCACGGCCTGTGGAGTGCCGGTCTCTGGTTTGATCCCATGCTTTTTGGACACTATCCCGATGCCTATTACAGCACATATCAGGATTTGGTTCCTAAGATAGGTTCTGATGATTTCCAGACCATGGCACAGCCCATCGATTTTCTGGGATTGAATATTTATAACTCATCCCAGGTACAGAGAGGATCGGACGGAAAGCCCGAAATAGTTCCCTATAAAGCAGGCATGCCCCGAACCAATATCGGATGGGACGTTACTCCTCAAAGCCTTTACTGGGGACCGCGTTTCTACTATGAACGCTATAAGCTACCCATCTATATTACCGAAAACGGACTTGCCAATCAGGACTGGGTCTCACTGGACGGAAAGGTGCACGATCCGCAAAGAATTGATTTTCTGCAACGGTATCTGCTGGAACTTAACCGGGTCATTGGCGACGGCGTGGATGTAAGGGGTTATTTCCAATGGTCAATCTTCGATAATTTCGAATGGGCTAAGGGCTACGATAAACGCTTCGGGCTGGTGTATGTGGATTTCGAAACCCTCAAGCGAACCATTAAGGATTCTGCCCGATGGTACTCCAACATCATAAGAACCAATGGCAAGGCGCTCTTTGACGGGAAATAGATGGCGCTTCATCCCCAGTGCTTCATAAGATCCGTCATCCATTGAGCCACATCCACAGAATAGACTGCTTTCAGATTGTCACGGGTCAGTACCTGGCTGACCTTCCCCTGAGCATATACCCTTCCCTCATGCATGAGAAGAGCCCGGGTTCCATAGCAGAAGGCAGTGTTGAGATCGTGTACCACTGCAAGAACCGCTTTACCCCGGGCTTTTGACCACTTTTTAATGATATCAAACATGGTTATCTGATACTTGATATCCAGATGGTTGGCCGGCTCGTCCAGAATGAGAAGGCTCGGATCCTGAGCCAAAAGCTGCGCCAGGTAGACCCTCTGCAGTTCACCCCCTGAAAGGGTCAGCACCGATTGATCCGCCATATGATCCATGCCTGTGATGGTAAGGGCTTCCTCGATCTTGTCCCTGTCCTTTTGGCCGAGCATACCGAAAAGACCCCGCATATGAGCATACCTTCCAAGGCTGACCACTTCATAAACGGTATGGGGAAACCGGGGCTGATGCTCCTGAGCCAGCACACCCACCAGGGAGGCCAGGGATTTGGGTCTTATGGTGGAGATTTCGCGCCCGTTGAGAAGAACCCTGCCCTTATAGCTGTAAATACGCATGATGGCTTTAATCAATGTGCTTTTACCAGCACCATTGGGGCCTATCAACATAAAAAAATCATTCTCATCAACATGGAAGGTAACCCCATCCACTATGGTCTTATGATCTAAATGGACACTCATGTTCTGAATATCAAGCATGATGCCTCCCGGTTTAATCTTTTTCAAATCTTTTGGGTCTTTATCCCGCATTCTAATATTTTCTGGCTGACCGGTTGTTGTATCGATAGAATATGACAATAAATATAACAGCACCCGTAAAAGAGGTTACAACGCCCACAGGAAACTCTTCCGGACTTAACAGTGTTCTTGACAGAAGGTCGGTCAAGACCATGAATACCCCGCCCACAATCAGGGATGCGGGCAGCAGCTTTCTATGATCCGATCCCGTGATCATTCTGGTGATATGAGGTATCACAAGACCCACAAATCCTATGGTACCGCTTACAGATACCGACACCCCGATGAGGACAGCAACCAGAACCAATAGGACCATCTTGACGGTCTTTGTATCCACCCCTATATAGCGCGCCTGCTCCTCTCCAAGGGAAAAGGCGTTAAGCTCCTTTGAGAAAGTGATTATTACCAGACTGCCAATCAGAAAGACCGGGGCCATCAGAATCACATGATTCCAGCCCTTTCCCGAGAAGGATCCCATGGACCAGAACACCACCTGCTTCAGGCTGTCACCTGACAGCACAACCAACAGGCTGGTGATGCTGCCTGCAAGCATGGAGAAGATTACACCGGTAAGGATAATGGTGTTGGTAGAAAGGCTGTTGTCTATCTTGTAAGTCAGTGTCAGGATGAATATCAGTGACAGGAAGGAAAAGGCGATGCTGCTCAGGGTCAGTCCCAATTCAGGGAAAAAGCTGAAGCGGATGCCCAGTACAATGGACAATACGGCGCCCAGGGCTCCGCCTGAAGAGACACCAAGGGTGGAACCATCGGCCAGGGGATTTTTCAGAAGGCTTTGCATCACAGCCCCCGCCAGGGAAAGAGCGCCGCCGGTCATGGCAGCCAGCAGGACGCGGGGCAATCGCACCATGGCTATGATGGTTTCAGTGCCACTCTGTATTTCTGCCATATTCCCTTTCCCAAAAAGGTATTTGAGCAGGATATTCCAAGTATCGGAGAGCGATACCTGGACACTTCCAAGGGAAACAGCTATGAACAGTACCCCTGCAAACAGTATGACACTCAGCGGGTATACCCACAGGCTCCGTTTGCTTTCAGGCAGTCTGCCTCCGGTATCCGGCACCTGACCCTCCTCCTTTTTGCGTCATAGTTATCTGTATAAACCACACCGGTTATAACTCATCCATGGTTCCCATCAATTCCCTGGCTGCTTCCACCAGCCTCGGTCCGGGCCTGCTCAGCATGTCCCCATCCAGCATATAGACCTGGCCCTTCTTAACCGCGTTGATCTCCGCCCAGTTAGCCCGTCCGGTTATATCTCCCACAGGGTCTTCAATTCCTGTCAACGGGCTTGCAGTGGTTATAATGATGTCGGGATTTCTCTCAATTACCTGTTCCTCTGATACGGCACTCCAACCTGTTGTATCATCAAATATATTCTTTGCCCCTATAATATCCAAGAGTTCCTGCACAAAGGTTTCCCGGCCGCAGGACCACAGCCCGTACTGTAGGGGGGAGACCTCCACATACACACTCTTCTGAGATATTCCCCGGGCTTCTTCCTTCAGGGCTTCAAAGCTTTCCTGCATGCTGCTTACCAGCTCGTCGGCTTCCTTGCTCTTTCCTGTAGCCTGCCCGATCATTCTGATAATTTCATAGGTTTCATCAAGGCTGTTGGCCTCGGTAACGACCACCTTGATCCCGGCATTCTCCAGTTGCCCTAGCTGGTCTTCCATGGCACCCATTTGGCTCAAAAAAACAACACCAGGATTCAGGGAGATCAAAGCCTCAATATTCAGCTTCTCTCCCGTGGGAAGCTTTTGCTTGTTTCCGGTGTCCTCAGGATAGTTGCAGTATTCACTGACAGCAATAATCTGATCCCCCGCGCCCAGGGCATAGAGTATTTCGGTGTTTGCCGGGCTCAGGGATACGATTGACCGGGGTACAGAGTCAAAGATAACCTCAACCCCTCTGCTGTCCATGATACGGACTCCTTCGCCGGTGGATGCTGCGCCACAGCCAGTAATAGCCAGGAGCAGCATAACGGTCATCAACAGGGATAGCATTCTCTTCATCAAAAAAACACCTCCAAAGATATTAACTCTTCAAATAGGTGTTTCTTCAAGGCGATGCTGATTTCAATAAAAAACCCGCTTTCTTCAAAGCGGGTCGGATCATTCGTACAATCCGATCAACAAGCCCTCTGCAGCTTGCTCTTTACCCAGAAGAAACCAAACATGGCGGCAGGTCTACCGACTTCGCTTCATCCTCGAGCGGCGCCTTCCCAGATTATCAATCCAGTGGCATTCGCCGTCTTGTCAGCTTCACGGTTGCTGGGACAGTGCGGGATTTTCACCCGCTTCCCTCGATGCACATTGTGCAGGCATTTTCATGCACCGTCATGCACTATTTGATTATGTATGTATTATAAGTCTTTTATGAGTCCCCTGCAAGATGCTGTATACGAGAAACACCCGCCGGCAGTTGCCGGACGGGTGTTTCTCCTGTGTTCTCTATTACCGGAGAGAATATTAATTAACTCTACCCGATTACATCATACCGGGCATTCCGCCGCCCATGGCTGCTGCAGCCGGATCGGGCTTCTCTGGCTGGTCAGCAACCACGCTCTCAGTGGTGAGAACCATGGAGGCAATGGATGCTGCATTCTGAAGGGCTGTACGTGTTACCTTGGTAGGATCCACAATACCAGCTTCTATCATATTGACATACTCTTCATGCAGGGCATCAAAGCCAATGCCAACCTCACTGTTGCGCACCTTTTCAAGGATGACTGAACCTTCAAGGCCTGCGTTGATGGCAATCTGCCTGATGGGTTCCTCAAGAGCCCTCATAACAATCAAGGCACCGGTTCTTTCATCACCGGACAGGTTATCCAGCAGTGCCTTCACCTTAGGCAGAGCATTGATGTAAGCTGTACCGCCGCCGGACACAATACCTTCCTCGACAGCAGCCCTTGTTGCAGCCAAAGCGTCTTCAATGCGCAGCTTCTTTTCCTTCATCTCGGTTTCAGTGGCTGCACCCACCTGGATGACAGCAACGCCGCCGGAAAGCTTAGCAAGCCTTTCCTGAAGCTTCTCCCTGTCAAAGTCGGAGGTTGTCTCCTCGATCTGAGATTTGATTGATGCTATCCTGTCCTTGATCTTATTCTCGTCTCCGCTGCCACCAACAATAATGGTGTTCTCCTTCTGAACAACAACCTTGTCGGCGGTGCCGAGCATGGACAGTGTTGCTTCCTTGAGGTCAAGCCCTAACTCTTCGGTGATAACCTGGCCGCCGGTGAGTATGGCAATATCCTCCAGCATGGCCTTCCTTCTGTCGCCAAAGCCAGGAGCTTTAACGGCAACACAGGTAAAGGTTCCGCGCAGTTTGTTGACGATCAGTGTGGACAGGGCTTCACCTTCCACATCCTCAGCAATGATGACCAGTTTCTTGCCTTGCTGGACAATCTGCTCCAGGATGGGCAGAAGTTCCTGAACATTTGAAAGTTTCTTATCTGTAATGAGAATGTAGGGTGACTCCAGCACGGCCTCCATTTTCTCGGTATCGGTTACCATGTATGCTGAAACATACCCGCGGTCGAACTGCATTCCTTCCACAACTTCCAGATTGGTACCCATGGTCTTGGACTCTTCCACGGTGATAACTCCATCGTTGGATACCTTCTCCATGGCTTCCGCTATCAATTCTCCCACATCGTCATCATTAGCGGAGATGGAAGCAACACGGGCGATATCTTTCTTACCCTTGATTTTCTGGGATACTTCCTGTATTCCTTCAACAGCAGCGCTCACTGCCTTCTGAATACCTTTCTTAAGAATCATGGGATTTGCTCCGGCAGCTACATTCTTCAATCCTTCGCGGATCATTGCCTGGGCAAGAAGTGTAGCTGTGGTTGTTCCGTCACCAGCCACATCATTGGTCTTGGTAGCTACTTCCTTAACCAGCTGAGCACCCATGTTTTCAAAGGGATCTTCCAACTCGATCTCCTTTGCTATGGTAACACCGTCATTGGTAATGAGCGGGGATCCAAATTTCTTGTCCAATACAACGTTTCTTCCCTTGGGACCTAAGGTTATTTTTACAGTATCGGCAAGCTTATTAACACCGCTTTCCAATGCTCTCCTTGCGTCTTCACCGAATTTGATGTCCTTTGCCATTCTTTTCGCCTCCTCTTTATTCCACTATCGCAAGGATGTCACCCTGCTTGACAATGGTATATTCTTCGCCATCTATCTTGACTTCGGTTCCGGCATATTTACTGATGAGAACCTTATCCCCTTCTTTGACTTCCATCTTGACCTCATCTGTACCGGGTCCGACTGCCATGACCTTGGCTACCTGGGGTTTTTCCTTAGCTGAACCGGGCAGCACAATGCCACTCTTTGTGGTCTCTTCAGCCTCCAGCATTTTGATGACTACTCTGTCTGCCAGTGGTTTAATATTCATGAATTCACCCTCCTTGTATTTTTCCCGACTCAAGTGAACGGGTTATTTGCTTGTTAGCACTCAACGCTGTTGAGTGCTAATACAATATTAAACAATTTCATTATCATAATCAAATGGGCATATTTTTAGAATTCCATTGAATACCAATAATTATTCCCGGTTTGGCGAAAATATCTCACTATTACTCGCGTTTTCTAATAATTTCTTCGGATTTGCTCAAATCTGATTCGTTTCGTTTGGGATTATTCATTTCATAGATAAACTGAAGCCCTTGCAAGGATAAAAATGGATTTACTTCATCTATGGTTTTGGATTCCGATGCGATGAGCCTGGCCATGCCCCCGGTTGCTACAACCCGTATTCCCTGTTCGGTCATTTCCTGCTTCATCAGATCGACAATATGATCCACCTGCCCAACATAACCGTGCACTATTCCAGATTGCATACTGGTTACGGTGGTTCTTCCGATAATATGCCTGGGCTTGATAATCTCTATTCTCGGAAGCTTGGATGCCTTGTCAAAAAGGGCTTCAGCAGAGATCTTTATACCGGGGCATATCACCCCTCCAAGATAATCCCGTTTGGAATTGACGGCACAAAAGGTGGTGGCCGTGCCAAAATCAACAATTATAACCGGACCACCGTAGAGCCTGAGAGCTGCGGCAGCGTTGACAATTTTATCTGAGCCAACCTCCCGCGGGTTTTCATATTTAATATTAACACCTGTCTTAATGCCCGGCTCCACAATAATGGGCTTTTTATCCAGGTAATTTTTTATGGCGTTTGACATGGCATGCATAACAGGAGGCGCCACCGTACACATGATCACATCCGAAAGCATTTCGGGACTGATCCCCGCATGTTTCAGCAATGACAGCAACAGCATTCCGATTTCATCGGAAGTCCGTTCCCTGCTGGTGGATATACGCCAGTTCCCGACCAGCGATCTTCCCTGATAAACCCCTATGGCTGTATTGGTATTACCCACATCAATGACAAGAAGCATAGCGAACCAAACCTTTCCAAGCCGGGTTTTGGATCATATTACAGCCCAAGCTTAATGCTTTTGATTTGCTTGATTTCAAACTGGATATCTTTTTCCAACTGCTCGATATCAGCCCGGATATCATCCACCGTCTCCTCACGCTTTGCCCTGATGGAGCGATTGAGATGATCGTAGTGGGATCGGTTGTTCTTCCTGGAGATCCTGCCGTGGCGATGATCTGAGCTTTCCCTGCCCATATTGTCATTGTTCTTCTGCGGATCCCTGCTCTTTGCGCCGGCAGTTTGCCCGTTGGAATGTCCGCGGTTTCTGCTGCCCGAACCAATTCGAGTGATGGAAGTCTTTTTTTCCTGTCCACTGTGATTCCTGTTGTATGACCGTCTCCTGTTGTCCGGTCTGCGGTTGTTCTGGTTGTCATTGTTTTCTCTATGATTGTTCTGGTGTTCCATAACTACCTCCCGTCTCATATTTCCCGTGTTGGGGTTAATGCAAGCCCAATCTTCACTATCATATAACAATCCCATAAAAGGTTAAAGACCCAGTTTAAGCCTTGTTCAATTAATCGTAGCGCAGGCTGATCTCTCCTGAAAAAAGCTCACGAACACTGCCATCTTCCAACTGTACCTTCAGCCTACCGTCCGCTCCGATATCCAAGGCCTTCCCCCGTAATGTTTCCTGTCCCTGAACCAGTTCCACCACACGCCCAAGGGTTATGGAGCGCTGCCGCCATTCCATGAGCATGGGGTCCGGTCCGTTCTCTAAAAAACTGTCATAAACCGATTCAAGTTGGTTAAGTATCTCTGCTGCCAGGCGTGTGCGATCCGCCGATCCGCCCTGCCTAAGATGCAACTCCAGCGATGTGGCTTTGTTTCTCAGTTCGGGTGGAAAATCCTCAAGGGAAGAGTGGGTGTTAAGGCCAATCCCTGCAATCACCCATGAGACCCTTTCGGCCTCAGCCGAGAGCTCTGTCAGGATACCACAGACCTTCCTGCCACCAATCAGGATATCGTTTGGCCATTTAATGCCGGGTTTTTCGTCAAGCAGGGGCTCGATGGCCCTGCATACAGCAACAGCCACAGCAAGGGTGATGGTCTGAACACTGCCGGGGTGAAGCGGGGGTCGTAAAAGAACCGACATCCATATCCCTTTGTCGGCCATTGATTCCCATGCCCTTCCCAACCGGCCGCGGCCACGGGTTTGCTCATTTGCTATAACCACGGTTCCATGCGCCGCTCCGGCATGAGCCAGGCTCTTCAAAAGATTGTTTGTGGACTCCACCGATTCATAAAAACGTATATCCAGCCCTAAAGACTCTGTCTTGAGCAGGCTTTGTATGCCCGACTTTCCATAGCAGGCCTCATTCGACAACAACCGATAACCCTTCTTCGTGGAAGCATCGATTAGATAGCCTTCCTTCTTCAGGGCTGCAATCCTTTTCCATACCGCTGTCCTTGAGATGTTCAGTTCTCTGCTTAAAAAAGCCCCGGAGACGTAACCGTCTCTGGCGGCAAGCAGGGAAAGAATGTCTCCGCTACTGACAGGGTCGTTGCGTTTCATTTCCTTCTTATCTATAATAACTCCTCCATCATCAAGGGGTTCTGGTGACAATGTAAGCATCGGTTTCGGGATCCACGAAAACTGTAATCCCCAGTTCCTGGTTTTCCATGCGGTACATGCTTCCCTTTGATTCACGATAGCAGCAATAAGCATAGATCAGGGTATTGCCCGAATCCTGATGCTGCTGTTCAACCTGTTCCAGAAGATTACCCAGGTACAGCGACTCCGAGCTTTCAAACAATACCGGTGTATCCTGCACTTTGCCTGTTACTTCAATCTGGTCAGGCAGGATAGATGTGAAAACAAGGCATTCAGGATTTCTGAAAACCCCGAACCGATAATCGGAGAGCGGCACCAATGTCCTCAGATAACGCTCCATCAGGGATGGTTCAACAAGACCCATCCGATAGAGGTCTGAATCACCCACCCGGCATTCCGAGGGGTCCAGATCAAGCCTTATGCAGCGATAGGATTTATCCCTGGATTTATCAGGATCATCCCAGGGATTGATCAATGCACGCATAACCTTCCGCCGCCCCAGGGGATCACCGAAATCCAGCTCCCGATCGTACCACTGGGAAAGCTTGATACCGCAATCGATGATGTCGCGTATGCTATCTGCTGGTACATAACGGTATAAAACAGACATATTCAAAACCCTCGCAAAGTTCTGCCCATTTGATCCCTTCTCCGATGAGTGTCTGACAAAGACCGGCAAATCTCCATTACTGATATAGATTATATAATTTTTTTCAGGGATAATCAAACGTCTGTGCCCTCTGGCAACATTTCCTGACAGGCTTTGCCCTTTGATCCTGCAAGGCCTGCCCGTGCCATAAACAGCCTGGATAGCACATATTACACGACAGAGAGTAAATGCGTACTTTTGCAGGTTATATTTGGCAATTGGAGCGTCTTCAGCCTCCAGCTTTTATGGGAAACATGCATAAATCCTTGACTTTATCAAAAACGCGTTATAAAATGATGACGAAATTTTGTGCAGGAGGTAATTCCTTATGAACAAGGCTGAACTCATAAGTGCTGTAGCACAGCAATCCGGTCTTACCAAAAAGGATAGCGAAGCCGCTATCGATGCATTCATCTCTGTTGTTGAGGACACATTGTCCAAACAAGAAAAGGTTGTTCTTGTCGGATTCGGTACCTTTGAGGTAAAAGAGAGAGCCGCAAGGAAGGGCCGTAACCCGCAGACCAAGGAAGAAATCATGATTCCTGCTTCCAAAGCCCCTGTTTTCAAGGCAGGCAAGGCTCTGAAGGACAAGGTTAACGGCTAAACATAATCCATACAGGAAGCAGTAAAAAGAGGCCCGCTGTGTGAGGCCTCTTTTCTGTACTCTTATGTCACTTCTTCTCTTTTCTCACAAACAGGGTACCGATATTCTCTCCTTCCAGGATGTCCAGAACTGCGGCAGGATCCCTGCCGTTGGCAATCACCATGTTGACACCGGCTTCTGTGACAATCTTGGCAGCACCCAGTTTGGTAATCATTCCTCCGGTTCCCCTGCTGGTTCCCTTTCCTTCGGCATATCCCAGCACTGTATCATCAATATCCTCAACAATCGATATCAGATTGCACTCCTTGTTCTTCCCGGGGTTCTTATCATAAAGACCGTCGATATCGGACAGAATTATCAACAGATCAGCAGATATCAGTTTGGCCACCACAGCCGAAAGGGTATCATTATCGCCAAACATGTTCAAATGCTTTATCTCGTCTATGGATACGGTATCGTTCTCATTGACTATGGGAAGAACCCCGAACTCCATAAGGCTGTTGAAAGTATTCATAACATTCATCTTTTTAACCTCATCGTCCAGATCGGCCTTGGTCAGCAGAACCTGGGCAACGGTGTGGTTGTAGGCAGCGAAGAGGCGGCTGTAGATATTCATCAGCTCACATTGACCAATGGCCGCCAGGGCCTGCTTCATACCCATTACTTCAGGCCGTTTCCTCAGGTTAAACTTCCCCATCCCCACACCAATGGCTCCAGAAGAAACGAGAACAACTTCCTTGTTGTCATTCATCAGTTCGGCGATGGTCAGTGCCAGCCTGTCCATCCTCATAAGATTCATCTTCCCATTATCATGGGTCAGCGTTGATGTGCCAACCTTGATAACGATCCTCTTTGCAGATTTCAACATCTCTCTGCCCTG
Source organism: Clostridiaceae bacterium DTU059 (assembly GCA_001512555.1). Classification (GTDB taxonomy): domain Bacteria; phylum Bacillota; class Clostridia; order DSM-8532; family DSM-8532; genus Thermoclostridium_A. The sequence continues at coordinate 11,857 of LFSK01000156.1, read as the reverse complement.
CTGCATAACTAACACCCCATATCAAATAATCCAAATCCACATCAGTACTATTGTGTTTACAACACTGTGGCTGCCGGAACCGTCCGTCGTATACCGGCACGCCATCGCCGGGAAATAAAAACCGCTGAATCCTTTGAATCACTATCATAAATTGACAAAGACAGCTAAAAAACTCGATGTATTCAACAGGTTTCCCCAGGATTCTATACGGCTCTAAAACGATGCACCGGGCTGGATCTGACCAATAATCAGTCATTCTTTACACCTCTTGGTGAATAATATATCATAGGCATAGATTCATAAGATTGTTGGGCCAGACTAAATCCTAACCCCCCGGTGGTTTGGCCTTTTTTTTATTTGCTGATGAGCTAAAGTCTTATCAGCTCTATATCGCCAAGGGCTCCTATAAACTCTCCTATGATCACCAATGCCCCCATCACACCCGGCTTGCCGGCTATAAAATCGAGTGCATCTTCAACGTCCTCCGGTGTCTTAACCCTGTTTCCCAATGCGGTAGCACAGGCATCGGCAAGTGATACATCCTTTGACACTACCACAGCCGCATCCGCTTTGCCGAAACTCAGGGAATGCCCCACCGTCCCCGAGGAGGTACAAATCCCACAGGGGGACATCTCCTTCCTCACCAGAAGTCCTATCTTGCCGCTCAAGGGAGAATTACCTGCATATATCCCTATCCTCCTGTCGTTTCGGCTGTGGAGGAATATGTCACCGCCATTTTCCACGATGACCTCGCCGGACTTCTCAAGAAGTCTTTCACCCACAAACCTGGCAACGGCTCCGGCTACAGCAGCCATTGGGCCTACGCCGGCTATCCTTGCCGCCTGGCACATGTCGGCCACAATTGTCGGGGCACCGGCGAGGGGAACGACCGGCTCCAGGCTATGAAAGAATTCAGGATGCTTTCTGATATAATCCTCAATTATGCTCCTGCATTCCCTTATGGCTTGAATAGCCTCTTTGCGCAGATCGGTCCAGGCGCCGATACAAAGGTCAGTTTCATCAAACACAGCTTTAAAGAACACGAGATTGTCGGCGTTATAGTTATCCCTGTAAAAACGTCTGGTACCCATAGCGCTTAATCCTGAAGGCTCATAACGTTAAGAGGGCATGCCTTGGTGCACAATCCGCATACCAGGCATTTCTCCTTGTGGAATTCCAGGCTCCAGGTCTCACCCGACATGGTCAGGGCATGGGAAGGGCAGACCGCCGTACATGCCCCACAGTGAACGCATAATTCTTCATGCCATATCAGTTTTTTATTAAACAGCCTGTATCCAATGCCCTGTTCCTCAATGAACTTAAGGGCGTCATCCAGGTTCTGTTCTTCCCCTGATACATCTGCCACCAGTTTTCCTGTTTTGTTGAGGCTGATATCGGCATGCAGGATGTTAACCTGCAGGTCAAACTCCTTGATCAATGTGCTGACAAGGGGTACCGTAATCTTATTTAAAGGATAATATATACTTATTTTAATGGTTTTCATAGACAAACCTCCACCTATTCACCCCTGATTTCAAGGCTGTTGAGCCTTTCCTTCCTGTAAGGGAGCTTTTCAACCGGCTCGCTCAAAATGAAATTACCGCTTACTATCCAGTTTTTCAGTTCGCCCGCTATTTCACGAGCCATCTTCAGGCTGGACAGAGGTGCGGTGGGTACCTGCCTGCCCTTTATTTCAACCCAACCGCTGCGCAGGGTCTCATAGCTCAGACGTATTCCCAAATCCTCACGGCCGCTCTTATCCACCAGAGTGGTCACGATATCCCTGTTTCTGACTGCAGTCCTTATCAGCATATCCTCATCCAGTATGGGAATTGGTATCCCCACTCCCACAAACAGACTCACGCCATACCGGTCATAGACAGCCGCCCTGATGTATCTGCTGCTCATCTTCTTGGCGTCTCCGATCAGAGCCAGGGTAGCCGCAAGACTAACGGGAGTCCCGTTTTCAAGGCGTTCCTGTCCGGGATCATGCTGGGTCCCCTCCCAGGCTATAAAGCCCTGGGTACCCCCGAGAAATATGCGGGTGCCGATACCTATGGTCCGGTATTCCGGATCATTCATCAATGGACTCAGTTCACCGGATGTGGAGTAGGTAACATTGCCAAAGTTGGGCAAAAGGGTGCCCATATAGGTGTACATGATTCTATCCGAAGAATTGGTGGCAGCAGGATAGTTCTGGTAACAGTTCCTCGGGTTGAAAAGATAAGCTTGATTCACGTTGTTTTTATTGATGGTGGTTCTGATTTCACGCCTGGGATAACAGTCCGTCCCGCGGCTTTCTGCATAAAGGCGGATATCCTTGCCCTCTATAAAGTCCTGTATGACATGGGCGCCGCCATACTGCATGCCCTGGCGCTCCGATAATTCGGTAGCTCCCACATAGGCATCAACTGCAGCAATGCCGGAGAAGACAGGAACATCGTTGAGCCAGGTTCTGGTCATCTTTATGCCCGGCTTGGAGTGACCAAAATTGATGAACATACCGCTGGAGCACATGGGTCCAAAGGTTCCCGTGGTCACCACATCCACTTCCTGAGCAGCCTTCTTGATGCCCTTCTCCTCCACAAGATCGATGATCTCTTCAGCAGTGACAACCACGGCCTTGCGGTTCTTTATTCGCTCATTGATTTCTGCAATTGTTTTCATAGCTAACCCCACCATACACCAAATTGTCTCTTACCAAGAGTTAAACCCAATTATAAACTTTTACGCCCTATAATTCAATTGGTTAGTTTTATGAATCCATCACACACTCCAGGGCTTCCGGCCACTCCCGCCGCATGGAGTGCGGATACCCGCCGGCAAGCTCCGGCTCAAAAATCAGGAAACCGGAAGCACGCTTCCGGTTCCACCTTATCAATTAAATGCTTTCCAGAAATCACCCTGGGTATCAATGAGATCCATGATCTCCGAAAATGGAATATAGAACTCGGGCAGTCCGGCCGCATAGGGGGCAATTTCATATTCCCCAAAGTAAATGATCAATCCGTCATTCTCCAGATGGAAAGTCTGTATCTGCTCCGGTTCAACATAATCCTGAAAATATCTTTCCGGTTCTTCCTGCATACCCTCGGTCACCTTCTCGCTCAAACGTTTGCGTCCTGCCTCCGGTGATATGAAGAGATCATCAATTGTATAGATCTTTCCGTCCCGGGTATTGACATATGTATTACCCCAGTAATATCCGCCGTGAGCCGCACCAAGCCAGTACTCATAAACTCCCAGTTCGATATGCATTAAGTCCTTATTGATCATCACCGAGCAGTTCACGTCGAGGATCGGGAAGAAATATGGGTCTTCGGCATCGGGCTCCTGGTAACTCCAGTACCCCTTTGCTTCCTCTTCTATGATCCGGTTCAGCTCATCCTGAAGCCCGGTATCCTCCAACCCTTCAAGAACCGTGTAAGTGATGGCGGAACAATCATGAGGGTACCAGGTGATAGTACGGGTTCTGACTCCGCCCTCCAGCAAAGTAAGCCCCTCGTCCCTCATGAGGATGTTCCCTGCCCGGTCGGCTACCGTTATATGGCCGTCGATGGTTCCTCTGAGCCTGGACCCGTCAGCCAGCATGAGCCCACGGCCGCTGAATTCCGGCAGATGGGTCGCCCTGTTCAGTTGGGCATCAAGATAGTATATCCTGCTGCCGTCACTGACACAGGTGTACTTCTCATCAAGGCTGTCCAGTTCCACAAAGATCCATTCGGTATTTCTTTTCAGATCACTGCTGAAGAGAGCCTTTTTGGAATATTCCTCGTACATGGGCGGAATATATAGATCCCCTTTCAGCTTTTCACCTACTATAAATGAACCGTTGCGCGCTCTCCGGATGACACAGTACTCCGGCTCCAGCACATAATTTCCCTGGGTATCGATGATACCGTAGGAGGTGTTCACCCCGTCAACAGCCACAATGGCAAATCCATTCCTGAAGGGTTCTGCAATGCGGAACCGTGGTTCAATGACCCTGTTCCCATCCTTATCCTCATAGCCAAAAAGACTATTCTCCTCAACCATGCGCAGACCTGATGAAAGCTTGTCGGTAAGGTCATTTCCCTGTTTGTCGATCAGTATAGTGGGACCACCGTATTTATTTGAGACCCTTGCCACACCATCGAGAAAAATACTAAATTCCTTATAGGGGAGTTCCAAAACCATGTTCCCGCTTTTATCGATATAACCTGCGGATCCATCTTCCCTATACACTCTGGACAGCCCGTCGCTGAAAGGATAAATATAATCGGGCTTCTCAAACAGGAATTCTCCGTTTTCGTCATAGGCTCGGGCAATGGTGCCTTCGCCATAGATCTGCGCGATAAACACACCATCGCCATAGGTGATGAAATCGGCCTCCGGACTTACCACGAATTCTCCTGTCCTGTCTATAAGCCCCAGTTTGCCGTTGGTATCACCGACAATGGCCAGGCCGCATGCGAAGAAGGGCTCAGCACTGCCATACTGGGGCGGAATGACCACATTACCCGCTTCGTCCATGTACCCATAGACCAGGTCAAATCCCCGGTTCTGGGCAAAGGGCGTCAATTCGCCTTCAGACTCAGTCTTTTCATCGGCAGCAGGGGGCTCAACAGTGGGTTCCGGGCTCCCGGTGGCTAAAGGCAATTCGCTGTTGCGTGTCCCGCTCTCCTCCACAGTGTATCTTCCGCATCCCGTAACAGCCATGGTCATGACAAGCAATAATGACACAAGAATACTTGATCTGCGAAACATAGCCGCTTCCCTCCATTTAGATGCAAAGCCGGCCTGCCGTTATTCCCTGTTACGTGTATGGCAAGCCGGCTGAAGCATTCAAGCTCCTTCATCTGATTGTACCAGAAACAAGAGAGGATTGTAATCCTCTGTGGGTTATATTCCCACTGCTCAGGCCTTTTTCTGGTTTCCGGACAGCAGTTTCTTCAAAAAGTGTCCGGTGTAGGAATTCTCCACCTCAGCAATTTCTTCAGGTCGTCCACAGGCCACAAGCTGTCCTCCCCTGTCACCGCCCTCCGGACCCAGATCAATGATATGATCGGCGGTCTTTATAACATCCAGATTATGCTCAATGACCACCACAGTATTACCTGCATCCACCAGCTGTTGCAGAACCTGAATAAGCTTGTGGACATCGGCCATATGAAGGCCGGTGGTGGGCTCATCCAGAATATACATGGTTTTGCCGGTAGCTTTTCTGGACAACTCGGTTGCCAGCTTAACACGCTGAGCCTCGCCTCCTGAAAGGGTGGTGGCGGACTGTCCCAGGCGGATATAGCCAAGACCTACTTCATGCAGGGTCTGCATCTTTCTCTGAATTCTGGGTATGTTTTCGAAGAACTCCAGGGCTTCGTCCACCGTCATATCCAACACATCAGCAATGCTTTTCCCCTTGTACTTCACATCAAGTGTTTCACGGTTGTATCGCTTACCCTTGCACACCTCACAGGGTACATAAACATCGGGGAGAAAGTGCATTTCGATCTTGATGATACCGTCACCGGTACATGCCTCGCATCTGCCTCCTCTGACGTTGAAACTGAAGCGCCCGGGTTTATAACCCTTCATCTTGGCGTCCATGGTCTCGGCAAATAAGCTGCGGATGAAATCGAAGACCCCGGTATAGGTGGCTGGATTGGAACGCGGTGTTCTTCCAATGGGTGACTGGTCAATATTTATCACCTTGTCCAGATGTTCCAGACCCAGCATATCCCGATGCTGTCCGGCTTTGGTTTTTGCACGGTTCAGCTTGTTGGCAAGTTTTTTGTAGAGTATCTCGTTGACCAGCGAGCTCTTTCCCGAACCCGATACTCCTGTCACACAGGTAAAGACGCCGAGAGGGATATCCACATCTATGTCCTTGAGATTGTTCTCTTTAGCTCCCAAAATTCTGATGACCTTCCCATTATAGTCCCTCCTTTTTTGAGGCACCTCTATTCTAACAGCACCACTCAGGTACCGCCCCGTAATGGAGTTAGGGTTCTGTTTGATCTCTTCAACATTTCCCTGTGCGATGATTTTCCCGCCATGCTCCCCCGCGCCGGGGCCCATATCGATAATGTGATCTGCCGCATACATGGTATCTTCATCATGCTCCACCACCAGCAGCGTGTTCCCCAGATCCCTCAGACGCCTGAGGGTTGCAAGAAGACGCTCGTTGTCGCGCTGATGAAGCCCGATACTGGGTTCGTCAAGTATATACAGAACTCCCATCAGCCCGGAGCCTATCTGGGTCGCCAGTCTGATGCGCTGTGCCTCACCGCCGGACAGGGTACCTGCAGCACGGGAAAGGGTCAGATAGTCCAGACCCACATCCACCAGAAACTTAAGGCGCGCTTTGATCTCTTTGAGGATCTGTGCGGCTATTGTGGCATCCCTGGTTCCCAGATTCAGGTTTTGGAAAAAATCCATACATTCCCGAACCGACATGAGGGTGATTTCGTGGATATTCTTCCCTCCCACAGTAACCGCAAGGCTTTCTTTTTTAAGGCGCCTTCCCTGGCATCCCGGACAGGGAGTCTGGCTCATGAAGGATTCGTAATAGTCCCTCATGGTATTGGATTTGGTCTCCCGGTAACGCCTTTCCATGCTGTTGATAATCCCCTCGAAAGTACTCATAAAGCTCTCTTTTCCGTATCCCCTGTCATACTCCACCCGGATTTTCTCTTTTCCGGTGCCATAGAGGATCTTGTTCAGGGTCTTTTCCGGCAGATCTTTCACGGGAGTATCAACGCTGAAACCATAGTGCTTGGCCATGGCATCTAGATACATCCGTCCGTAGCTATCCCCGTTGGTGAAATTAAAGCCTCCGCTTGCAATGGCTCCCTCTGCCATGGATTTGGTTCTGTCAGGAATCACCAGATCCGGATCTATCCTGAGCAACATGCCAAGTCCGTCACAATCGGGACAGGCACCGTAAGGGTTGTTGAAGGAAAACATCCGCGGTGTAAGCTCCTCAATGCTGATGCCGCAATCCGGACAGGCATAGTTCTGACTGAACAGCAACTCTTCCTTGCCCATGACATCTATGATCAGAAGACCGCCAGCCAGATTCAATGCACTTTCTATTGAATCAGTGAGCCGCTTTTGAATTCCTTTGCGGATGATGAGTCTGTCCACCACTATTTCAATGGTATGCTTCCTGTTTTTATCAAGACGGATCTCATCCTCTATTTCCATAACCTCTCCGTCAATCCGGATTCGGATATACCCGTTTTTTCTGGCATCCTGGATGAGTTTTGTATACTCGCCTTTTCTTCCCCGGACAACGGGCGCCAGAACCTGGATACGCGTTCCTTCTTCCAGGGTCATAACCGCATCAACCATCTGATCCACCGACTGCTGGGAGATCTCCAAGCCGCATTCGGGACAATGGGGAACACCTATCCTCGCAAACATCAATCTGAAATAGTCGTAGATCTCGGTAACGGTTCCCACGGTGGAACGGGGGTTCCTGGAGGTTGTCTTCTGGTCTATGGATATTGCCGGTGAAAGCCCATCTATGGACTCCACATCGGGTTTCTCCATCAGCCCCAGAAACTGCCGTGCATAAGAGGAGAGGGACTCCATGTAGCGTCTCTGTCCCTCTGCATAAATGGTATCAAAGGCAAGTGATGATTTACCTGAACCACTTATCCCTGTAATCACAACAAGCTTATCCCGTGGTATTTCAACATCGATGTTTTTAAGATTATGTTCGCAGGCACCTCTTACTATGATATTGTTCTTCATGATTATTTCTTCCTTTTTATCTCTACATGTGACATAGTATATATTCTTTCCTTACCTTCTTAAGGCATACTTATTATACCGAACATATGTACGGAACACAATAGAACTATTGGCTCAAATAAAAAAGGCACATGGAGTTTTTCTCCATATGCCTTTAGCTAAAACGGCATGTTTTCGGCCTTTCCATGAAGAGTGGCGTCTGCGCAGCTTGCTATATTGTAAAGTTATGGACATATTCTTTCAGGGTTGTAACACTCCTGTTAGCCTTTCCTGCCATCTCAACAACATCACCGCTCTTATCGGCAACGCGGGCAATCATTTCTGCCAGTTGTGACGTACCCGTGGCCCCTTCATTTGCTGCCATGGACACATCATTGATGGCCTTCATCAAATTACTGATGGAAGCCATGAGCTGCTCTGATGTGGAGCTGACATCCTGCATCATATCGTTTACGTACCGGGCATCAAGATCATATCGTTCGCCGGTTTCAACCAGATTGTCATAGTCATGAACGACCCTGTCGCCTATGAAGGCAACGATGCTCTCCGAACACTTTACAAGATTGTCGACAGCCTCGGTTACCGTTCCGGTAACCTGCTGGATTTCCTCCACAGTCTTTTTGGAGTCCTCGGCAAGCTTTCTGATCTCATCTGCCACCACTGCAAAGCCGGTGCCATATTCCCCTGCTCTTGAAGCCTCTATGGCGGCATTCAGTGAAAGCATATTTGTCTGGACTGCCACCTCCAGAATTGCATCGGTCAACAGTTGTATCTGTTCTATGGATCTAGAGTTCTTAATGGCCGTTTCCAGATCTTTTTGGCTCCGGCCCAGAAGCTCAAGGGCAGTTGTTTTTGATTCTATCGCTTTTTGTCTGAGGTCCGCGGCACGCATCTTTATTTCTTCTACGGTTCTGCTTCCTTCACTGGCTCTTTTTGCCATATTGTCAACCGCTGCCTCAATCTGTACAGATGTTGCATTCATTTCCTGAAGTGAGGCTGCAGTTTCCTGCATCCCGGCAGAGAGCTGCTCCGTGGTGGCGGAGGCTTCCTGCATATCTTTCTTGAGATCATTCATATTTTTCACTGTGGCCATAATTACTTCATCAATGCTCTCAGATTCTTCCAGGATGGTTTTTATTATATTCCGTGTGGAATTCTGCATAGCCCTCGAGGCCCTAACGATGTCACCAATCTCATCCTTCAGTCTGGTATCCGGAATCTCCAGATCAAATCTGCCCTCTGAGATTTTGACCAGATGCCCTGTCACATTCTTCAAAGGCTTAATAAGCCGTGATCCAAACAAATAGACAACGATCCCAAAAATCACAAGCCCTATGGACTGAAATATGAAAATACTCGCCAGATGATTGTCGACGGTGTCAAGCATTTTTTGCTTGTCATAGCCCACAAACCACATACCTATGAT